>JADDPP010000322.1 GCA_016781845.1 Rubrobacter sp.
AGCTCATCTACTCACGTAGAGTTTGCTTTCCTAGGTTCTGCCGCATCAGAGGTTACATCTGCACCGCCAGGAAACAAGGGCAGAGTGCCCTAGATGCTCTCGTACACCCCTTCACCGGCAACCCCTTCGCGCCTGTCTTACAACGCTGAATAGTTACTCCCCAACGCAGAAATGTGACGGGCACCCCCGGCGGCGCTTTCGCTTGATACCTGTCCGTTCTGAGCCCTATAATTCTTTCAGGCCTTTAAAGACAGTCCCGTGAGGCTGGCAAGGCGAGGATACGCACTCCGTAGGCGAAGTGCGCCTGCTCCTGCCTGCCGCACGGCTGGCAGGAGTTTTTGTGTCAGTAACATCCCCATTCAAGGGCGCTTTGGTCCTGCTCGATAGCGAGGCGATGTCACGCGCCCTCACCCGTATCGCGCACCAGATACGTGAGCAGAACCCTGACCTCTCCCAGGTAGCCCTCGTCGGCATCCGCACACGCGGCGTCCCGCTGGCTCGACGCATCTCCTCCGCGCTGGAGCGGTTTGGCGATGCTCGCGTTCCCGTCGGAGAAATCGACATAAATCCTTATCGCGATGACCTCTCGCGCGAGGCGCTTGCCCGACGTGTGGACTCGTCGCGCATCGGCTTTGGTGTCGAGGGTTTGTCGGTGGTGCTCGTGGACGATGTGTTGTACACGGGCAGATCGGCGCGGGCCGCGATGGACGCGCTTGTGGACCGCGGCAGGCCAGGCAGGGTGCAGCTCGCGGTGCTCGTGGACCGCGGCCACCGGGAGTTGCCCATACGCGCGGATTACGTGGGCAAGAACGTGCCGTCCTCGCGTGACGAGGAAGTGCGGGTGCGGCTGATGGAGACGGACGGCGAGGATGCCGTGCTGATGGTAAAGCTACAGGAGGAAGTGTAGTTGGCAACACAGACAGAAGCTCAGGCGGGGACACGGGCGGTGGTGGCGTACCCGGAGACCCGGCTTCCCCTCGCACGCACAATCGCGCTAGGGATGCAGCACGTGCTCGCGATGTTCGGCGCGACGGTGCTTGCGCCGATAATCATGGGCTTCAACCCCAGCCTCGCGATCCTGTTCTCAGGGGTGGGCACGCTCCTCTTCATCCTGATCACTCGCGGGCGGGTGCCCTCGTACCTGGGCAGCTCCTTCGCGTTCATCGCGCCTGTTATCGCTGCGAAGGCCGAGGGAGGCATACCCGCGGCGCTTGGCGGAATAATCGCCGCGGGCGTGGTGTACGGCATCATCGGCCTGATAGTGATGCGAACGGGCGTGGGTTGGATCGAGTACCTGATGCCGCCGGTGGTGACGGCGGCGGTTGTGGCGGTCATCGGCCTGGCGCTCGCGCACGTTGCGGTAGATTTGGCTGCGCGAAACGTGTGGCTCGCAGCCTTGAGTTTCAGCCTGGCAGCCCTGATCGCGGTCGGCACACGCGGCTTCCCTCGGCTGATACCGATACTGCTCGGCGCGGTGATCGCGTACATCGTCGCGCTCGTGACGGGCAACGTGGATCTGGCACCGATACGACAGGCCGCCTGGATCGGAGTTCCCGACTTCGTTACCCCTACCTTCAACCTGCGCGCGATCTCCCTGATCGCCCCGGTGGCGCTCGTGCTCGTCGCGGAGAACGCGGGGCATATCAAGGCGCTCTCGGCGCAGATGGACCGCAACCTGATGCCGTACCTCGGCCGCGGGTTCCTCGGCGATGCTGTGGGCACAGTCGTCTCGGCGTTCGGAGGCGGGACGGGACAGACAACCTACGCGGAGAACATCGGCGTAATGGCGATGACGCGCGTGTACAGCATCTACGTCTTCGTCGCCGCGGCCCTGACTGCGATAGTGCTCGGCTTCAGCCCGAAGTTTGGCGCGGTCATCGGCTCCATACCTCCGGGCGTGATGGGAGGCCTGGCGATCCTGCTCTTCGGCCTCATAGCAGCGACCGGGGGCAAGATCATCCGCGACGGGCGGGTGGACTTCGCGCAGCCGCGCAACCTGATCGTGCTCGGCTCCACGCTGGCTATCGGCGTGGGCAGCGCAGCGCTGGAGTGGGCTCACACAACCGTGCTGAACACGCTTCTCAACAACAACCTGCCGCTCGGCGCGCTCGACCGGGTGCCGACTGGCACGCTGAACGTGGGTACCGGGAACTTCTCCTTCGCGCTGGGTAACATCGCGCTCGCAACGTTCGTGGCAATCGCCGTCAACCAGGTGCTCGCGCTCGTCGAGAGGTTTGGGGCACAGAAGGCTCCAAGCACGCGCCGGGAGGCGGTGCAGGACCGGACCGTCCACGAGGTCCGGGCGTAGGTGACAACGGTGCAGACCCCGCAGCCCCAAAAAGCCGTGGCTCTTGGCCGACACCTCCTGGACGTGGACAGCCTCGGAGCCGAGGGCATTGACCGGGTGCTCGAGGAGGCGTTGTCGGAGGCGTTGCGTGCAACGTCTCTACGGGGGAAGACAGTCGTCAACTTCTTCTACGAGGCGAGCACGCGGACGAGACTCTCTTTTGAGATCGCGGCGAAGAGGCTGGGCGCGGACGTGATCAACGTGTCGTCAGGCGAGAGCAGCGTGACGAAGGGTGAGTCGCTGGTGGACACCGCGCGCACTCTGGAGGCGCTGGGTGCGGACGCGGTCGTGTTGCGCCACCCGGAGCCGGGGGCGGCGTACCTGATGGCTCGCTATTTCAAGGGTTCGGTGCTCAACGCTGGCGACGGCAGGCACGCGCACCCGACGCAGGCGCTGCTCGACCTGCTCACGCTGCGGCAGAGTTTCGGCGACCTGCGCGGCCTCCGGGTGGCGATAGTGGGAGACATAGAGCACAGCCGGGTGGCGCGCTCCACGACGGTGGGTCTGCTCCTGTGTGGCGCGGATGTGCGGCTGTGCGGGCCGCGGACGCTTCTACCACCGAGGGGATGGCTGGAGACCTTTCCGCGTTCCGACAGGGGGGGCAGGGTGACTCAGACAGCCTCGATGGGGGACGCGCTCAGGGACGCGCACGCGGTGATGGCGCTCAGGATGCAGGGTGAGAGGCAGGCCAGGAGCCTCCTGCCAGACCCCAAGGAGTTCGTGCGCCTGTACGGACTCACCCGCGAGCGGCTGAAGGAGCTTGCGCCGGACGCGCTGGTGATGCACCCGGGTCCGGCGAACGAGGGGGTGGAGATAGCGCCTGGATTGATGGATGCACCAAACAGCCTCATCTCGATGCAGGTCACGAACGGCGTGCTGGTGCGCATGGCCGTGCTGCGGCTGCTACTGGGGGGTAACGGTGAGTAGGAATCCGTTGTTGTTTTCAGGCGCGCGCGTCCTGTGCCCGTACACCGGCAGGGATGTAGTGGGCGACGTGCTGGTGGATGAAGGCAGGGTGGCGATGGTGCGCCCCGGAGGCGGGATAGAGGCGCCGGACGCAGAGAAGATAGAGTGCTCAGGGCTCGTGCTCTCTCCGGGCTTCGTTGATCTCCACACGCACCTGAGGGAGCCTGGCGAGGAGCACAAGGAGACGATACATAGCGGGGTGAACGCAGCGCTCGCGGGCGGCTTCACAACGCTGTGCGCGATGCCGAACACGCGGCCCGCGCTGGACTCGCGCATCGCCGTGGAGACGCTGCTGGAGCGCTCCGAGGGATTGGGTGTCCGGGTGGTCCCAATAGGGGCGATAACAGTGGCCCGCGCGGGGGAGAGGCTGGCTCCGCACCACGCCCTTGCGACCGCAGGGGTGGTGGCGCTCTCCGATGACGGCAGCCCGGTGAGCGATGCGGCTCTGATGCGCAGGGCGCTCTCGTATAGCGAGCCTACGGGCCTGCCCATCACATCGCACTGCGAGGAGCTAGCGCTCTCCGCAGGCGGGGCGATGCACGAGGGAGCGGTGAGCGCGCGGCTTGGCCTACCTGGGGCGCCTGCATCTGCCGAGGAGGTGATGGTGCGCCGCGACATCGCGCTCGCGGAGGAGACCGGGGGCAGGCTCCATGTCGCGCATATCAGCACGAAGGGTGCGGTGGAGGCTGTGCGGGATGCGAGGGCAAGGGGCGTACCCGTGACCGCGGAGGCTACCCCTCACCACCTGCTGCTCACTGATGAGTGGGTGGCGGGCTGGGGCGCGCTGGATGGCGAGGATAGGCGCCACAACGTACTGGGCGAGCGTGCCTACGACACGAGCACGAAGGTGAACCCGCCGCTACGTTCGCGGGAGCACGTGCGCGCCGTCGTGGAGGCTGTAAGGGACGGCACCATTGATTGCGTAGCCACGGACCACGCCCCCCATTCCGCGACGGACAAGGAGTGCGAGTACGGCTGTGCCGCGTTCGGCATCAGCGGGCTGGAGACAGCGCTAGGCTTGCTGATGCAGCTTGTCCACCGGGGGGAGCTTGGGCTACCCGACCTTGTGCGGCTGCTGACGGTCGGGGCGAGCAGGACATTCAACCTGCCGGGGAGAGGCATCACGGAGGGTGCTCCTTCGGAGCTCGCGCTGTTTGACCCCGAGAGGGAATGGGTGGTGGACGCGAGCAAGCTGCTCTCAAAGGGCAAGAACACTCCGCTGGATGGGCACACATTGAAGGGCAGGGTATTGATGACCGTGGCGGGCACGAGGACGTACCGCGTGAGTGGGATGGAGGTCAGATGAGTGAGCCGGCGTTGCTGGTGCTGGAGGATGGGCGAGTCTTTCGTGGCGAGCGCTTCGGTGCCCCGTCCACCGCGGGTGGCGAGGTCGTGTTCAGCACATCCATGACGGGCTACCAGGAGATGTGCACTGACCCCTCGTACCACGGCCAGATACTGTGCCTCACGTACCCAATGGTGGGGAACTACGGCGTGAGTGAGCTTCATGACCAGTCGGTGCGGCCCTGGGTTTCCGGCCTCGTGGTGCGGCAGCATTCGAACGCTCCCTCGCACTGGGGCAGTGAGGGCACTCTCGACGAGTACCTGAAGCGCCACGACATCCCAGGCATCAGCGGCGTGGACACCCGCGCGCTCACGCGCCACATACGCTCCCACGGCTCCCGCCGGGGAATAATCGTGGCTGGTGAGACGGGAGAGGATACGGCGGCGCTCGTGAGAAGGGCGAGGGAGGCGAGGCTGCCATCCGAGCTTACGGGTGTCGGCGAGGTGAGCGGGAAGAACGCGCTAGTCGGCGGGGGCATTCAACTGAAACCGCCTACGGATGCGGCGGAGCACCACCGTGTCGTGGTCATAGACTGTGGGCTGAAGACGAACATACTGCGCTCGCTGGCGGAGCGTGCTGCGGAGACGGTGGTGGTGCCGTACTCGGCGACCGCGGAAGAGGTGCTCTCCCTGGCGCCGGATGGGGTCGTGACCTCGCCGGGCCCCGGGGACCCGGAGGACGCGGAGATACCTGTGCGGACGGTCGGCGCGGTGTTGGAGCGGGGAGTGCCGTTCTTCGGCATCTGCCTGGGACACCAGATACTCGGTCTGGCGATAGGCGCGACGACGAGCAAGCTGAAGTTCGGACACCGGGGTGGGAACCATCCAGTCAGGGAGGTAGCCACGGGCAGGGTGCATATCACGTCCCAGAACCACGGCTACCAAGTGGATGCTGAGTCCGTGCCCCTGAAGGACGGCTGGCGCATCAGTCACCTGAACGTGAATGACGGGTCCGTGGAGGGGCTGGTTCACGTCGAGAAGCCCGCGTTTTCAGTGCAGTATCACCCCGAAGGCGCGCCGGGGCCGGATGAGAATGAGTACCTGTTCGACGCATTTCTGAACAGCATCGAGCGCAGCAAGCTGCAGCGGAGGGAGTCGTAACACGTGCTTGAGGATAACAGGCAAACCGTACTCGTCATCGGCTCCGGACCTATAGTGATAGGTCAGGCTGCAGAGTTCGACTATGCGGGCACGCAGGCGTGCCGAGCGCTGCGTGAGGAGGGCGTGCGCGTCGTGCTCGTCAACTCCAACCCTGCCACGATTATGACGGACGACGAGGTGGCGGACCGCGTGTACGTCGAGCCCTTGACGGTCGAGGTGCTGGAGCGCATCATCGAGCGGGAGCGGCCGGACGGCCTGCTGCCCACGCTCGGCGGGCAGACGGGTCTGAATCTCGCGATGGAGCTTGCGAGCGCGGGGGTGCTGCAGAAGTGGGGCGTGGCTCTGCTGGGTACGCCGCTGGAGAGCATCCGCATGGCCGAGGACCGGCAGGCGTTCAAGCTGTTGCTGGAGCGCATCGGAGAGCCGGTCATCGAGAGCCTGACCGTGCACACTGTGCAGGAGGGCCTGGCCTTCGCGGACCGGGTGGGGTTGCCGGTCATCAGCCGTCCTGCGTATACGCTGGGGGGAACCGGCGGCGGGATGGCGGACACACGCGAGGAATTGGCGGTGCTGCTGGAGCGGAGCCTGCGCGCGAGCCCGATCAGCCAGACCCTCGTTGAGCGCTCCGTCGCGGGCTGGAAGGAGATCGAGTACGAGGTGCTCCGCGACGCGGCGGACAACGCGATCACCGTGTGCAACATGGAGAACTTTGATCCGGTGGGAGTACATACCGGAGATTCCATAGTAGTTGCCCCGAGCCAGACGCTCTCCGACCGGCAGTACCAGATGCTGCGCAGCGCCTCGCTCAAGATAGTGCGGGCGCTGGGGATAGAGGGCGGGTGCAACGTGCAGCTCGCGCTCGACCCCTCCTCGGACCGCTACTACGTCATCGAGGTGAACCCGCGCGTCAGCCGTTCCTCAGCGCTTGCATCCAAGGCAACCGGGTATCCCATTGCGAGGGTTGCCGCGAAGATAGCGCTCGGCAAAAGGCTGGATGAGATACCGAACGCGGTGACAGCCGGGACGACCGCGGCTCTGGAGCCCGCGCTCGACTACTGTGTAGTGAAGATACCGCGCTGGCCGTTTGATAAGTTCACGGGCGGCGACAGGCGTATCGGCACGCAGATGAAGGCGACGGGCGAGGTGATGGCTATTGAGCGCACGTTCGAGGCGGCACTGCAGAAGGCGGTGCGCAGCCTGGAACTCGGGGGACGCACCCTCTTGTGGGAGTCGCCCGAGTGGGAGTCGGATGAGGCGCTCCTGAAGGCTGTGCGAACGCCGACGGACTCCCGGCTGTGGGCAGCGCTGGCGGCGTTGAGGCGGGGCTACGGCGTGCGGTATCTTGCGGAGCAGTCGGGCATTGACCCGTGGTTCCTCCATGGCCTGCACAACATCACCTGTCTTGAGGAGGAGCTGCGCCAGCGCGGATTCGAGGAGGGGACGCTGTGGCGCGCCAAGCGGTCGGGGTTCTCGGATGCCTCGATAGCCGAGTTGACGGGCGCTGATGAGGAGGAGGTGCGCGCCCGCCGCGCATACCTCGGACTGCGGCCCGTCTGGAAGATGGTGGATACGTGCGCCGCGGAGTTCGAGGCGACGACGGCGTACTTCTACAGCACATACGAGCAGGAGAACGAGGCACTGCCGCTGCAGGGACGGTCCTCGCTCGTGCTTGGCTCCGGGCCGATACGCATCGGTCAGGGCATCGAGTTCGACTACTGCAGCGTACACAGCGCGCAGGCTCTGCGCGCGGCGGGCGCGCACAGCATCATGCTCAACAGCAACCCTGAGACGGTTTCAACGGACTTCGACACCTCCGACCGGCTGTACTTCGACCCGCTGGATGAGGAGAGCGTGCGCGACATCCTGGAGAACGAGGGGCTGGAGTCCTTCCACGATGGGTTCCCCGTGCAGGAGGCGCTGGACGGCCGGGAGCAGCCGGTGGCCGGCCCTCCGGTGATTGTGCAGTTCGGCGGGCAGACGGCGATAAACCTCGCGGCGGGGCTGCACGACGCGGGCTTCGGTGTGCTGGGCAGCAGCCTGGATGCGATAGACCTCGCGGAGGACCGGGAGCGCTTCGAGGAGTTCCTGCAGAGTCTGGGCATGCGCCGGCCAGAAGGGGCGAGCGTGCGAGACGTGGAAGGCGCTCTCTCCGCTGCCGAGCGAATAGGATACCCGCTACTCGTGCGCCCCTCGTACGTGCTCGGCGGGCGGGCAATGCGGATAGTTCACAGTGAGGACGAGCTGCTCGGGTACATCCACACCGCGACGGAGATAAGCGGTCGTCATCCCGTGCTGCTTGACCGCTACATCAACGGCCGGGAGGTCGAGGTGGATGCTGTGTGCGACGGGGAGCGGGTTGTAATTCCGGGCATAGTGGAGCACGTCGAGCGCGCGGGCGTACACTCGGGGGACAGCTTCGGGGTGTATCCGCCCGTGGACCTTGCGCCAGAGGAGAAGGCGCAGGTTGAGGACATGACAGTGCGCATCGCACTGGGGCTGGGGCTGAGGGGCTTGATGAACGTGCAGTACGTCGTGCGGGAGGGGCTTGTGTACGTGCTGGAGGTGAACCCCAGGGCGAGCCGCACGGTCCCGTTCCTGAGCAAGGTGACGGGCGTTCCGATGGTCACGCTCGCGACCCGCGTGATGCTCGGCGAGACTCTGGCGGAGATGGGGTACGAAGGGGGGCTCATGCCGGAGCGCGACCTGTGCGCGGTGAAAGCCCCGGTGTTCAGCATGTCGAAGCTGGCGGGCGTGGATACCGCGCTTGGCCCCGAGATGAAGAGCACAGGGGAGGTGATGGGCATAGATACGGAGCTTGCGCCCGCGATGATGAAGGCGATGCTCGCGTCCGGCATCAACCCGCCAGAGGGTGGAACGGTGCTTCTGAGCATCGCGGACCGGCACAAGGAGGAGGTTGTGAGCCTCGCCCGCGACCTCGTGGACCTCGGGTACAACCTGGCGTGTACTGAAGGCACCTCTACGTATTTGGAGGAGCGCGGGGTACGCGTGGCGCAGGTAGTTCACAAGATAGGCTCCGTGCGCCCGGACATCACGGACATCATCCGGCGGCGGCAGGTCTGCGCTGTCATCAACACCATCTCGCCCTCGAAGAAGCCCGTGCGCGATGGCTTCGAGATCCGCCGCGCGGCGGTGGAGGCGGGCGTGCCGTGCCTGACATCGCTCGACACCGCCCGCTCGCTTGCTCGCGCGCTGCTGGGCAGGGGCGAATACACGGTCGCGACGGTCGCTGAGTACCGCGAGGGCGTGGCGGCGCTGGCGGGCCGGGCGTGACAGGGAGACCTTTCGGCGATGTCACGTCCGTGCTCTTCGATCTGGACGGCACGCTCGTGGACACCACGGAGCTCATCATCTCCTCTCATGAGCACACCCTACGGCAGCACCTGCGCAGCGGGTGGCAGCCAACCCGGCGGGACATCCTGCGCAACGTCGGGCGGTCGCTGTTCGAGACGCTGCACGACTACGCCGTGGCGGACAAGGCGGCGGACGTCGCGGAGGCGTCGGAGCAGATGCTGCGTACGTACCGCGACTATCAGCGCGCGAACCACGACGATATGATCCGCCCGTTCGAGGGGATGAGTGAGACGCTTGGTATCTTGCGCGAGAGGGGGTACACACTGGGCGTCGTGACTAGCAAGCTGGAGGAGAACGCCCGACTCGCGCTGGACATGTACGACCTGGGTGGGTATTTTCCACTCGGCGTGTTCCACGACGACACGGAGCGGCACAAGCCGGACCCGGCACCTCTGTTGCTGGCTGTGCGCAAGGGCGGGCTCGATGCTCCTCGGACGGTCTATGTCGGGGACAGCATCCACGATATGGCTGCGGGGCGGGCTGCGGGGATGCGGACTGTGGCCGCGCTGTGGGGGCCGTTCCCGCGCGAGGATCTGGAGCTCGAGCATCCGGACGCCTTCGCGAAGTCGCCGCCCGCACTGCTTGAGCTGCTACCCGGTGTTCGTAAGTCGGGAGGCGCGTCCTGATGTCGGCGGCGGAGCTGGGTGTGGTTCGCGCGGTCGAGGAGGTACAGGAGGGCCTGTACAACCTGGAGCTCGTGACCGCGCCCCGCGTGGCGCAGGGGAGCGCTCCGGGCCGGTATGCGATGGTGTCTATAGGCGAAGACACGGACCCATTCCTGCCACGGCCGCTGTGGGTGCGCCGCACCGGTGATTCGCTCGTCGGCCTCCTGGTCCAGGTGGCGGGGCGAGGGACGGAGTGGCTGGCCCGCAGGAGGCCGAGGGACCGGGTGCGGTTCTATGGGCCGCTCGGCAAGCCGCTACAGCTTCCCCCGCGAACGCAGCGACTTTTGCTCGCCGGGGACACCTGTGGGCTCAACTGCCTGCTCGCCCTCGCCGACCACGCCCTCGATGGGGGGGCGGAGGTCGCGCTCGTGCTCCCGGCTCAGGATACCCGGCTATCAACGCGACTGCTGCCCCCGGATGTGGAGGTGCTGCCGGGTCTCGATTCGGATGCGCTGCAGTGGGCGGATGCGCTGTACTGTGTGGGCTCTCCGGGGGTAGTGCTGGGGGCGATGGGGACGCTGCGGGATTCGAGGAGCCGCATTCCCGCGTACGGGCTGCCGCACGCACCGATCGCGTGTGGGGTGGGGGCGTGCTACGGCTGCGTCGTCGAGACGCGCAAGGGGGCGCGGCTGTCGTGCGTGGACGGCCCCGCGTTCGATCTGAGGGAACTTGTATGGACGTAGACCTTTCGGTCGAGTTGGGGGTGGGAACACCCCGTCCGCTCCTGCTGCGTAACCCGGTGTTGTCCGCTGCGGGAACGTTCGGATACGGTGTGGAGTACGCCCGACTGCTGCCCCTGGATCGTATAGGCGCGGTGGTGACGAAGAGCACGACGCTGCGGCCAAGGGCTGGCGCTCCAATGCCCCGTTGGGTGGAGACGCCCTCGGGCATGCTCAATGCCATAGGCATCAACAACCCCGGTATAGACAGGGTGCGCCGCACATACGCGCCGAAGTGGAAAGGGCTCGGTGCTCCTGTGATACTCAGCGTGGCAGGGGAGACGGTTGAGGAGTACATCGAGGTTGCGCTGCGGGTTGAGGAGGCAGAGAACGTCTCGGCTCTGGAGCTGAACATCTCCTGCCCGAACGTTCACGAGGGCGGGATGTGGTTCGGCACGGACCCCCATCAGGCGGCGGGCGTCACCTCTGCGGTGCGGGCCGTGACGAGCCTTCCGTTGATAGTGAAGCTGACCCCGAACGTGGCGGACATCTCAGGGGTGGCGCGAGCCGTGGAGGACGCGGGCGCAGATGCGGTCTCGCTGGTGAACACATTGACTGGCATGGTGATAGATACGGCGTCCCGACGGCCGGTGCTTGGCAACAGGACGGGGGGCCTGAGCGGGCCCGCCATACGCCCGGTAGCGGTGCGGATGGTGTGGGAGGTGGCTCAGTCGGTTGATGTGCCGGTGATTGGACTCGGAGGCATCACACGTGCGGATGACGCGCTGCAGTTCATCATGGCGGGCGCGTCCGCTGTGCAGGTGGGAAGCTCCGGCTTCGGGCGGCCCAGCACCATCGTCGAGGTTGCGGATGGGCTGGGCGCGTGGTGCGCGGAGAAAGGTGTCAGCAGCCTCGCGGATGTCAGGGGGTGTGTGCTGCCGTCGGGTAGTAGATGCTCGTAACCCACGTATGTCCGACCGAGCCGGTTTGTAGAGGGTGATGCGAGTGAGACGTTGCGTGCAACGTCTGTACGGGGTGCGTATCGCTATGAAGGGCCCATGATGATCGCTTTGCTGGTCAGCATTAGTTAGGGGATTCTCGTTGAAATACATATACCCGTTGCTAGCTCTGGTGCCCATAGCGTTTGTGCTCGAATATCTCGTTCACGCGTCGCCGGTTGTCATCTTCATGGTATCCGCGCTCGCGCTCATACCGCTCGCGGCGGTGCTGGGCAAGGCTACGGAGGAGATAGCGGTCCATACCGGGCCGCGGATTGGTGGTCTGCTGAACGCTACCCTCGGAAACGCGGCGGAGCTGATTATCACGATAGTCGCGCTGAATGCCGGGCTCTATACACTGGTCAAAGCCTCCATCATTGGCTCGATTCTCGGCAACATCCTCGTCGTCCTTGGCGCGAGCCTGTTGCTGGGGGGATTGAAGAATGGCATACAGAGGTTCGACCGGGCGGAGGCGGGCGTGGTGGCCTCCCTGATGATGCTCTCGGTTATCGCGATGGCTGTGCCGACGGCGTTCGCTAGGACGATTGAGGAGGCAAGCCTAGTGACGCTGAGCGACGAGGTCGCCGCGATTATGCTGCTCCTGTACCTGGCTTACCTGGCGTACAGTTTCTTCAGCAGCCCGAATGCCGAGCCCGCTGCCCACGGGTCGGCGGCGGGGGAGACGCCGCGTGTGTCTCCCGACCTTGTAGACGCGGGGCGAGGCGCTGCTACGTCTTCAACAGCCGCTCCGGCCCAGGCGGCGCGTCTCTCCGGCAGCAACACTACCTCAACCACCATCACCACGTCTTCCTCGCGTGGAGGCTCCAGCTCTGCTGGCCCAGGCGCGCCGACCGCATCTCATGCTCCCGCGCAGGGTGGACATGGCGGTCACGCAGGGGGGCATGAGGCTGCGTGGAGCGTACCTGTAGCTCTCGGGGTCCTGGTGGTGTCAACGCTCGCAATAGTGTTTATGAGCGAGTTCATAGTCGGCGCTGTCGAGCACGTAACAGAGAGTCTGGGGTGGACGGAGTTCTTCCTCGGTATCATCATCATCCCACTCGTCGGCAACGTGGCAGAGCACATCGTTGGCGTCCAGGTGGCGTACAAGAATCAGATGGACCTGAGCCTTGCTATCTCCCTGGGCAGCAGTCTTCAGATCGCCCTCTTCGTCGCACCCGTGCTCGTGTTCGTCAGCCTGTTTGTGGGCCCCAGACCCATGGACCTCGTGTTCAACACGTTCGAGATGATCGCGCTCATCGCTGCCGTGGTTGTGGGAGCATTCGTCAGTCTGGACGGCGAGAGCAACTGGCTGGAAGGCGCGCTGCTACTGGGTGTGTACCTGATATTGGGCTTCGCGTTCTTCTACGTGGGTTGATGAGCGACGCTGAGAGGTTGCTGGCGGAGGCGGGAGCCGTCCTGCACGGGCACTTCCTGCTGTCCAGCGGGCTGCACAGCCCAACGTACGTGGAGAAGTTCGAGCTGATACAGCACCCCCATGTAACTGTACCGATCTGCGGGCAGATAGCGGATCACTACGGCGACGCGGAGGCGCAGACGGTCGCCGGGCCGACTACGGGCGGCGCGATACTCGCTTTCGAGGTGGCAAGGCAGCTGGGGCTTCGGTGCATAATCGCGGAGCAGTCGGCCGACGGTGGACGAGAGTTCCGGCGCGGGTTCAGGATAGAGCCGGGAGAGCGGGTGCTGGTGGTGGACGACGTGATGACGACGGGAGGTTCCGTGCGACACACCGTCGCGGCGGTGGAGCGGCTGGGCGGCGTCGTGGTAGGTGCAGGGCTCCTGGTGGACCGCTCGGGCGGCACGGCGGAGGCCGGAACGGCGTACTGGGCAGCGCTGACGCTCGATGCTGCGGCATATCAGCCGCAAGAGTGTCCGCAGTGCGCGCAGGGAGTGCCGATTACGAAGAGGGGAACGTCGGGGACTGCTCCGCGTCGATGGTGAAACTGCCTGCGGGCAGCATGGCATGCAGGACAACACCGGCCTTACAGTTTTAGAAGAGTGGTCGGGGCTACACCGCGGTGGGGACGTCTTGTGACCCCAGTTGTTGTTCCAGCTCGGACATCTCGCGGATTCGGTGGCGTATCTGGCTGAGCGTAGTATCGTTGGGGCGGCGCTCGTACTCTGCGCGGAGTTCTATGAGGAGTTGCGCTAACCTTCCGATAGTACGGACCGTGACGAGGTCGGCTTCATTGTGGGAAGTCTCGGAAAAGCCCAAGCCGTGTTCCTCCGTTATCTATGTGGCCGTCTGGTGCGCTAGAGTATACGACCACAGCCATGCACCGTCAAGGATACACCTCATTGGGCGCAGTATCGAGTAGTGTGAAGCCAAACCTCCGGGAAGTCTCGTAGCGTGTCCGCTGACGCACGGCTGCTCGCGACCGCCGAGAGACTGCTGGCTGGGGGGCCGCTTGCCGAGGAGGAGCTTGCGCGGGGGCTGTACGGGGTAGCAGGCCCCGTCGGGCCGTGGCTGCGTCTGCTCGATTCGCTGCTTGGGGGGAGTGAGGGGTTTGGCCGCCTGCCCGACGGACGGTGGGCGCTGCTGCGTGGAGAGGTTAGCGCCCCGCAGCAGCCGCTGTTGATGGCGGGGCGGAGTACCAGGGCGCGTGGCGGGAGACTTCGGGAGCTCGCGCTCACGGGGGCTGATGCGCCGCGACCGGTTTTCAGGTGGAGGTTCGACACCCGGCCCATAACCCCGGAGACCTTGATGCAGCCCGACCCTCTGGATGGCGAGGAGGCCTACGTACGCTTCGAGGACGTGGCGGAAGAGGTCGTAGAACTGATACAGGGGCGTGAGCTGCTCACGCTCGATGATGCGCTGTTCTCCGTGCTGTCCCACGAGCTTCAGCTGTGCGGAATGCCCCCGCTGGGTAACACGGTCCGCATCCTGGGTCGGGATCTGTGGCTTCAGGGCGGCAGCAAGCGCTCGTTGGAGGCTGTGCGCGCGTCGCTCGGGCTGGTGTCCGCCATGTCCGACACCTTGCTCGGCGAGGTGGAAGTTCTCAGAGGCCTGCACGACAGCCCGAGTGGCGCACGCATTGCGCCGGGAACTGCAAGAAACCGGACTCGGTTGCGGGAGCGCCTGAGGGCTGTGGCGTCCTCCATGCCGGAGGGTCCCGGCGTGTATGTGTTTCGCGACGCTGCGGACTCCGCGTCGTACATAGGGTCCGCCTCGAACCTCAGGCGGCGCGTGCTCTCCTACTTCAGCGAGCAGATAGAGCTGACGCGCGGGCTGAGGGGTTTGCTGTCGAGCGCGGCCCGGCTCGACCACGTCCTGCTCGGGACACACCTCGAGGCTCTTCTGGAAGAGGCTGAGCTTATCCATAACTTGCAGCCCCCCTACAACGTGCAGCGGAAAGTCTCGGCGCGGGCGGCGTGGTGGCTGCGTGTAGGCTCAGAGCATCCGGTAAACGTGGTCCAGGTCGCATCCGCGCCACGGGAGGATGGAGCGCTCTATGTTGGTCCACTCCCAACCCGTGCCACAGCCGATGCCGCAGCCGGGGCGCTGGCTGGCCTGTGGGGGTTGAGCCGCCGGGGCGGGAGCGCCCAGACGTGTGATGAGTCGCGGGCCAGGCTGGAGGAGCTGAAGGTGCTGCTCGCGGACCCAGAGAGGTTCTGCGGCGAGATGCGCGCGAGGCTGCACGCGATGGCAGCGCGCATGCCCACCCGCAAGTGGTCCGTGCTGGCATCCCACGTCGAGCGCACAGAGCGCGCGGCGCTGGGTGGAGAGCTGGCGCCCGCGGCTTCGGAGAGTGGGAACAGGGTTGTTGCCCGGTACGACGAGACGGGCGGGTGGCTATATCTGCTGCTCGTCCGCGACCTGGGATGCGTCGCTTGCGCTCGTGTCAGCGCCTTCGACGAGTCGGGGCTGGCGGAGGGTTTGAGGTCGCTGCTTGCGGTCGCGTCCGAGGGCGGTGAGCAAACGCCTGAGAGAATCGCCCTCACAGCGCGCTGGTTGCACTCGCACCGTGACGACGAGTGGGTGTTGGCTCTGGATGACACGCCGGACGCACTCGCATGGAGACTGATCGAGGGTGTGCGCCGGAGGCTGGAGGAGCGGACCAGCCCTAAGGAGGCATTGGAGGAGTCATGGTGAGGAGGCCGTACACCGTGCCTGTGCGTATACTCCCTCATCGCTGTTGGGCAGAGGCATCCGCAACCTCGCACCGAGTGTTCTCTGCTCCGCGCAGAGGGACATAAACAACGATGGTTGTGGCGAGAGTCCGTAGACCGGGCAGGGGGCGGGGCACATTCAGGCCCCGCCCCCTGTATCTATGTCGTGCCTCTTCCGTGCTGTGTTCTGAGTAGAGACGTTGTATACAACGTCTCTGCAGGTGCGTGAGGTCAGCCTAGCACTCAGAGTGACCGCAGACGATGCACTTGCGGCAGCCTTCCTGGTGGACGAGGCTGTTGCAGCCGCAGCCGGGGCAGAGGTTGCCGGTTAGCTGCACCGTCTTCTCCAGCAGCTGCTGCGGCGTCACCGTCGCGGGAACAGAGGCGAGCTTCGAGCCGTTGCCGTTCGTGCCTGCACCGTGCCCGCCGTTCGTCTCCGGCTCTGCAGGATTTACGGCGGGCGGCTGCGGTGCGGGCACCGCGCCCGCATGCCCGTCGCTACCTGCCGTCGGCGCGCTCTTCTCGCGCTCCAGGTGCTTGATGAGCGCCTGGCCAACGGCGTCCGGCAGGCTCTTGACCTGCCCCTGCCCGAAGCCAACTGTGCGGCTGCCGCCGATGCCGCGCAGTTGGTCCGCCATCTCCCACGCGCGTTGGTCAGCGGTCATCGGGCTCGGGAGCTGCAGGTTCAGGCTGATGAGCCTGCCCAGTGCCTCCGCCATCGCGGCGATGTCCGTGCCGGCTTTGCCGAGGTTGATGAAGATCTCGAGCAGCCCGGTCTCGTCCGAGTTCAGCGTGATGTTCACCTTGCCCTCGGGAGCGCGTACTTGCCGGGTGTATCCCTGCACCACCATTGGTCGCGACTTGATCTCCGGCTTGAGGTCGGGGACGACAGGCGCGGGCACTCTCTCCACGGCCTGCTTGACCTCCTGCGGCTGGCTCGCGGGCTCCGCTTTCTTCTCCGTGACCGCTTCGAGGACCGCGTCGCGGCTGCCCTGGCGATAGTACGTAACGCCCTTGCAGCCCAAGTCGTACGCGTCCAGGTACAGTTGCTCTACGAACTCGATCGTGTCCGTCGAGGGGCCGTTCACCGTCTTCGAGATCGACGAGTCGGTGTACTTCTGCACCACGGCCTGGATTGCGATGTGCTCGTGCGGCGTGAGGTCGCCGGAGGCCACGAAGTAATCCGGCAACTCCTCGTCCGGGTTCGCGTCCTTCCACTCCTGCGCGAGCGGGTGGTAGAGAACGTGCTCGCCCAGCCGATCCTTGCGCTTTGTAACGAACGCGAACACAGGCTCGATGCCGGAGTTGACGCCCGCCAGCGAGGACGTTGTGCCGGTAGGCGCCTGGGTGAGCAGGACGCCGTTGCGGATGCCGTGCTCCGCTATCTGGTCCTGGACGTGCTGCGGCAGCTGCCTGATGAAGTCACCCTGCATGAACTTCTCGCGGTCGAACCTGGGGAAAGGCCCCTTCTCTGCGGCGAGCTGCGCGCTCTCCTCGTACGCGGCGTCGCGGATCGTCCTGTAGATCTGCTCGACCACCGGCATCGCCTCGTCGCTGCCATAGCGCAGGCCGAGCTTGATGAGCACGTCGGCGATCCCTATTGTGCCCAGCCCCGTGCGACGCGTGCCGTTCTGCTGTGCCTCGCGGTTCTCGTCGAACGGGTAGTTCGTAGCATCAATCACGTCATCCAGGAAGCGGATAGCTGTCCTCGATGCCTGCGCGAGGTCCTCGTAGTCGAAATACGTCTCACCGTCGAGCTGTTTGACGAACGATACGAGGTTGAGCGCCCCAAGGTTGCATACCCCGTACGGCGGAAGTCCCTGCTCTCCGCACGGATTTACGCAGCGTATGTTCTCGAAGTACCAGGTGTTCGAGCGCTTATTGTACTGGTCCATGAAGACTACGCCCGGTTCGGCGTACGCCCAGGCGCTCTCGGCTATCTTGCGCCACAGGTCGCGCGCGCGGATGGTCCTCCAGACCTCCCCCTTCCACTTCAGGTCCCACGGCCTGTCTTCCTTCACGGCCTGCATGAACGCATCGCTGACACAGACGGAGAGGTTCGCGTGGTCAATGTGCCCTGGGTTCTTGCGCTTGTACTCGACGAACTCCTCCACATCCGGATGGTCGTCGTCAAGCATCAGCATGAGCGCGCCACGGCGCGAGCCGCCCTGGATGATGACTTTGCCGGTCATGTCCGAGTAGAGGATGCCCCACGAGCACGGGCCGGAGGCTGTACCGTTTACCGTCTTGATGTACGCGCCACGGGGCCGCAGTGTGGAGAGGTTGACGCCTACGCCACCTGAGCGGCGCATTATCTCAGCCGCAATCGAGATGTTGGCGAAGATGCCCTGCACCGAGTCCTCAGGGCTCGGGATCACGAAGCAGTTGTAGTAGGTGACGTCCGTGCCCGAACCTGCGCCGGAGAGGATGCGGCCGCCCGGCACGAAGCGGAAGTCCGAAAGCACGTCGTAGAACCTGTGGGTCCACTCCGCGCGGCGCTCCTCGGACTCAACGGAGGCGATGGCCTTGGCGACGCGCAGCCACATCTGCTCCGGGTAATGCTCGACAGGCTTGCCCTCCGAGTCCTTGATGGCGTACCGGTCGAGAAAGATCTTCTCTCGGTAGCCAGTGAGGGCGGTCGCCTCACGCCTGTGTATGAGGGATCGCACCTCGGCATCGAGCTGTTCGACGCTCTGGCCGGAGTACATCCCGGTAGGTCTCGCGGTGTTAGCCATTCATCCCTTCCTTTCGCGCCGTCCTGTCCGCCCTACGTCGCTCTCGGGCGCATCGCCGGCCTACTATATATCGTGTTACCGCAAGGAGCGAACACAATTTATAGGTTATCACCGTGCGTGTGACGACACAATAGGGTTATCCACATGTTTTCTACAGATCCAGTTGGAGTTGGTCATCCGCGGGCCGGCCGGGACGCTTGACGCGCTCGACTTCCTCCAGAAAGCCGTTGACGTCCCTGAAGCGAAGGTAAACGGAGGCGAAGCGGATGTACGCGACCTCGTCGAGGTGACGCAGCCTTCGCATGACGGCCAGACCGATCTCGGTGGTCAGTATCTCCTGCCTACCGCTCCCCGCGACTTGCGCTTCCACCTCGTCCACCAGCTCCTCGATGCGAGCGGAGGAGATTGGGCGCTTCGTGCAAGCGATCCTCACGCCCTCCAGCAGCTTCGTCCGGTTCCACTCTTCGCGGGTGCCGTCACGCTTGACGACGAGCGGCCTCAGTGTCTCCACACGTTCGTAAGTCGTGAAGCGGTTGCCGCAGTTCTCGCACAGCCGCCTCCTGCGCACCGCGTTCACGGCGTCCCTGGAGTCCACGACGCGGCTGTCTCCCGAGCCGCACTTGGGGCATCGCAACTTTGCTGCCTCCCATATATAGTACGGCCTATTATACTCCACACAGGATGTTGTTGTAGCAAGGGGCTGCGAGGGCACTGCGAGAGAGCCGGAGGAGACAGGTCAATGACGTGGGGAGCGCGTGGGCGCTACGGGGCAATGCACCTATGGGTCCGCGGCGTATTGCTGTCTGTAGGTGTTGGGAGACCCCTACTCCTCGATGGGGCGCCCGAGGTTGCGCTGCTTGCGGTGGCGGGCTAGCTCGCCCGCGACATCGCCCACCTGATCCTCCAGCGCTTTGCGCAGGCGCTTGAAGAGGTCCTTGCACTGGTCCTCGGGGGCATCCTTTGCGGCTTGCTTGTAGAAGTCCACAAGCTGTCGCTGGTGCTTCAGCGCATCCTGGAGTAGCCGGTCCTGTTGCTGCACCTCTTCCTGGCTCAATGCGCGCCCTCCTGTATGGTGTTGCCCCTATTCTACACTCCGCGCGCTCGGTTGCGACCCGCGCGCTAGCGCCCTGGCAGTCTGGTTCAACCGCTGTTTGCTACACATCGGATGTGTAACCTATCATGGTTACGATGAGTGAGACGCTACCATACAACAGATCAGTACACACAGGCCAGCTCGTTCTCCAGAGCGCGTCTGCCGAAGAAACTATGCGCTTAGGCGCCTTGCTTGCGCCGTTGCTGCTTCCGGGGGACGTGCTGCCGCTGTGGGGCGGGTTCGGTGTGGGCAAGACCACGTTTGTGCAGGGCGTGGGGCGAGGGCTCGGCGTCGAGCGACCGGTGGTCAGCCCGTCGTTCGGTCTTGTCAACGTGTATCCCAACCCCCACGTACCCCTGTATCACCTGGACCTGTATCGGGTGAGCAGCGCCGCAGAGGCCGAGGTATTCGGGGTTGACGAGATCTTGGGTGGGGACGGCGCGGCGCTTATCGAGTGGCCCTCTGTGCTGCTGCCGAAACTGCCCTCGGAGCGCCTCGACGTGTACTTCGAGCTTGCAGTGGGGGATGAGGAGCGCACGATCCGCTTTGAGGCGGGCGGGAGGCGCGCGGTCGCGCTGCTCGATGCGCTTCAAGCGTCTGTTGGATAGGGCTGATGTTGCTAGGGATAGACACCTCGACGGCGTGGGCAGGCATCGCGCTCCACGGGGAGAGGGGGCCGGAGGCTTCGCTGAGATGGAGGGCGGAGCGCTCGCACACCGTCCAGCTGATGCCGTGGATAGATCGGCTGCTGCAGAGCCGGGGCGTGCCCGCTGCATGCTTGACAGGCGTGGCGGTCGCGACCGGCCCCGGCTCGTTCACGGCGGTGCGAGTGGGGCTTGCGACTGCAAAGGGCATAGCGGCTAGCCTGGGAGTGCCGCTTGTCGGCGTGCCCACACCGTTGTATACAGCATGGCCGCACCGCCACCGGGGACTGCCGATCAGAGCAGTGCTTCCGCTGGGCCGCGACCGGCTCGCAGTGGCGGCGTACAGGGTGGAACGAGAGGGCAGTCTCGTGCTTGAGTGGGCGCGCAACGTGCGTACGCAGGAGGTCGTGGAGGCAGGCGCCGTGCTCTATTGCGGTGAACTGAACGCTGACCTTCGCCTGCTGCTTGGGGACCAGCCGAAGGCTGTTGTGCCCAGTCAGGCTGAGGCGCTGCGCGACCCGGCGGTGCTCGCGGCGCTGGGATGGGAGCGGCTGATGCGCGGGGATGTAGATTCCGCTGCCAGTCTGCAGGCACTGTATCTGGAGGCTGGCGGTCTGTAACGGTATGGTGTGCGGAAAGGGTGGAGCTTGTGAGTGGCGGCCCGAAGGCTTGTCCTGTGAGGGCGAGACCGCGGGTGCTTCGCCCCTACACGCTACTGGCGGGGACGGTGGTGCATGAGGGTACGTAGGTGCCGTACAAGATAGAGCGGATGCGTCTGGAAGACGTGCCCGAGGTGGTGGCGGTTGATCGTCGGTGTTTTTCCACCCCCTGGCCCGCCGACGCCTACCGGCGTGAGGTGACGCACCCGGAGAGGAACCTTTACATCGTGCTCCGGCGCATCGGTGAGGGACCACTCACGCAGCCGGACCCGAAGGGTGGCGGCTTCCTGACGAACATCCTTCCGTTCCTCAAGGAGGGCGAAGCGCCGAACACAGAACCGATAGTCGGGTACGCGGGGCTGTGGATCGTCAACGACGAGGCGCACGTGACGACTATCGCCGTGCTGCCGGAGGTCCGCCGTCAGGGGCTTGGGGAGTTGCTGCTTCTCACCCTTATGGAGCACGCACGCGCGAAGGGGGCGCAGTGGGTGACGCTGGAGGCGCGTGTCTCCAACACCGGAGCGCACGCTCTGTATCGCAAGTACACCTTCAAGGATGCGGGGTACCGCCGTCGGTACTACAGTGACGATGGTGAGGATGCGCTCGTGATGTGGTCGGACCGAGTGGATACTCTTGAGTTCGCTCGGAAGCTGGAGGAACTGCGCTCCCAACTGCAGGCGCGGCTCGACGGCAGCCTGTTGGGGGTGTCCGTGTGAACGTGCTTGGGCTGGAGACGAGCTGCGACGAGACTGGCGCGGCGGTGGTGAGCGATGGCACGCTCGTACTCGCGAACGTGGTTGCCTCTCAGATCGAGATACACCGCAGGTTTGGCGGCGTTGTGCCAGAGATCGCGAGCCGACAGCACGTGCTCACTATCCTGCCAACTATCGAGGAGGCGCTGGCACAGGCAAGGCTCGGCTGGGAGGACATAGACGCTGTAGCTGTCGCTCGGGGGCCTGGGCTGGTCGGCGCGCTGCTGGTGGGGGTGAACGCGGCGAAGGGCGTGGCATGGTCGCGCGGCATCCCTCTTCTCGGCGTCAACCACATCGAGGCTCACATCTACGCTAACTGGCTTGTGAGTCCTGGCGAGCCCGCGCAGGAGCCCGCGTTTCCCCTTCTCTGCCTCGTGGTATCAGGCGGGCACACCGAGCTCGTTCTCATGCGCGACCACGGGCGGTACGAGCGACTGGGGAGGACGCTCGACGATGCGGCGGGCGAGGCGTTTGACAAGGCAGCGCGCATTCTGGGTCTGCCGTATCCGGGCGGGCCCGCCATACAGACCGCGTCGGCGGCAGCAGACGGGCGTGAGGTGGTGCTGCCGAGGGCGGAGCTGAGGGCGACGTACGACTTCAGCTTCAGTGGATTGAAGACGGCAGTGCAGCGTGTGGTGCGCGGGTCGGAGGACGTGGATGTGCCCGCAGTGGCGCGCGGCTTTCAGGAGTCGGTGACGGACATTCTAGTGCGCAAGACCGTCGCGGCCGCTGAAACGTACGGCGCAGCACAGGTGCTTGTAGCTGGCGGGGTAGCAGCGAACGCGCGCCTGCGTGAGCGTATGGGGCAGGCGTTGGGCGACCGGGTGCGCTTCCCTCGTCTAGAGTACTGTACCGACAACGCCGCGATGATAGCAGGCGTGGGATACCAACAGCTGCGGCGGGGCGAGGCAAGCGGCCTGGACATGGATGTGGACCCTGGTCTCGACCTCGCCGCGTGAGATTACCGGGTGGTGTGACGCGCAAGAAGGCCGTAGGAGGGGCGTGGGCGGGACTCACGGGCTCGGTAGCGTACGCGCTGGCGATGTGGCTGGACCTGCGGCTTGTGCGGTACCGCTTCAACGACTTCACGCTGCTTGGCAGGCCGTTCTCGACGCGGCGGCGGGTATGGCTGCTGGTGGGCGCGGCGCTCCACCTGCTGAACGGGAGCGCCGTCGGTGTCATCTTCGCGTCGGTATGCCAGTTCTTTCCGGGCCCAGGCTGGCTTCGCGGCCTGCTCTTCGCGCAGCTGTAGAACCTGTTGCTGTGGCCGCTGATGCCGCTCGTGGACCGTTACCACCCAGGCAGGTGGGAGGGTGAGCTCGCGCCGGCATGGTCGAGGAGGAGTTTCGCTGTTGCCGTGCTGAGACATCTAGCGTACGGTCTGATCCTCGGTGCTCTGCATCGGCCGTGCGGAGGGAAAAGATACCGATTCCGGCTGCTGAGCGGTGCTTGCGCGTGCTGGGGGAATCAGAGATGGTAGCGGCTGCAGGTGGTGTAGATTGTCGTGTGACCCGTACCACTGAAGGTGTGAAATGTAGGGCGTTCTGGTCTGGCAATTTGGGACCGGAACCATGCATACTCAAAGTGGTTTTGGTATTCGGCATATAACTGTGCTTTGGACCCTGGTGGGAGAAAAGGTAGTTACTTCTTGAACACAAGCAACGCATCCAGTTATCCCCGTTCGCTCGCGCGTCCCTTTCGCAGTACGGGCGGGCGTGGGCGGTGGCTCTTCCTGTTCCCGCTGGCGCTGCTGGCGCTGATCGCGGCACTTATGGTCGGATACAGCCTGTGGTACTCCTCACGGGTGTACCCCGGAGTGGAAGTGCTCGGAACACAGCTCGGCGGCATGTCGCGGCAGGAGGCTGTTGCAGCCATCGAGGCTCGTGCGCAGCGGGACCTCGACCGGCCTGTGAGCTTTCAGTTGGGTCAGGAAACGGCGCGAGTATCGGCCCGAGAGCTTGGGTTGCAGTTTGACGCTGCGGGCACCGCAGATCGAGCGCTGGGAGTCGGTCGGTCGGGCAACTGGGTCGAGAAGTGGTCCGGACGGATTGGCGTGCTAAACGGCGGTCAGGTACTTCCTCCTGTCGTCGAGTTCCGCGAGGAGAGTGCGACCGAGGTCTTGCGCGGGCTGGCCCCAAGAGTGGACCAGCCGGTCATTGACGCGAAGTTGACGCTGGGCAAGGATGGGCCGAAGCTTGAGCCCTCCCAGGTCGGGCTGGCGCTCGACGTTCCCGCGACGCTTGGTAAGCTGCCTTCGTCGCTGGAGGCTCTCTACGCCCAGCAGCAACCCGTTCAGCCCGTCATACGCTCTACGCAGCCAGAGGTGACGGAGGCCCATCTGCAGGAGGCCCTGGACAAGCTCTCGCTCGCCTGGTCCCGGCCGATGGTGGCGACCTTCAGTGGACGGACGTGGACCCTGCCCGTGGAGGACGTGCGCCCTCTGCTGCGGCTGAAGGGATCGGGAGCGGACATCACGCCGATCATCAGGACCGATCCCCTCAAGGAGTGGGTGCAGGATATTGCCTCGGACATTGACAGGAGTCCCCAGAGCGCGCGTATCAAGGTGCAGACTGGTGCAGTCTCGCTCGTGTCCGCCCGATCCGGATACGTGACGAACGTTGGCGGCACGGTCTATCGCCTGAAGAACGAGGCGTTCGGGGACGACGCCCGAGTTGATGCAGTGGTCAGGATAGTTTCGCCCAAGGTCACGAACGCGGAGCTAAGGCCGGCGGTGGAGGAGGCCGACGCGATGGTGCGCCGTCCACTTCGGCTGAAGCTGGGTGAGGAGACGTGGACGCTAACGAAGTCGGATCTCACGGACTTGCTCAAGTGGCGCGGAACGGGGGAGACTAGGCGCGCGTACATACCGACCAACGACCTGCGCGAGTGGGTAGATGGGGTTGCCGAGGACGTGTACACAGCGCCGGTCAGCGCGCGTATTGAGGTAGACCAGCGGGCGCGGGTGGTGCGCGAGGAGCCGGGCTTGCGTGTCCTCGTGCCGGAGACTCTGCGCTCAGTTCAGTCCTCGCTGCGTGATCCCGCGGGCGTCGTCAACGTAAGAACCTCCTCCGTGCCTGCGAAGGTGAGTGCGGACCAGCTTCAGAAGGCGGCGGCGGACGCGAACCTTCTCATCGGCGCGCCAGTTACGCTCACGCACGAAGGCGAGGAGTGGATCGCCGACGAGTCGGAGCTGCGGGAGTGGCTTCGGTGGGAGGGGGAGGGTGCTGACGCCACGCCCTACCTCGACCAGGACGAGATCCCGGGATTCGTTGAGGAAATCGCGGAAGATGTCAACGTGGAAGCGCGGAACGCATACGTATCCAGCGGCGCCATACCCCAACTGGTCGAGGCGATGTACGGCGTGCGGGTTCACGAGGAGGCAACGGAATCGCTCCTCACCTCTCTCGCCAGGTCACCTCAGGTGCGCGAGGGACGGGTGGCAGTTGAGCGCAGCTCCCCTGGTGTGTCCGCCGCGGACCTTCGCCCGGAGTACACCCAGATAAGGAACTGGATTGACGGCAGGCTGTACCTCAGGATCGGCAGTGACCACACCTGGTGGCTGGACCCCAACGACATCTCCAATGCCGTTTTCTGGAGCGACGCGGGCGGCGCTGACATCAACCCGTACATCAGCACGAGCGTGATGGAGACGGAGATCCGTCGGTGGGTGTCAAACCCGCCGAACATGGTCATCAACTACAAGGCAACCGCGGAGGAAGCCGTGGCTGCGCTGTATCGGGGCGACCGCTCCATTGAGATCACATATACGCGCGTGCAGAAGGCAGCATACGAACATAAGGGCAACGAGGCGGCCTGGGGAGGCAACTTCCCGGCTAAGTGGATTGACATCAACCTCACGAGCCAGAGCATGGCGGCATACGAGGAGGGCACGCAGGTAAGGGTGACCCTGATCACTAGCGGCCGTCCCGAGCTAGCCACCCCGACGGGCACGTACTACGTCATGGCGAAGCTCAGCCCGTATGAGTTCGTCTCGCCGTGGCCGAAGACCTCTCCCTACTGGTACGAGACAGCCACAGCGAATTACGCGCTCCGGTTCACGGGCCGAGGCCATTACATCCACGACGCTCCGTGGCGGGCTACCTTCGGACCTGGTACGAACGGCTCCGGTCCTCCGGGAGCCTCGTTCACCGGCTCGCACGGCTGTGTGAACGTGCCATACGAGGCGATGTCGTGGCTCTTCTCGTGGGTCGGGACGGGCGTGCCCATAGTGATCCACTACTAACCCCCAGGCAAGTGTGAGGGCCGGTCAGCTACAACTGACCGGCCCTACCTATTTCCACCCCCTGTCACCGACTCACGCGCCGGGGTGAAGTGTAGAGACGTTGCACGCAACGTCTGTGCCGCGGACAATCCTCCACACCACGCCGGATGCCCCGGTGCGGCGGCGAATAATCAGCCACAGGCCCCGAAGAAAGGTGGTGGAGGGTGGCGACTGGGTATGAGGATCTACATGAAGTGTCTCGACGTGAAGGGCTGACCGCCGCGCGCGACGAACGGCCGGGGGTCTGTCCTGCCTTGCTCGACGCGCACCTGCGGCGCATTCTAGCCAGGGGCAGGGGCTATTAGAACATCATGCCCGCGAGCAGCATGGAGGCGGCGAGCGTGACCAGGGCGAGGGCCAAGCTGCCGAGTCCGATGGCGAGGAGCGGACGCGGACCAACACCACGGATATCGCTCCAGCGCAGTTTGAAGCCGATGCCTGCGAACGCGATGAGGAAGAGCCAGGACGAGAGGTTTCTCAGCGACTCGCGCTCCCCATCCGAGATAAGACCACCACCGGCGAGCAGAGAGAACGCGAAGAAGCCGAACACGAACTTGGGGAGTCGGTCCCAGAGATGTCTGCGCTGCACGGGACGGCGGTCTCGATCACTGCGGCGTTCGCGCGCCGCGAAGAGCGCAACTACAGGTCCAAGCATTACGACGCGGCATAGCTTCGCGGCGATGGCTATGCTCCCCGCGACGATGCCAGTCTGATACGTGTATCCGGTAGCCACCGACTCTGCAGTGTTATTTACCGAGAGCCCGGTCCAGAGGCCGTATACGTGCTCTGGCAGGCCGAGCACCCGGCCCACCAGGGGATAGAGCAGGATAGCCGCTGCGCCGAGGACGAGCACAGCGCCCACAGCGTACTCTATCTCTTCCTCCTCCGCGCCAAGCTCGTCCGCAGTGTGCAGCACCGCAGAGACCCCGCAGATTCCGGTTCCCGCTGCGAGGAGGGCGGCGAGGTTTGGCGGAAGGCTCAGGCAGCGGCTGATAGCGAGCACGACGAATACGCCAAAGAGCACGGTAGCCGCCGCGAGGGGAAGCGCCTTCAACCAGAAGACACCGAGCGAGTCGAGGGCTACCTGGCTACCTAGCAATACGATTCCTGTCTTCAGCCACAGCTCGTACGTGCTGATACCCTTCTCCAGGGAAGGGTGGACGCCGAAGGTGTTGCTCACGAACGCCCCCAGCAGAATTGCCACAGGAACGTACTGCAGCCCTGTGAGGTACGACGAGCTGAGCAGCGCAGCGTAGCCCACAACCGCGAGTGCGAGCAGACCGGGGGCGTAGCGCTTCACCCTCCGCCAGACCCAGACGTGCGGTGGAACGGATGACGGCGGCGGAGGCTGGGTCTGGAGTGGCCGATCCGTGCCTGTCGCACACGTTCGCTGCTCAGTTAGCTCAGCCACATCTTCAGTCCTGTGAGAAAGAGCATCACTGCGAGGACCGTTCGGAGAAGGCGCTCGGGCGCAACTGATACGAGCCGGCTGCCGATTACTATGCCCGGCACCGAGCCCAGTAGCAGGTTGCTCACGAGCGCCAGGTCCACGTTGCCTTCGACGAAATGCGTAGCACCGGCTGCGGCCGTGAGCAGCACAGCGTGAAAGATGTCGGTGCCCACAAGCCGAGTCGTTGCTATGGGATAGAAGAGGATGAGCACCGTCATAAGCAAACTGCCGGACCCAACGCTGGTGATACCGACGAGCAGACCAACCGTGAAGCCGAGCAGCACCGTCGCACCCTTGCGCCTGCCCGACATTTCGAGGCGTGAATCCACGGATTCCACCCTGCGCGTGAGGAAGGTCTTGAACAGTATGGAGGAGCTCACGAGAAGGAAGGCGAGGCCCAGCGCCTTGAGGATGTACACCTCGACCGACTCTCCGTACGCCCCTCTCAACCAGCTTATGGACTGCGCGCCGAGCAGTGCGCCGGGGACGCTGCCCGTGGCCAGCCACCGTGTGAGGCTGAGGTCCACCGTCCCGGCCCTGTAGTGCTGGAACGCACCGAACGCTTTCGTCACAGCGGCATACACGAGGTCAGAGCCAACGGCGAGGGATGGCTTGACGTTCAGCACGAAGATGAGCACCGGCGCCATCAGGGCGCCACTGCCCATCCCGGTTAGTCCTACCATCAAGCCGACGAGCAGCCCCGCAAGGGCATACGTCGGGGCAAACCGTGCGCCTGTGCTCAGACCATCGGGCAACGCCTGTTCCCACGGCACGGAGAGCCCCAGCTTTACCGCGACGAGGAAGAGCACTGCGACGAGGCCGACCATCCAGTCCCGGTTGAGGTGCCACTCCTCTGAACGGCGCGCGATGTTGCTCAACTGCTCGCTCCGTCTCTAACCTAGCGTGCCTCAGCGGCTACCGGCTCGTCGGAGCGGTAGGCGTCTATCAGGATGCGGGCTACCTCAGGGCGGGAGAACTCCATGGGAGGCATCTCGCCGGACGAGAGCATCTGGCGAACGCGCGTTCCGCTGAGGGCTATCCTGCTCTCGGCGGGGTGTGGGCACGTCTTCGTGGAGGCCATGCCCTCACAGTCACTGCACCAGAAGGTGTGCTCGAACATCATCAGGGTGATGCCTAGCTCACCCGGCTCGAAGCGCTGGAAGATGTGCTGCGCGTCGTACGTCCCGTAGTAGTTGCCAACTCCCGCGTGGTCGCGCCCCACGATGAAGTGGGTGCAGCCGTAGTTCTTACGAACGAGCGCGTGGAAGATCGCCTCGCGCGGTCCCGCATAGCGCATCGCAGCGGGAAGCACGCCGAGTATGGTCCGATTCAGAGGATAGTACTTCTCCAGCAGCACCTCGTAGCAGCGCATCCGTACGTCGGCTGGAATATCATCACTCTTGGTGTCACCGACCAGGGGATGCAGCAGCAGGCCATCAACAAGCTCAAGCGCACACTTCTGGATGTACTCGTGAGCGCGGTGGACTGGGTTGCGGGTCTGGAAGCCGACGACGGTGCGCCAGCCCTTCTCTTCAATCATGCGCCTTGTGTCCGCGGGCGCGAAGTTGTGAGCCGGGAACTGCGACGGTCTGCGGCGCAGCACCGTGACGGGGCCGGCTACGAGCAGCTCATCCTGGGCGTACAGCGCGGCGACTCCGGGGTGGGCGTCGTCCGTCGTGCCGTAAACGAGCTGGGCCTCGCGCCGCTTGTCGTAGCCGTACACCTCCTCGACCTCGAGAATGGCTACTGCCTCGCCGTCGCGTGTGAGAGCGACTCTGGCTCCTGTGAAATAACTTGCTGCCTGCTCCTCTCGGGCGGAGAGGGTGATGGGAAGGCTCCAGGGAAGGCCACTCGCCAGGTGCATTGTCTCGACTACAGACTCGTAGTCGGCCTCTTTCATGAAGCCCGTAAGAGGGCTGAACGCGCCGACGGCGAGCAGGTCGAGGTCCGACTGCACGCGGCTGTTGAAGGGTAGCTGCGGAAGCTCCCTCGCCTCCCTTTCCAGCTCTTCCACGGCCTCATCAGGGGCCATCCGGTTTACGAGCTCGCCACCGTGTGGTGGGATAAGATTGTGGGCCATTCAGTGGTATCTCCTGTGTGGTGCGAGGGCGCGCAACGCGCCCTCCCGTGGCGGTATGAGCATTGACCAATGCGGGTACGCAGAGCCGTTCCCGCGTGGTATGAGGTGGGTACATGGCAGAGAGGAATGTCTGCGCTGCCGTTCGCGGCTAGGCTGTGACCGGGACCTGCGCCGGAAGGTAACCGAGCTCCTCGAGGCGAGCGATTACCTTGCCCAGGCTCTCCTCTTCGCTCTCGGTTTCGGAGTCAACTATCACCTCAGGGTTCAGCGGCTCCTCATACGGGTCGGAGACCCCCGTGAAGTTATTTATCTCACCCGCGAGAGCCCTGGCGTACAGTCCCTTGACATCGCGACGGGTCAGCTCGGGTATGGAGCATCGCACGTACACTTCGACGAACTCCCCGATGGTTTCACGTGCCTCGTCGCGCACCGCGCGGTACGGAGAGATAGCGCTCGTAATGACAGCAACCCCGTTGCGGGTCAGCAGGTCGCACACGAACGCTATACGCCGGATGTTGATGTCACGGTCTTCCTTGGAGAAGCCGAGGCCCTTGCTGAGATTGGTGCGGATGACGTCGCCGTCGAGCTTCTCGACCTTGAGGCCGCGCTCGCGCAGGATCGGTTCCAGCTTGTCCGCCAGCGTTGTCTTGCCGGCGCCTGAGAGTCCGGTGAACCAAACCGTAAATCCCTTTTGTTCCAACTCGATGCTTTCCCTTCGTGTTTTATTGTTGGTTCGGAGTAGGGGCATGACCATGTACATCGATGCCCCTACAGACGTATGTGCTTAGCGGTGCAAACCGCACTCGGTCTTCGCAATGCCGCTCCAGCGACCGGCCCTGGAGTCCTCGCCCACGCCTACCCTGCGGGTGCAGTTCGTGCAGCCGATGCTGGGATAGCCCTGGTCGTGCAGCGGGTTATACGGCACATTGTTCTGGAAGATGTATCGCCATACCTGCTTCTCGTCCCACTGCGCGAGAGGGCTGATCTTGTACAGACCGAACTTCTCATCCCACGTGACGGGCTGCACGTTGCGGCGGGTGTTCGCCTGGTCTCGGCGCAGTCCCGTGATCCACGCGGTGCGGCCCTCGAGGGCGCGCTGGTTTGGCTCAACCTTACGCATCGCGCAGCAAAGGTCCGGATTGTTCTTCCAGAGCTCTTCGCCGTACTCATGGGCCTGCTGCTGTGGGTCAATCCGCGACCGGAACGCGAGAGGCTTGATGTTATAACGCTGCATCGCTTTGTCGCGGGTCTCAAGCGTCTCCGGGAACAGAAAATCCGTATCCAGGTAGAACACATCTATGTCTGGTTTGATCTTCACCGCCATGTCGAGCAGCGCCATACCCGATATGCCACCAAAGGAGCAGGCAAGGATCAGACCCTCTCCGTGCTCGTCTATCGCCCACTGGATTATCTCTTGCGGTGTGCGTGTGGACAGACTCTCATTGAGTCGCTCCAGCTCTTCCGCAGTAGCCTTGCGGACCTGGGCTGGATTCTGGGTTGCCACCACCATATACGTCGTATCTCCTACTGCACTTTTATTTTAGAGAGTCATCCTCGTGTTACACCACGATGCGAGCTACAGAGCTTGTGATTAGCATTATGCAGAACATTCGAGATAGTTATAGTATGTCTGCCCCTCACGAGAGATGGTCAGGGCAGCTCGCTCGCAGGGCGGGGCTTGCTGGGCCTTCACCCGTGCCCTGGCTGCGCTACGGTGCGGATGTCTGTCAAAGCTGTGGAAGGCGACAATGTCGGTAGTAGTCGGTATAGCGGGCGGGTCTGGATCGGGCAAGACCACGCTCGTGAAGGAGATTCTGAGAGCGATGGGCGGGGAGCCGGTGGTGAGGCTCGCGCAGGACTCGTACTACAGGCGCCGCACGGACCTCACGGCTCAGGAGCGCGCAGCTATCAATTACGACCACCCGGACTCACTCGACAACGCGCTGCTCGCCGAGCATGTCCGCTGCCTGATGCGCGGGGAGGCAGTAGAGAAGCCGGTCTACGACTTCGCCACGCACCAGCGTACGGAGAGGACGGAGCAGGTGGAGCCCTCGCGCATCGTGCTGGTGGATGGCATCCTCGTCCTCGAGAGCGCGGAGCTGCGGGGCTTGATGGACCTGAAGCTGTACGTGGATACGGACTCGGATGTGCGGTTCATCCGGCGGCTGAGTCGCGACTTGCGGGAGCGGGGGCGGACACTCGACTCGGTGGTAGGGCAGTACATGGAGACGGTGCGGCCGATGCACTTGCAGTTCGTGGAGCCAAGCAAGCGATACGCGGACATAATTATTCCGGAGGGCGGCTTGAATGAGGCGGCGGTGAGCATGGTCGTCGCCCGACTGCGCGCGTTGCTTCAGGGCTAGTGCCCGTCACTTTTCTGCGGGCTGGGTAGCAGGATCTGACGGGTAGGGAGCACGACCGATGGGCGAACGACGCCACGGGTGATTAGCGGGGGGCGATGCGGTGCTTGTGTTGTTGCTGTCTGCTTGGGCTCAGGCTTGCTCAGGCACGACTCGACTCGGGCTACGACTGCTGGTACTTCGTCTACCACTCCCAACTGCACAACTTCTCGCCTTGACCTTCGGGCTCGTGTTCGTACTCAATGTTTGTGCCGAAGCTGCTGTGTGATAAGCGGCCATTCCTGTGCCCACCGGTCGCTACACACCACCGTGCGCAAGGCGCACATCGGATTCACACTGGCTCTGGCCCAATGCATCCCCGAACGTTTGAGCCTGGACTGCATCACCAGCTTGTTCCCACTCTCGATCATCCCGCTGCCTATGGGATACCCTAGCGCCTCGAACTCGCGATAGCGTATCTGCTCCTTACGCTTGTCCAGATACTCCAGGGGGTTTTGCTGCTCCAGCCTCCTGAGTGCGTCCAGTAGCTTCTGGCAATCCCCGTGCCTTAGCTGGTGCAGCTGATTCCCCAGCCACTCCGCGCACTCCACGCTACCGGCGCCAAACACCGCCTGGGCTGCCTTCACCACATACTCCGCCGCGTGCCCATAGTCGAGGATGCGCACTGCCTCGTGGCATCTCGGTGCCACGCCTGTGTGTCTTACAAAGCGCCTGCCTGGTGAACGTCTCCGCCTCCGCAAGTCGCGAGAAGTAGCTTACATCTCGGGTATGCTGCTTGCCGCACTTGGGGTCCGGCTCATCTACCGTGCCGATATCCAGCGTCTTGACCTCAGCCCACTGCCCACCTGTAAGCGGCACCATCGCACCGTCCACCGAAACCTGTTGCAGCGGTGGACGCTGTGGTGGCTGGGGTAGCTCTTGCCTGATCCACTCTTCTTGCTGGGATTGCATCTGGACATACGCTTCTGCAGCATCCCTGCAGCACGAGCAAACGGCATCCACGTGCCCAGCCGTGTCAAGCTCTCGACCAAGCTGGGCGTGAGCATTCCAGGCAACAACCCTAACTCTTCATCCAGGGAGGGACATCCCCTCACCACACGAGGGGCAGACGGCGTAGCTCCTTGTAAGCTCGATATGCTGTTCATAGACGGTGCTCAACCTGCGTGTGTCTTTGCCCTGCGCTTGCATCCGCTGACCGCATCCAGCACAATCAACACCCTCCCCAGCCGTCATATCCGCAACTGTGCTTGCCATTGCCAGGTCCTGTAGCATCCCGACTCGTGCTCTTGCCCACCGCTCGTCCAGCGCCACCTCGATCTGAGCAAGCGTTGCCTTTGGATGCGCCAGCCGTCACTCCTTGATCCGGCTGAGCACCTCCACAGCCAACTGCTGCCACTTCGTATCCATCTCTTCTGCCATATCCATCGCTAGCCTCCGTACTCTTCCCCGTCGGCAGCCATCCTATACCCCAACCCAGAAATGTGACGGGCACCCCTCGGTAGGCGTTGTACCTCGTGGCATCGGCTCCCTCCCTGACTTGTCCTGCAATCGGCGCTATGTTACTCTACCGGCCTGAGTTGGTGACAGGGGTACCTCCGAAGGGCGCGCGTATACCTCACCCTACGGGCGATGCGTGCGTCACCTAGTGTTGGGGTGGGGAACCGGGGTTGGTATGAGTGGTCCGGTGCGTACTGGGGTTGTCTCATTATCGTGTAGTGGCTGTGCCGGTGTGATCCTCCTCGCGCTCTTTGTGCCTGGGTTGAATCTCATCGGCTGGACGCCGTTGCCTGTGCTCGCGGGTCCTATCGCGCTCCTTGGTGTATTGCAGGGTTTCGTCGCGCTGCTGTGGTCCGGTATGCGCGGTATGGGCTTGCGGAGTGCGCAGTACGCGTTGGCGGGTACTGTAGTCGGTGCCCTATCCATGGCTTTGTTCCTCGCGCTATGGAATGGGTGGCTCGCTTGGCTGCGGTGATCGTGGTTCCGTGGAGGTGATCCGGTGGCGATCTACCACCTCTCTGCACAGGTGATCGGCCGCTCCTCGGGTAGGAGTGCGGTGGCTGCTGCTGCATATCGTGCCGGCGAGGAGCTGCGCGATGAGCACACGGGGCTGACCCATGACTACTCCCGCCGCCATGACATCGACTCCTGGATACAGGCTCCTGAGGGAGCCCCCTAGCGTGAAAATAGAGTTGGTTTATGCTGCGACTGGATCTAGC
>JADDPP010000483.1 GCA_016781845.1 Rubrobacter sp.
GGGAGGAGATCGGGGGTCGGTGAGCCTTTTTAGGTTCGTCGACGCGGAGAAGGCGCGTTTTCCCGTATCGCTGCTGTGCAAGATCGTCGGCGTCTCCAAGAGCGGCTACTACGCCTGGAAAAGCAGGCCGCCCTCCAGGAGGAGCAGAGAGGACGCCGACCTCACCGGGCGCATCGTGGAGGTCCACCGGAGGAGCCGAGAGACCTACGGCTACCCCAGGGTCCACGCCGAGCTGCGCGCCCTCGGCGTGCGCTGCGGCCGGCGCAGGGTGGCCCGGTTGATGCGCGAGGTGGGGCTGCGGGGCTGCGTGCGCGCCAAGAAGAGGCGGACCACCCGCCGCGATCCCCGCGCCACGCCGGCGGCCGACCTGGTGAACAGGAAATTCACCGCCGCCGCCCCGGACAGGCTCTGGACGGCGGACATAACGTACCTGCGCACGGACGAGGGCTTCCTCCACCTTGCGTTCGTGCTCGACGTCCACTCGAGAAGGATCGTGGGCTGGGCGATGGCGAACCACCTGCGCGCCGAGCTCGTCGTCGACGCCCCGGAGATGGCGGTGTGGAGGAGGAAGCCGGTCGCGGGTCTCGTCCATCACTCCGACAGGGGCACCCAGTACGCGGCGCTCTCCTTCGGCAAGAGGCTAGAAGAGGTCGGCGTCGTTCCTTCGATGAGAAGGGCGGGTTCGGCGCTGGACAACGCCGTCTCCGAGAGCTTCGTGGCCACGCTGAAGGTCGAGCTCGTCCACTCTTGCCGCTTCCCGACCCGCGAAGCGGCGAGGGTCGCCGTCTTCGAGTACCTGGAGGCGTTCTACAACCGGAGGCGGTTGCACTCCTCGCTCGGGTACGTCAGCCCGGAGAGGTTCGAGGAACTCGGTGCAAAGGAGGTGGCGGTGGCGTAGCGACAAAGCGTCCACCAGACCGTTGTAATTCCAATGTCAAGGGTAGCGAGGGCTCCTCGACGAAACCGAAAGTACCGTCGCGGAGGCCGTCACCGTCCCTCGCCCGATCGTGGCGATTGCCGTCGGCTGAGGTAGGTGTCGGTGTCGGTGCCCTGGTCTTGCTCGCGTCACGTCCAGCGTCTACCATTCGGAAAGGGAATGTAGAGAGGAGGAATCTCTATGACGATGTCAAGCCGCGGCGGGTCTGAACCTCTCGCCGTCGCGCAACATCGCCCACAGGACGTTGACCCTCCTCCGAGCGAGGGCGATCAACGCCTGCGTGTGCCTCTTGCCCTCGGCCCTCTTGCGGTCGTAGAAGGCCCTGGAGGCGGGCGTGGTGCGCAGGCTGGCGAAGGCGGAGAGGTAGAAGACGCGCTTGAGCGCCCTGTTGCCGCCGCGCATCCTGCGGTTGTTGCCCGTCTTCTTGCCGGAGTCGCGGGCCGCGGGAGCGAGTCCCAAGAAGGAGATACCGCCCGCCGCCGAGATGGTGCAATCGCCCCACGACATCGAGGCCCGCTACTCGTGGAAGCGGGAGGTCAACTGGGTCGGGTACAAGGTGCACCTCACCGAGACCTGCGACAAAGACGGTCCCAACCTCATCACCCACGTGGAGACCGCGTCCGCCACCTCCCCCGACCTGCGCGCGCTGGCCGCGGTGCACCAAGCCCTCTCGGAGAAGGACCTTTTGCCCGAGAGGCAGCTCGTGGACTCCGGGTACATGGGCTCGAAGGAGATGGCCACCGCCCGCAACCTTCACGGCGTGGACCTATTCGGGCCGGTGCGCCGCGACGGCAGCTGGCAGGCGAAGATGCTGGGAGGCATCGACTCGACCCGCTTTCGGATCGACTGGGAGGCGCGGACGGCGACGTGCCCGGAGGGCACGAAGATCCGCTACTGGAAGCCCGAGCTCAACCGCCACGGCAGGAACGTGGTGGCGGTCCTGTTCGCCAAGGCGGTCTGCGGGGCGTGCGAGAGGCGCCCCTTGTGCACCCGCTCGAGGTTCACCGGCAGGGAGCTCACCCTGCGTCCCCAACCCCAGCACGAGGTCCTGCTGGAAGCCCGCAAACGCCAATCCGCCGAAAAGTTCTGGGAAGAGTACCGGGCCCGCGCCGGGGTGGAAGGTACCGTTTCGCAGGGGGTGCGGAGCTTCAAGCTAAGGCGCTCTCGCTACGTTGGGACGGCAAAGGCGGACCTGCAGCACGTCATGACAGCGATGGCGATGAACGTGGTCAGGCTGTTGGCTTGGTTCGCTGACGTGCCGAAGGCCCGAACCCGTCTTTCGGCCTTCGCCAGGCTGGCT
>JADDPP010000134.1 GCA_016781845.1 Rubrobacter sp.
ACGTTCATCCAGGCCAAGACAGTACTCAACTACATGGCCATGTTGCCCGCATGGACCGAACCCCGCCCTCGCCGGTTCCTGATTCGGACCGAGGCCTTGCCAGGACTTCCGCAGACCCTGCCGCGAACCGACTCAGCACCTGATTGACACATACGTGCACCCCGACTGAGAAACGGACACGCGGAAACTCGCCTGTTGTACCTGCTACTGGTGTGCCTTTGACGGATGAGCGGGGCGAGTCGTAGCGAGCGCCGAAAGTCTCAATATCCCCTCAGAACTACCAACTCAGTAGTCACTCACACAAGAGCTGCACGTCTCGAATCATGGAGGCTATGTGTTGGTGTCACGCTAATACGTGGCGTAGATCCTCCTCTCGACGCCATCAATTCTGATCCGTCCGCCGTTTGGGATGATGCACTGGGGATCAGTATGCCCCAAGTCCAGATTGAACACCGCCAGCGCCTGAGGGTGATACTCGTGCAGCGCGTCCCGGATGGCTTCCTCCTGGTCGCTGGTGAACCGGTCTTTGTCCTCAGTCGTGTTTGGGCATTGGAAGGACCAGGCCTGCGGCCGGGCGACGAGGACGGCGGGGAACCGCTGGAGCAGTCCCCGCTCACCCATGCATACGAGCACCCGATAGACGTAGGTAGCAGAAGGCAATTCCTCGGAGGTCTCGAGGTAAAGGATCGCACCCTCATAGGCATCAGGCGGCGAGAGGTACCTACTCGTACGCAGATGGAAGTCTATGACCTCAAAGTTCCCGCCCCAGGTGATCCCCTCGATGATTCGGCCTTCGTTGAGCCAGCTCCATCCAGTATTCGGGAACATCCGTGGCTGCTGCGTCAGCGCCTCGCTCCGTGCCCAGTCCAGTGGCTCGTCCGTGTATTCGGGCGCCGGCACGATCTCGACCTCTTCGTGCTCGAACAGCGCGCTGCGGAGGGAGGCGACCGTGTAGGGATGCATGTGGCCGCCGCGGCCGAAGTGTACCATGACTGAGCCACCGTGGTACGAGACTATCCCGAGGTTCCAGAGGAACACGTGCAGGTTGGTGTTGTCGCTGTAGCCGAAGAACGGCTTGGGATGCGCCGCTATCAGCTCCGGGGCCAGGTATTTCAGCAGCTTGATCTGATCCTCGCCCCCAATTGAGGCGATGATGGCCTTGATGCTGGTATCCGCAAAGGCGGCGTGGAGATCGCGTGCCCGTTCCTGCAGGGGAGCGTTCATTGTTCGGGTGGTGGGATATTCAACCGGTTGCAGGTCGAAGACCTCACGGAGCCGCCGCAGACCTTGCTCGTAAACTGCGGGGAACACCGCAGGTAGTCCCATCGAAGGTGAGAGGATGGCGACACGATCGCCAGGGCGCGGCTTGTTCGGATAGATGAAGCGAGGGCTATGAGTTACCAAATCCGATTCTCCTAATGTACGCTCTCAGATCGCCCATTTGGTATCGCCAATCATCTCTCATTGTATCCGCGGCTACACGAGGGTGGTATTGGGAGAGTGGGCCGTGCGAGTGCGACCTGTACCTCTCCTGCGCCAAGTTTGCCACCACCAGGGAGTACGCGCCGTGGCTACGCACCGGTAGACTCAAGGAGATGGAGGTCATCGAGGACGCGATCTCGCATGGCTGGGGGCGGGAGGTGGAGCGACACCGGTGCACCGTGCGGCGCGTCGAGCAGTTATTAGTGGAATTGGGCGAGCCACTTGACGGGTCAGGGGAAGTCGAGTAACCTGCCGGTTATGGGAGACCTTGTTGAGGTGCACTCCGCTTATTCGTCGAGGACTTGACCGACGAGGATACTGTTCTCGCCCATCCCGCCCTGCCCTTCACCTTGTGCGAGGGCATCCAATTCTACGACCCGGAAGATTTGCTCGCCGGTACACGTGCCACTGGGAGCTCGGTCCCTGACTGATACCTCGACTCGTGAACTCGTCGAGTGGGCCGGCGAGATCAAGCGAAGGTACCGTCAGACGATCAATCCGATGCTCGATGACGGCGAGGTCTGGCAGGCGGCGTGACCGCTGCTGCGCGCGGTGGTCCTGGACGCACCGTGGGAGGTTTTCGCTCCTCGTGCTTGCGAAAGGATACTCCGGGCGCTGGGTTTGGATCGTGCGGATGAGGTGGCGACTCGTCTGGTGGTGGGGGAAGACTTGACCAGTAGGTTGCGGGAGTTAGCCCGAATTATTCACGGGTCGACCCAACCTGAGGTGGATGCCGACAGAGTACATTTCGGCCCTTTCCGTACAAGCTCGGCTCGCCGTAACGCTCTTCGTGAGGTAGTCGCTGGGTTCTGTAGGGGC
>JADDPP010000445.1 GCA_016781845.1 Rubrobacter sp.
CCCTGAGCGTACTGCCCATCTAAAGCGGGAATGCTCAAGAACTCAGGCTAGATAGCGGGTGGATCCTGACAAAAGGCGGACACCCAAACACGCCTCATACATATGACCACCCTTGCGAGCGCACCGCAGCGACCCTCGCGTATACTGTTTCGGACATTCGTGTAGCTGCTGGGGTGAGCCATGATGCTATTCTTGCGCCGATCCGGCGAGGATGACCAGCACGGAATTGAGGCATTAAGTGAGGCCGTGTATCCCGAATATCGCGGGCAGTCTCATGCGTGGCGCCCCGCCGAGCAGTACGACGGAGAGCGGTTGAGCCGCTACGGGTATGTGGCTACGGATGCCAACACTGAGAGGGTCGTGGGATACGGCGCCGTTCGGACGTCCCGCCTACCCTATGCCAGGCTGGACCTGATGGTCCACCCGACCTGGCGCCGGCACGGAGTCGGGGGTTCCTTGCTAGAACTGCTCCTCGCCGACGCTCGCGCGTTACACGCCATCACGCTGCAAGCACGCGCCCGTGCCGATAACCTAGACGCGCTAGCCTTCCTCGCCGGGCGTGGCTTCGAGGAGCGGCACCGGATGTACGGGCTGCGGCTGGTGGTGGCCGACGCGGAACTCACCCCCTTCCTGCCGGTGGTGGAGCGCGTGGGCGCGATGGGCATCGTCCTCAGCACCTATGCGCACGAGCGCGAGCACGACCGCGGTTACTTGCCCAAGCTGCACGCGCTCCAGAACGCCGTCTTGCCCGACTGGTCGGACCCTGATCCCGCCCCCATCGCCTCCATGTCGCTGGAGGACTTCGCGCGCCGCCTCCAGGAGGCCGACCCGCTCCCCGATGCGCTGTACATCGCCAGGTGCGGCGAGGAGTACGTGGGGTACAGCGGGATGTTCGCCCTCGGGACCGCGGTGCATCCCGCGTATCGCGGTCGTGGCCTGGCTACGGCGCTCAAGGTGAGAACGATTGAGTATGCCAAGCGACTAGGGTACGAGAGCGCGATCACCTGCACCGCCAACCCCGCGATGCTGGCGATCAATGAGAAGCTAGGCTACCGGCGCGAACTCACCGAAGTCAGGCTGATCAGGCGCTTGAAGGGCTGAACCAGCGCGCTTAAGGGTAAGGCAAGGGAGTGAGGCAACAATGGTATGATCGGGACGGTCGAGAGGAGGGATCCAGTGCCACAGACTAACAACGTCGGTGCTTCGCTAGCCACCATAGCGCTGGTGTGCGCCGTGCTCTCGTTCCCGCTCTGGCTGCTCTCCTTTTCCTGGGTCCCGTTCGCGATGGCGGGGCGTCCGCTCGGATCCGTCCGGTATATCGTCATAGCCGCCGAGGTGGGCGCCGTGCTCGCGGCACTCCTCGGCGCCGGACTCGGCCTCACCGTCCGACGACGTTCGCCAGCCGGGACCGCAGGTCGGCGGGCGACGTGGGCGCTGGTGATTGGAGTCGCAGTCATGGTATTCCTCGTGGGGTTCAACGTCCTGGGTCTGATCTTCGGTTCGTAGGGTGCGCTGTGATTCGACCAGGGTGGTCTCATGCTACATGCCTGTCCCGTGCGTATGGCTCGGATCGGCAGACGCAGTGAGTCGCGAACGATAGCAACCGTCCGTCAAGCAGTCGGAGCGGCTCTCGAGCGATTCGACCGCAGATCCCTGTCAGGTCGCGATTCAGCCCCCGGTCGTTAAACGCCCGCAACTCAACCGCGACCTTATCCACCTCCCGTACCACTCGGCCCGATAGCCGCAAGAAGGGTACAATCCGCTGCCAGGTGGCATGTGAGTACTCGGCAGGGAAGTAGTTGTCGCGGACCCACATCCCGAGATTAGCCAGAGCCAGCTTCAGTGCCGTCATGATCTGGTCTTTCGCATCGTCCAGCTCGTACATCCGCCTCTCGTCCGCCTTCAAGGCCTCCAGCTCACGCAGGATTTCCTGCTGGTCCCGGCAGTAGCTCTGCGACTTGGCGTACTCCCGGTTGCAGATACCTAAAGCCCGGTAATACCCTCGCCAGTGGTCCTCCATCTCCGCCTCCACCGCGACCACGAGCTCCCGTTTCCGGGGCCGATACTCCCGCTCGGACGCTCCCTTCGCCTCCAGGTCGGCCAACTCTCGGTTGAGCTCGGAGTAAGCCTCGCGGCTACGCGCCTTGGCTCGCTTCCATCGCCGGTCGGAGGTCTTCTGCGCCCTCAGCGACGCCAGTCTCGCCTGCTCACCCCACCGCTTGGCGTTCCCTAGCCTCTTCTCCAGGGTGGCACGCTTCTTCTCCACCTCCGAGTTCCTCACCGGTGCCTTCGAATATCCGTGATTGGTGTCCAGGCCTAGGGGGAGCAACCAGTCGCGGATGACGTTCTCCTGCGTCGGCCAGCGGCGCGTATATGCCCTGGCCAGTTCCACCGGATCAATCCCGGTAGCGGTCGTGACGATCGGGACGAGTGCGGGCTCGGTGGCTACTGGCGGCGCCGGTGTGGCGGCCCACTCGGCGTCGAACCATGAGGGGTTATCCGGGTAGGGTGCGGGCTGGTAATCCTCCTCACTACCCTCTGGCGCATGCGGAACCATCCGTCGCAGGTCGCGCACGAGCGCCACGCACAACCCCAACCGCTCGCCGGGGTGATCCGGGAGGGACAGGCTGCAATGAGCCCTTGCCACCTCGCGCGCGGGTTGCCCTGCAGGTTCCAGGAGAGCGGCACGAACTCGCCGAGGTCGGTGAAGGACTCTATACCCTTATACTGGCTGGCCTGCAGCACGGTGACGACGCATCGCCCAGCCTCAGTCTGATCCGCTAGGAACTCCGCCGCCATCCCCTCCCGGTCGACAATCAGTCGGCGGAGTGAGCGCCGCCCTGCCGCCCGCTTGTACCACTCGACCATGTGAGGTAAACCCGCTGTGAGGTGCGTGTCGCCGCGGTGGGTGGTGGCAAGCAGCGGATGTCCCCACTCATCGTGCAGCAGCATCAGCGCCCGGCACCCCAGCGCCTTGCCGTACCTCGATACCAGCCCTCTCGGGATGAGCTTGCCCGAATGTACCGCCTTGCGATGGCCATCGAGGCGGGAGGCGGCTCCTCAGCCGGTCGCAGCCCCGTTCGCCGCAGCCTCGCTGTCCACCCGGCGAGCGCATCGGTCAACGTCTCGGCCCCGCCAGCCCCCGCGACCGCGGACAGGAATCGCTCAGTGTGTCGGTAGCTGTAGGCTCGCATCCTACCGGTGAGCAACGTGAGCGCTTCGCCGGTGTAGCCGCGAAGATCGTGCGTCCGTTTGAGCCCGACAGCAGGCAGGAACAGTAGTGTCAGGAGCAGGGATTGGCGGCTGGAGGCATCCTTGTGGTGCCGCCGGGAGTTGTCGGCCGGGATGTCCTCGAGCAACGCGGACTCGAGCGCATCGATCAGCCCGGTCTCGCGGGCCGCGGCGAGGAGAAGCAGCGATCCCGCCGCCTCGCGCCACTCAGGCTCAGCGGGTGGCTGCTGGTTTTCCCCCCCGAACCCGGGAGGTGTTGCCCACCCCCAGCTCGGCCCTCACTCGGTTGAGGTGGGTGATGCTCACGGTGACGCCGAATCGATCCGATAGCTCCGCGCGCAGCACCCTGGCCGGGACACGGGGCATCCCGCGGCAGCGCTCGACCAGCCATTCGCGTACCGTGCCGGTCAGCTTGTACGGGTGGCCGTGCCTCCTCTCCCCGAGGGCCGCCTCGCCCTCAGTGCGCAGTACCCGTAGCAGCCGGTAAGCCGCCGTCTGGCTCGTCTACAGGCCGGCGGCACCGGCGGCCTCGTCCCACCTCTTGCCCTCCAGCATACCAGCCACCAGGCGCGCCTTTCGTCGCCGGCGTTCCTCGTTGTCCATACGCTACCCCCGGTACCATCGGTGCGACGGAAGAATTGGGGGGAGTGTAACAGGCCAGCTTCTGCCGGTCTAGATGTTCAGAGATGAGAGTGGGCCGAGATCCTGTCATAACTGCGCCTTTACACATCCATAATTATATCCCGAACGAGCCATGAGAGCAGCGAGAGCTGCACCAGAGCCAGCGATAGAGCCACAGCGCCCGGCCACAACAGGTCCCTCACACGCTCCACCCGGTTGTCGCGCCTGAGAGCCAGAAGCAGGAACAACAGGTTCACACCCCCGAACAGAGCGAGCGTCGCCCCGGTGGTAAGCAGCGCGACCGGCAGGGCAAGCGCGTCTATCCCCAGTACCACCGCGAGCCAGAGCAGCGCCGCGAGCAGCACCACACCCAGGAGCGCCCGGTAGCTCGGCAGTGCCGGCCGCGCGTCGGCATCGCGCCACAGCAACCCGTTCAGCACCGGCAGGAAATAAGGGCCTACGGCAACGCCCGCGAGCAAGCCCGTGCCCAGCCGCAGTGGTATCGTCGGCTCGTACGGAGTTGGGTAACCTATCTCCGCCACCAGCGAGTTGACGCCGTCGGCCACCATCACACCGAACAGTAGGGCGAGGGCGAGGCCCAGCCGCAGAGGGGGGAAACCCTGTGCCCTTCCACGGCCGCTCGCCCAGGCCCACAGAAACAACAGCAGCGCTCCTGTGTAGATCCCTGTGTTACGGGCGCACATGACGCTCTGCGCGCCCGCGAGGAAGAATGAATGGCTCGCGTCCTCGTGGTAGTCCACGCCGGAGTGAAACAGCCGGAGTGCGGCGATGACCGCCTGCGTGTTGGGCACGAGCGCCAACGCTGCCACGCCCAGGAGAAGCGCCGCGAGCAGCCACTCCAGGGGCAGCACCCCTGTATGCCTGCGCGATGCTTCCATCAGGCCGCGGACTCCCTGCAACTCGACCGCGCTGGCTTGCTACGCCTCACTCAGCATCTCCCTCGCCCGCCCCCACTCCTCGGGAGTGTTCATGTTGTAAAAGGAGCGCAGTTGCGGGTCATATCGCTCTATCGTGTCTCGCTCGACACGGCGCACGTTCGCCTTATCGAACCACCCTATAATCTTGTAACGCCCCGCGCGAAGCCTTTCTTCCATCCACGGCAGGCACGCACGCGAGTAGATAGCGTGCATCGGCTCGGGCTCGTCCAGCACAGGGATGAGCACGTCGTAGTCTCGGGGCTGCGATGCCATGTACTCCAGCAGAGGGACATTCAGGAACGGCATATCGCACGCAACCACCAGCGCGTGCTGCTTGGACGCGGCGCGCAGGCCGGAGTAGATGCCGCCGAGTGAACCAGCGCCGGGAAAGACATCCGGTACCTGCGACAGGCCGAGAAAGGCGTACGGTTCAGCGTCGGAGCCAACGAGCAGCACCTCGTCCACGACGTGGCGCAGTCGCTCCACCGCCAGGCTCACCACGGTCGGGCCGCCAGAGGAAAGGCTGAGGAGCGCCTTGTTCTGCCCCATCCGGCTGGAGCGCCCGCCAGTAAGCACGAGGCCGGTGAGCGGTTCGCTCCTCACGAGAGCAGCGCCTCTGCGAACTCGCGCAGTTGCGCTTCAGCCGGGCCGGAGGCGTCGGAAGCTGAGAGCGCGTCAAGAGCGGCCCCCATGCACTGCCTGACTCGCGCCCTGCCCTCCTCACGCAGCCCCAGCTCGGTCATCAGCTCCCGAACCCAGAGGGCGTCCTCATCGCATACCGAGGTCCCTGCATATATCTCACGCAGGCGGGCGGCGGCGTCCCCGGTGGCCGACTCGAAGGCGCGCACCGCGGGGTAACTCTTCTTGCGGCTGTAGATGTCCTCCATGGGCCTCTTGCCTGTGCTCGACGCCTCGTGCCAGACGCTGGCGAGGTCGTCATGTATCTGATAGCCCGCGCCGATGTGCTCCCCGAACCTGCGGTACTGCTCGAGCACGCTCTGGTCCGCCCCTCCGACAAGCGCACCCAGGTAACACGCGAAGCCCATCAACGCCCCGGTCTTGCGCTCTATCATCGCCTGGTACTCGGCGTATGAGACAGACTCTCGCCGCTCGTACGAGATGTCCAGGTGCTGCCCCTCGCAGAGCCGCCGTGCGCACAGGTCGAACTGCTCTAGCGCTTGCAGCACGAGCGCGTGCTCCACCCCCCGGCGCGCGAGTGAGGCGAGCACGACATGGGAGGTGGCGTATATCGCGTCGCCCGCGTTCAGGGCGAGCGGCATCCCTATCAGTCTCCACATGGCGGGGCGATGGTGGCGCTGCAGGCTTCCGTCCTGTATGTCGTCATGCACGAGCGTGAAGCTGTGCAGCAACTCCGTCGCGGCTGCGGCAGGCACGGCGATTGACGAATCTCCGCCGGCCGCGGCACACGAGAGCAGGCAGAGACGCGGACGAAACAGCTTCCCACCGCCGATATCCGCAGGCCTCAGCTGCTCGTCCGCCCAGCCGACCGCGTACTGCATAGCGGCGTAGAACTCGGCGGGCTCGCCGTCCTCCGGCGAGAGCGCGCACCGCATCTCCTCCCGCACCAGCCGCAGCAACGCACCGATGTCTACCGCAGCACGCATCTCCGTCTTCACCAGGTCGTTACCCCCTCTGTACTCTCTGTCTGATGATAACAGACGCACGAGACCCCAGTGCACGACCTGCCGTGCCGGGGTAACTTCCGCATCTGCCGCGGCGCAGGCAGACACTACCCGTCCAGGCGGCATTCCGGGCAAGACACATGCGTATATACTCGGAACAACACGGCAGCCACAAGACTCTCTGGAGATACGAGACGCGAGCACAAGCGGGAGGAGCTACCTTGCAGACGAACAAATTAGCCCTGGGCATTATTGGCTGCGGCAATATCGCCGGGCAGTACGCGCGCGACCTGACAACGTACCCCGAGCTGGAGCTCGTCGGCGTGGCCGATATGGACACCCCTCGAGCGGAGGCCCTCGCATCCAGCAGCGGCGCGCGCGCGTACCCGTCCCCACAGGCACTGATGGAAGACCCGGCGATAGACGTGGTGGTGAACCTGACGACGCACCTCGCGCACAAGGAAGTCGTTACGCAGGCTCTGAACGCGGGCAAACACGTCTACAGCGAGAAGCCGCTCGCCCTCTCCTACGAGGATGCGAAGGGGCTGGTGGAGCTTGCGGAGCAGCGGAACCTGCGCCTCGGTTGCTCGCCGTGTACGTGGATGGGCGAGGCGCAGCAGACGGCGTGGAAGCTGCTGCGTGAGGGGAGAATCGGCAAGGTGCGAGTCGTGTATGGGGAGATGAACTGGGGCCGCATCGAGTCGTGGCACCCTGCTCCGGCAGCGTTCTACGATGTCGGGCCGTTGTGGGACATCGGGGTGTACCCGCTGACGTTCGTGACTACGGTGCTGGGTCCCGCACGGCGGGTGATGGCAACAGGGAAGGTGCTGTATCCCGACCGGGTCACTAAGGAGGGCGTGCCGTTCCACGTGACCACTCCGGACTTCGTTACCGGGACGGTAGAGCTAGAGGACGGAACGCTCGTAAGGATAACGGTGGACTTCTACGTCAGCCAGAAGGGCAAGCAGAACGGCGTCGAGCTACACGGCGACCTCGGCTCGGTGTACCTCGGCAGCCCGCAGCACTACAACACGGTGGTAGAGCACGCGGAGTTCAACCAGCCGTACCAGCCCGTACCGTACGTCCGGGAGCCGTACAACGGCACGGAGTGGGGTTGCGGCGTGCGTGACATGGCGAATGCGATCCGCGAGGACCGCCCCCACCGCGCGACGGGTGCACAGGCTGCCCATGTGGTGGAGATCCTGGAGGCTATGGCGCGTTCCATGCAGGAGGGCCGCCCGATGGATGTCCATTCGAGCTTCGCCCCGCCAACCCCCATGGAATGGGGAGTGTAGCCCAGAGTGATATAATTCCCGCGTGGCCGAACAGCTCCCCCCAGATTCGTATCTGGACCCGCGCCCGCTCCTGCGAAAGTACAACCTGCGCGCCAGGCACAAGCTCGGGCAGAACTTCCTCGTAAGTCCTGGCGCCCTGCACGCCATAGTGGAGGCTGCTGAGCTGCAGCCCGACGACACCGTCCTTGAGGTCGGGCCTGGCGTCGGCACTCTGACTGCGGAGCTGGCTAGATATGCTGGCTGCGTGGTGGCTGTGGAGTTGGATGACACGCTCGTGGGAGTGCTGCGCGCGGAGCTGGGGCACGTGCCGAACCTTCACGTACTGCAGGGCGACATCCTGAAGTTGCAGCACGCCGAGGTCGTGCGCGAGCGGTGCGGCGCTCCTCCGTACAAGGTGGTCGCCAACCTGCCGTACTACATCACGTCACAGGTATTGCGGAAGCTGTTGGAGGAGGAGCCACGGCCCGAGCTCGTCGTTGTGATGGTACAGAAGGAGGTCGCGGAGAGGGCCGTCGCGGGCCCCGGAGAGATGAGCCTGCTCGCTCTCTCCGTGCAGATGTACGCCGAGCCCCGGATCGTAGAGCGGGTGCCCGCGGGGGCCTTCGTGCCCCGGCCCGATGTGGACTCGGCAGTACTCCGGCTGCGGACGCGGCCCGAACCTCTCTTTCCTGACCTGCCCCTGGCACGATTCTTCGAGGTTGCCGCCGCTGGCTTCGGGCAGAAGCGCAAGACGCTCCTCAACTCCCTCTCCTCCAATCTGGAGATGGAGAAGGCAATAGTCGCGGACGCACTCCGCCAGGCGAACATTGAGCCGTCGGCGCGGGCGCAGGAGCTGAGACTGGAGGACTGGGCAAGGCTATGTACCACGCTCCCGGCGCCTACCACATAAGCGCTCCCGCCAAGGTGAACCTCTGCCTGGAAGTGCTCCGCCGCCGCCCGGACGGCTACCACGAGCTGTGCACGCTGTTCCAGATGATAGACCTTTCCGACCACCTCAGCTTCGTTCCCGATTCCGAGCTTTCCCTCACCGTTGAAGGCGACGCGCCGACTACCGACGAGAACCTGGTCCTGCGCGCCGCTCGGGCGCTGCGAGAGCACGCACCGGGCAAGGGAGCGCGCATCCACCTGGAGAAGCACGTGCCCACGGGCGCAGGACTCGGCGGTGGCAGCAGCAACGCCGCAGCGACCCTGAAGGGTCTCCGGCAGTTATGGGGACTAGACTTAGAGCTCGACGATCTGACTGAGATTGGCCGGAAGCTCGGCGCGGACGTGCCGTTCTTTCTGTCTCAGGGCGGCGCTGCGCTCGGCGTCGGCAGGGGTGACCTTATCCAGTCCCTCCCCAACACTCCCCTGCTGTGGCTCGCGCTGGCTGTGCCCCCGTTCTCGCTGGCGGGCAAGACAGGCCGCGTCTTCGCGGCGCTGCGGGAAGAGGAGTACAGCGACGGCTCGCACACGCGGGAAGTCGCCAAGCGGCTGGAGAACGGGGAGATTCCAGCGACCGACCAACTGGAGAACGCTTTGATGGCCCCGGCGTGCAGAGCCTTCGGCGAGCTCGCCTCGTACGCAGCCTCCCTTCACCGCGCCTCCGGCCGCCAGTGGACGCTCACGGGCGCGGGCCCCACCCTGTTCTGCGTCGCAGAGACGCCGTCGGAGGCCCGCCGGGCAGCGGAATCCGTCGGACACCTGCCCGGAACGCGCTTCGTCGTAGCGTCCCTGCCAGAATGATCACCACAGAGAACAGAGCGTGTAGAGGGACAGGGGGCAGGGCAGACGTATATGTTGGACATGTACAACTACCATCCAGCCGCGTACGTCCGCGGCACCCTTTCTCGATCTCGGTGAGACCTCTGGTGAATCATCCCCGTCAGATCTCCGACGAGAGCACCTCCGCGAGGCCGAGCATGAGCCAGAAGAACACGGCCAGCGGCAGCCCGAAGTAGAACGCATCCACGAGCCCATGTACGATAGAGCCTGTCATCGCGGCAATGAGCGCCACGGCGAGCGCCCTCGTCATGGCCTCTCCGCGGCGGTAAGCCTGCAGCGCCAGCAGGTAGAAGCGCGCGACGAGCCCGAGGATGGCTAGCAGCCCGATGATTCCCAGCTTAGACCAGAAGTCCAGGAACAGGTTGTGGGCGTCAATCAACTCCGTGCCCCGCAGCCGGCGCCGTCCGACGTAGCGGTGCATCCACTCTACGTGCCCCAGCCCCGTGCCCCACAGCGGGCTCCTCTCGATCTCCTCAATCGCAGCCTTCCAGATGCGCTCCCGCGTATCCGCGGAGTTCCTGCCCGGACGGAAGAGACTCGAAAGACGGTCCAGGCCGGTGAGCAGGAGGAATCCTATACCCACTGCTCCGGCTGCCCCCGCCAGCACGAGCCAACGATAGCTCCGCGACAGCAGCGCGATGGGCACCGCGGCGGCTGCGACAGCGATCCACCCACCACGAGAGCCGGACAGCAGCATAGCCGCGCCCATCAGCGCTACGCCTGCGAGGTAGACGCGCCTTCGCCTCTCCCCGGCGGGCAGCGCGACCGCGAGCGCGCCAAAAATGGACAGCGTGCGCGTCAGATAAAGCGCGAGGCTATTCGGGTGGTTGAAGAAGCTGCTTATCCTGTAGTAGCCGCCCACTTGTGGGGACGGGTTCACCGCCACCCACAGCGCCTCCAGCACTCCATACAAAGAAACCACAAGCGCTCCCGCGACCACCACGTCGAGCAGGAGCCAGAGTCTGTCGCGGCGCCCGCGCAGCCCGAGCAACACGAGCGCGTACACAGCCAGCGGCTCGATAATGATAGAGTAGGCGCGCAAGCCGACCACCAGCCCTCGCGAGGTCTGCGGCGGCAGCAACACTAGCGTGAGGGTGCTGATAGCAACCAGCAGCAGGCCGGGCAGGAAGTACGGACTCCTCAGCATCCGCCGCAGGGGCGACTTGAGTTCGCCGGAACCCCGCAGCAGCGCGCGCCAGTACACCCGCCCAAGCAACCCGAGCACGCACGCGAGCAACACAGCGTCGGGCAGCGAGAGCTCCAGCGGTCCGATGAAGGGGCGACGCAAGGTGAAATGCAGGGGCACGGCTCCGAGCAGCGAGAGCAATGCCCCGAACGGGGCAACCGCCGCAAGCACTGCGAACGCAACGAGCGTCAGCACCACCCCCAGCGGAGACGGTAGCGCCAGAAACGAGAGCAGTCCACCGAGAAACAACCCACCGTGGATCCTGTCTATCGGACCCAGCCGCGTGGCAACCGCGCCCCGGCCATACAACCTCCCCGTAGCTTCCTCCCGCACACCGCCTCCTCACCCCAGTTCAAGCCCCCGCAGTATACCAATGGGTAAGGCTCGCAAGCAGCAGGAGCGCACGTGGCTCACACCGTCTCGCATTGCTTTGCCCTGGCGGAAGGGAGGACGACCTGTAGAGACATCTACACTCACTTCTGTACAATGCGGCCAGGACAGCGGTGCCAACGGGGTGGCGCTGGAAGCGATTGGACATGGACGGGTGGTGACAGGAGTGCTGGCGTGAAGCGAGATGTGGAAGCGGCGGGCGAGCAATCAGGCCACGACAGGGAGACTCCAGGCGGGGCCCGTAACCTCGGACGGATAAGCACGGCAGGACGTCGCCTGCTATCGGGGAACGTTCCACGCGCCCTCGACCAGCTTCTGGACTCTGTTCCGTGGCGGGGTGATGAGCTTGTGCTGGACGTCGGGACGGGCTCGGGCCTCCTGCTTATAGCTGTGGCCCGGCGTCTCACCACGGGGCGAGCTATCGGCATTGACGTCTGGAGCGCGGAGGAGAGCTCCGGCAACCGTCCTGAAGTAACACTCGCGAACGCTCGGAGCGAGGGGGTAGCGGATAGGATCGACCTGTGGGAGGGAGACGCGCAAAAGCTGCCGTTTGGCGACGAAGAGTTCGACGTGGTGCTCTCCAGCCTGGTGCTCCATAACATCGGCGAGACGGCCGGGCGGGAGCAGGCTGTGCGCGAGATGGCGCGCGTGCTCAAGCCGGGCGGGCGCGTGCTCATCCAGGACTCCCTCCATACCGAGCAGTACGAGCGGGCGCTGAAGGAATGCGGCGCGACCGATGTCACCCGGTCGAAACTGAGCTTTCTCCTCCTCCCTCCCGTGCGCGTCGTCAGCGGCACAAAGGCAGGGGCGTAGGACTCCTCCGCGACCGCCCCCTGGCGTATGCGGACTCGCGGCACACACTATGCATCACAAAGCGTTACCAGATAAGGGGAGATTCTGAGTGCCGAGAGTACAGCCAGTTGCGATAGATAACGCACCGCCCGAAGCCAGGGAGGTGTTCGCGCGCTTCCAGGCCGAGCGCGGCAACGTCCCCAACATGTTTCGGACTCTCGCCCTGCGGCCCGAGGTGATGACAGCGTTCGACGCAGCCTTGCGGGCGGTGCTGCACACCGGCGCCCTCCCGCTGCGGCTCAAGGAGATGGTAGCGGTTAGGGTGTCGCAGCTCAACGGCTGCCGCTACTGACTATCGAGCCACTCCGCCTTGTTAAGGCGGTTGGGTGTGTCGCAGGAAACCATAGACGAGATGGAGACCAGAGGCAGTGATGCCGATGTTGGTGGACGTGAGGCCGCGGCCCTCGCCTTCGCCGAGCACATGACGCTGAACGCACGCGCCGTACCCGACGAAGTGTGGATTGAGCTGAGACAGCACTTCGACGAGGGCGAGATTGTCGAGGTGGCCGCCGTTGCGGCGCTGTTCAACGGTTTCAACAGGTTCAACGACGCACTCGAGGTGGAGGTAACGAGATGAGGAAGAGGCTCTCGCTGAACAACGTCCTCGGCGTCATCACCGGGCTACTAGCGATTGCGGCGGTGGTAAGTGAGCTTAGGAAGCCGAGCGCAGAGCGCACGTGGCATGGAAAGGTGGCAGGCGTGCCGTACGACTTCCGCCCTCTCACCCAGGAGCGGCTGCTGCGGTCGTTCTGGCGACCCGACAGCGACTCACTGTTCACCGAGCATGCGCTCGGCGTCGGTTGGGGCATCAACCTCGCCTACCCATTGCGCCTGGTCCGCTCTGCGCGCCGCGCCCCACAAACGTCGTGATGCCTCGCGTTGTGTCCGCGCAACAGCTCCGTCCAACCCCTCACCCGCTCGGAGCACTCCGATGACCCAGCCAGACCTGTTCCAGGCTAACTACGGCCCCTCGCTCGATGCCGCGCGCCGCGATGCCCTCGACTGCCGCCGCTGCGACCTGTGGCGCTCAGGCACACGCACGGTCTTCGGCTCGGGCTCTGCGGACGCGCAGCTGATGCTCATCGGCGAGGCTCCGGCGGAGGCGGACGACCGCACCGGCCTGCCCTTCAGTGGCCCCTCGGGCGCGGTGCTTGATGCGTGGCTGGAGGAGATCGGGCTGACGCGCGGCGACGTATGGCTTACGAACGTGGTGAAGCACCGCCCCACCGTGGTTGAGAACGGGCGCGAGAAGAACCGCCCTCCGCGCGCTGGCGAGGCCAACGCCTGCAGGGTCTGGCTAGACATCGAGCTTTCCCACGTGCGTCCCTCACTCATCCTCGCCCTCGGGGGCACGGCGGGCAAGGCTCTGCTCGGCAAGGGTTTCAAGATAACTCAGCAGCGCGGCAGAGTCCTCCCCGGCCCCGGTGCCATCCCCGTCATCGCCACCTTCCATCCTGCCTACATCCTCCGGCTTGAGCCGCCGGAGCTGCAGCAGGCGGAGAAGCTGGTGAGCGACGATCTGGCACTCGTGGGGCGGGAGTTAAAAATTGGGTCGTAGGGGCAGAAGGGCACGCACGAAAACGTGCCCCTACAAAGACCAGCGTACCCCCTGAATGGATACACCGTCCGATACGGTCGTATACGCGTAAATAAACTTGGAACAGTCCCCTTCCCCACCCTCACCGCTCGGCATAGATCAGCACGTGGTAGTCACAGTCACGGTGCCCTGTACGCTTGTCACATTGCTGGGCATACCCTGTAAGGAACGGGAATTGAACCCGCAGGTGCTGCCCCTCGCACCAGACACAGGACCAACTTCATCAGTTGGTACGGTTGTGTGCTCGCCTCCATCCCAAACAGCTACCTACTGCATCCTTCCTCCTACTCCGACAGTTCCGTACTCCAGTTGGTCTCCTGGATTCTCGAGTCCAACTCGCGATACTCCTGGGCCAGAGCATCCGCGCGCCTCTGGACATCCGCCACGTTGACCGTGCTCTCGAACCGTACTTCGGATGAGCTATAGCGTTCTTGTGTAACGGACGCTGCCTGGGCAAGCTCCCTGTACACCCCCTGCCTGATCCCAAGCGCGTCTCTGGCTGCAAGCGAGTCAGACACGGTCCTTCGCCCCTCAAGCACCGTCACAGCATTCGTCTTGTTGATACGCTGGACCAACTGGGTAAGCTGTGCTACTACTCGCTCTAGCTCCTCGATAAGCTCCTGCGGATCCTCCGATGGGTTATCTCCTTCCTGGACCTTTGCATTGCGAAGAAGCCTCTGCTTCAGTTGCTGTACCCGCTTCTGCAGATCAGCTCGTAGTATTAGGGCTTCCGCTAGCTTCAACCCTTCACCTCCATAGCCGTATCTTTACCTGAGGTTCTTGCGCTTGTTGCTCACGTAGTCTACCAATACGTACTGGCCCAGGCGTTCAGGTGTTGCGTAAAAGGCGCGGCCCTTGTTCAGCTTGCTCATCTGTTCCACGAACGCGCTCAGATACGGGCTACGGTCGAGCATGAACGTGTTGATGACGATCTGATCCTTCGTGCAGCGACGGACCTCCGCGAGCGTCGCCGTGTACGTCTCGCGCAGGGGTGGGTAGTTGAAGATGACCCGGTTGGTGCCCGCGTCAACGTGCGCGGTCGGCTCGCCGTCGGTGACGACTATCACCTGCTTATTGCCAGAGTGCCGGTTGAGGAGCTTGCGCGCGAGCATCAGCCCGTGCTCCAGGTTCGTGCCATACTCGTACTCCGAGGACGTTATCGCGGGCAGGTCGGCGGGCTTCATCTCGCGGGCGAGGTACGCGAAGCCGACGATGTACAGGTTGTCGCGCGGGAACTGGCCGCGGATCAGGCTGTCGAGCGCCATCGCGACTTTCTTCGCGGAGAAGAACAGCCCGCGCAGCATCATCGAGCGGCTCATATCTATCATCAGCACCGTCGAGCTCTGCGTGCTCAACTCCGTGCGGTACACCTCGAAGTCGTCGGGGACAAGACGCAGAGGAGTTCCCGCACCACTTCTGCCCACGGCGTTCATCATCGTCTGCTTCATGTCGAGCAGGAAGGGGTCGCCGAAAGCGTACGGCTTGCTTTCGTCCATGCGATCGCCGCCGACACCGTAGCGGTCCACCTTGTGCCCCCCGAAGCGGTCGCGCGAGAGCTTCCCGAAGATGTCCTGAAGCGCGCGCTGGCCGATGCGCCGTATCGCTCGTGGCGTCAGCTCCCAGTGGTCGCCCCTTCGCTGAATCAGCCCTGCCTCCTCGAGCACCTTCGTCAGGTTCTGAAGCTGCTCTAGCTGCTGTGCCGCCTCGGGGCCAAGCAGGCCGCTCACCTTCTTTGGGTCTATCTGGTCGAGGCCCCGTCCGTACTGCGCGCCCTCCATCTGGCCCTCCAGCTCGTCCAGACCCTGCATGCGCTCCATCAACTGCATCGCCTCCTGCAGGCCGAGCGGCTGGGAGCCGGAGAAGTTGTACGAGTTGCCGAACTGGTCACCGGGGGCGAGCTGGTCGAGCATCGCGGCCATCTGGCCGAGCTCGGAGCGGAGCTGGTCGTCCCCGAGCAGATTGTCCATCATCTGCTGGAGCTGCTGGCGCTGCTCCGGGGACAGGCTGTTCAGGAGGCTCTGCATCTGGGCGCGCTGCTTCTGCAGATGCTCAATGAGCTCATCGAGCGAGTTGATGTCGGGCGGGAAGAAGCGACCGTGCTTCTCCTTGAACTTCTGGAAGTCCGGCTCGATACCCTGCATGCGCTGGTTGAGCATCTGGTTGAGGTCGCGCACCATCTCGCGCACCGGCTCCAGGTCTTGTGGCGTCATACCGCTGATGGCGTCCTTGAGTCCCTGAAACTGCTGCTGCATCACCTGCTGCTTGAGCATCTCCTGCAGCTCCGCGAACTTCGCTGCCGCGTCCGGGTTCATGAACTCGTACTCGGAGAGCTCGCGCAACTGCCCCGCGGGGTCGGCCGGCAGGTCCTGCAGGAACTGCTGTTTCTTCGCCGCTACCTGCTCGAGCAGCTTCCTTAGTGCCGGGTCTATCGGAGGCCGTTGCGCACCCTGCTGCCCGGACTGAGCGCCTTGCGGCGACTGCATCCCCTGCTGAGACGGCTTGCGCCCCTGCGGTGGGTCTCCCTGCTGGCCGGACTCCCCCGGCTCCTGCGGGGAACCCTGCTGCGGCGTCTGCCCTCCCAGCTCGCGGTCGAGCCGGTCCTGGATGCCCTGCCGCTCCGTGTCAACCACGTCCTGCAACCGCTCGCGTATCTCATCGAAGATGCCTCCGAGGTCGTGCTGCGCGAGCTCCGCCTGTCGCTGCTGGCGCAGGCGCTCCAGAAGCTGCTGCAGGCCCGGTATCTGCCCGTCCAGCCTGCCCTCGTCACCCCACCGATACATTCGACGGAGGGCTCCGTACAGGTCGCCGTCCGCGATGAGCTCATCGGAGAGCGCGTCGAGCAGGTCCTCAGCGGAGAGGTCTTCAAGCTGCTGAGTGTTGTCCCAGCGGGAGTAACGGAACCGGTTCGTGAAGCTGCTCATCGAAGGACTCTCCTTATGCCAATCTCAACAGGTACGCGCCTTCAGAGTAGTGAGGCTCATCGGCGCCGCTTGCAATTGCCGAGTCTGCGACTGTGCGGCGACTACATGGGCCCGGACACCGCATTACCTTCTGTAAAGCGACCGTCCCTCGGATCGGTCCTTGTTGAGCTTGCGGCTCAGGTGCAGCCCTTCAAGAACGAACTCGACTGCCGAAGCCACGGCAGCGGGGTGCTCACCCACGCCTAGCCTCTGCACCGCGCTGCGCATCTCCGGCCACTCCAGGGCCTGCTGCGCGTAGTCCGGCGACGGCATAAGCTCCGCGACCTCTATCATCGCGCCTGTGTTGAAGCGCCCTATCGCGCTCGCGAAGTCCGAAAGCTGGAAGTAGCGGTTGAACGTGGTCAGCACGGACTTCTGCACGAGCTTGCGCACCACGCGCTCCTCACTCACGTCGCCTGCCGACTCCAGCTCTATCTTTCCCGCCGTGGACGCAACTATCGCGTCCAGGTCGCTGATGCGTGGGGAAACCGAGCTCTCGTCCAGCCGCACCGCGCGCTTGAGCGCGTTCGAGAGCACGTTCTCATAGTTGGAGACGCTGACGCGCACGCTCACACCGGAGCGCTGGTTGATGTCCGCCGACTTGCGCGCGAGGTGTGTAACGTCGGCTACAATCTCCTTCATGAACTGCGGCACGAGCACGTTCATACCGGGAGCCTCGTACAGGTTGCCCTCCTGCTCCATGATGCGGATCTCGTACTCGATCTCGCGGGGGTAGTGCGTGCGTATCTCGGAGCCGAACCGGTCCTTGAGCGGGGTGACTATCCGGCCGCGGTTCGTGTAGTCCTCCGGGTTAGCGGACGCCACCACGAAGACATCGAGTGGCAGGCGCACCTTGTAGCCCCGGATCTGGACATCGCGCTCCTCCATGATATTCAGGAGGCCGACCTGGATGCGTTCCGCGAGGTCCGGCAGCTCGTTGAGCGCGAAGATGCCCCTGTTCGTGCGCGGGACCATCCCGTAGTGGATAGTCAACTCGTCCGAGAGGTAACGGCCCTCCGCCACACGTATCGGGTCCACCTCGCCGATGAGGTCCGCTATGGTGATGTCGGGGGTGGCGAGCTTCTCCCCGTAGCGGCGGTCTCGCGAGAGCCATTCGATTGGGGTGGCGTCCCCGTGCTCCTCGACCTTCTGGCGGCATACAGCACAGATTGGGTTGAACGGGTCGTCGTTGATCTCGCAGCCATCTATTATGGGTACGGACTCATCGAGCAGGTTCGTGAGCGAGCGGGCGATGCGCGTCTTCGCCTGGCCGCGCTCCCCCAGGAAGATGATGTCCTGCCCGGAGAGAATGGCGTTCTCCACCTGGGGGATGACGGTGTCCTCATAGCCAACTATGCCGGGGAAGAAGTCCTCGCCTCTGCGAATCATCCGTATGAGGTTCTGGCGCATCTCCTCCTTGACGGGCTGGACGGTGTAGCCCGTGGCCCGAAGCTCACCTATGGTTGCTGCTGGTGTTGCTGTCACTATGCACTCCCATATCTACTACTTGAACAGCCGACTCGGACTACGCTCGCGCCTCTTGTGTGCAGGAGGCAGACATCCCGCGCAGGGCGAGGTGCAGGGTTGATGGCAGGCACTGTAGATGCCAGGTGTGGAGTTATAGGGGACCGCGCACCGCCTGTCAAGTCCATGGATGAAGGCCCGGAACCGGCAGCGCGGCGCGATTGAAACATACGGCGAAGCTCCGTTCTAACCCTGATGCCCGACTCTGGAGAAGCGAGGCTGTGGGTAGCTGCCGTTGATGTCACTATACCCCACCCTTGCGGACCTGTCTACACGCCATTCAGGTAAAGCTAAATCGAACGCAGTTCAGGTCGCATGGGACGCTTGCAGAGACGTAGCACGCTACGTCTCCGCCGATCTGGACTGCACCTACGACCAAGGTCGTGTCAGGGTCGGCGCTGGTGGCGGTGGACAAGTGATCCAGACGTTGCGTGCAGCGTCTCTTCGGGCTGACTCTGGAAACGCCCCCGTACCAATCGCACCTCGCCCCTGTTATACTCTGGGCCAGCTAGAAAGAGGGTTCCGTGAAGATCAGGTGGATACATACCGCCGACGTTCACCTTGGTTACCAGCAGTACGGCCTGCACACGCGCGCCGATGACTTTGCGCGCGCGTTTATGCACGTCTGCGAGCACGCTATCTCCTCCCGCGTGGACTTCATGCTCATCGCAGGGGATCTGTTCCACAAGCGCGCCGTGGACGCCCGCACAATGACGCAGGCGTTCGACCTGCTAACTCGCATGAAGCAGGCTGGCATTCCCGTGCTCTGCGTGGAGGGCAACCACGAGCGCGCGTTCTACAACTCCAGCTACACGTGGCTGGAGTTCCTGTGCTTCCACGACCTGCTCTACCTGCTCGGTCCCGACCATAGCTCGGGGCAATCGAGGCTCGAGCCGTGGGACGAGGAAAACAGGCTGGGCGGCTATGTGGACATCGGTCCGGCGCGGGTGTACGGCATCAAGTACCACGGCGCGAGCGCGCCGAGGGTGCTGGAGCACGTATCAGAGCAGCTTGGGGGTGAGGCAAGGCGTCCGTTCAGCGTAGCCATGCTGCACGAGGGGTTGGAGGGCCAGATACCGCGCTCGACTGGCGGCCTCAGCAGCACGCAGATGGAGATGCTGCGGCCCCACTGCGAATACCTCGCGCTTGGGCACATACACAAGCAGTACGAGCTTGGCGGCTGGGCGTACAACCCCGGTAGCTTGGAGACGTGCTCCACCGAGGAGTGGGACTGGAGCCGAGGGTACTACGAGGTCGAGGCCGACACAGAGAGCCGCCAGCTGCTCTCCGTGAAGCACCACGAGAACCCGCGCAGGCAGTTCCACCGAGTCTTCGTCGGCATCGAGGCATGCACTACGCCGCAGAGCCTGGAGGACACCGTGCTGCGGGAGGTAGAGCGCAAGATCTCGGCGGTGCGCGCTCACAAGCCGGTCGTGGATGTGACATTGCGAGGCACGCTTCAGTTCGGGGACGACGGCCTGAACCTCGACCAGATCGAGGCGCGGGTACGCGAGAACTGGGACCCCCTCGTCGTGCGCATCAAGAACAACACGGTGCCAGTGGGCTACAGCGCGAGCGCTGCGATAAACGAGGACGGAAGCATAGACCGCCGAGCGCTGGAGCTGCAGGTTCTTACTGACCTGCTCGTGCGCGACGCCCGGTACGCAGGGGCCGCGGCCGAGTGGGCGCAAACCTTCCAGGAGCTCAAGGACTCCGCGCTTGCCGGCCTGCCGCCCGAGGAGGTCGTTACGCTGCTGGAGCGCGGCCTGGAGCGAGCGGCGAAGAGCCCCAGAGTACAGGATAACGCCGCGTGAGGGTGCTCTCAGTACAGCTCACCAACATCAAGAGCTACACAAACCAGACCGTCCGCTTCGAACACGGCACGAACTGCATCTGCGGGGAGAACGGCGCCGGGAAGACCACGATAGTCGAGGCGATTGGCTGGGCGCTGTTCGACTACCTGCCGTACAACCAGAAGCAGTTCCGCCGCGATGGTGCGACCGCCGGCCAGGTGGCGGTCACCTTCCTCGCGCGCGACGACCGACCGTACGAGGTGGTGCGCAAGACCGGCGGCGCCGCGCCACTCTGGTACGTGTTCGACCAGGAGATCAATGCCCGCCTGGTTGAGGGCTCGAAGGACGTAAAGGAATGGCTGCAACGGCAGCTCGGCACAGAGGACGCCGCCGCGCCGCAGGTCCTGTTTGCAAACGCCGTCGGCGTGCCCCAGGGCGGGCTGACCGCGCCGTTCCTGCAGAGCGCGGAGGGGCGCAAACATGCCTTCGACCCCATCCTGCGCGTCCATGAGTACGCAAACGCCGCGGGAAACCTCCTGGATACGAACCGTCACCTCGAGAACAAGGTGCGCGACCAGCGGGAGCTCGTAGCGACGCACGGTGTGGAGGCCAGCAAGATACCGGATATTACCCTGGCGATGCAGGCCGCACACGACGCGGTCGCTACCGCCGGAGGACTGCTTAAGGAGCGGGAGACCCGGAAGCAGCGCGAGGACGCGCACGTCGCGGCGCTGGAGACCGAGGAGCGGCGCATCTCCGACCTGCGAAACACGCTGGAACTCTCGCGGCAGTCGCAAGCCGGGCTTGGCCAGAGCTATGAGCAGGCCACGGCGCGCGTGAACCAGGCCTGGCGGGCGCACGAGGTCGTGGAGCGCTCCACAGTAGGGCACAAGCTGTACGTGGACGCTCAGGCGAAGCTGCGCGATCTGCAGCCGCGACACGCCGAGTATCGCCGCCTCCTCGGACTACTGGAGCTGGAGGAACGAGACCTGGAGCGCACAGGCCTCGAGATCGCGAACAGGGAGCGGGAAATCGTGCGTGCGGAGTCCGAGGCCGCGCGCCTGCCCGAGCTCAAGGCCAGGGCCGAGGAGGCCGCGGAGCTCGGCAAGCAGGTCCACGCGCTGGAGCAGGTCAGGCAGCAGCTCCCCAAGCTGGAGGCGGACCTGCGCACTCTGACAGACCAGATGCAGCGCGACGAGCGCGAGATACTGCGGCTGGACACCGAGGTCGCACGCATTGAGCGGTTGCGTCCTGAGGCGGAGCGTGTGCCGCAGCTCAGGCAGCGGCGCGAGGACGTGAGGCTTCGCCTGCGGTCCGCACACCAGGCGAGCGAGCAGGCGCGCAAGCTGGCGGGCGACATGACTGCGCTGCAGGCCCAAATCAAGGGTGCTGAGACAGCAGTACAGAAGCTCACCAGCGAGGCGCGCCTCTCCCCGGAGGTCGAGCGGTTGGCTTCGGAGGTCGAGGCGCTCCATCAAAGGGAACGTGTCGCCTCCGAGCACCGGCAGGAGCTTATTGCCCAGTACAGGGAGCTGGCGGCGCAGAAGAAGGCGCAGGCGGTGGCCTGCCCGATGTCGCGCGCCGACTGCCTGGCGCTGCAACGTGAGCGCGCGCAAGACGACTGGTTCGGGCGAGAGATGAAGCGGGTTGAAGCCCTGGGCAAGCAGGCTGCCAGGGACCTGGAGCAGGCGCAGGCCCTTCGCGAGCAGGCTCAGGTTGCTGCAAAGACTGTCCAGGCTAGCCAAATGATGCGTGTTCAGCTCGATGGAGAGCGGCGCAGGCTCGAAGAGCTACGCACCCGACAGGCGGACCTGCACGCGGAGATAGCGGAGCAGGAGGGCACCGTAGCGCAGCTTCCAATGCTGAAGCAGGAGGATGCCGCGCTCGCTGCCGACTTGGAGCGCGCGGAGGCGGCGCAGCGCGACGTCGGACGGCTGCCCGACCTGCAGAATCAGAGACGCAGGCAGGCCGACGAGAACGAGGAGCGCGCACACGCGAGGTCACGAAGGGAGGAGGACCTCGATCAGGCACGCGAGCGGCTCGGCGAGCTTCGGGAGCTCCAGCGCCGCCTGGCGGACCTGGGTGACGCGGGGGGAGCGTACGCGGATGCCCGCGGCCTGGCGAACGCCCTGCCGCAGCTGCAGGCCGCACGTGATGCGCTTTTCCAGACACGACAGGCGACGCTGGAGCGTATCACAGCCTTGCAGCGGGACATAGCTCCGCTGCAGGGCGTGGAGGCTTCCGTGCGGGACGCGGAGGAGATAATCCGCCTGAACCATGCCGACTATGAGGCGTACCTTGCGAACGCATCCATGGCGGCGGAGCTGCCACGTCATCAGATAGAGCAGAAGCAGCTCGAGGGCCAGCTGTCCCGGCAAACCGCCGAGCTGGAGCGTCAGGAGGGAGTGCTGCAGAGGGCGCTGGAGCGGTGGGACGAGCGAGCGTTGCAGGACGCGAGAACCAGCGTTGAGCAACTCAGCAGTGAGATAGGCGGGCTCAAAACCAAAATCCAAAACGAGACCGACCGCCTGAACGAGCTCCGAGCAGCGCTCGACAAGGCCGAGCAGCACGCCAGCCTCAAGGAAGCGGCGCTCGCCGAGGCTGAACGGCTGCAGAGGCTTCAGGAAGTGCTCGGGTACGCCCGCAAGACGCTCAAGGAAGCGCAGGGGCCGGTGACGGAGGCGCTCCTGTACGGCGTCTCCCAGGAGGCGCGCGGCATCTTCTCCGATATCATTGACGACCACTCTGCCCGGCTGGTGTGGACTCCCGAGTACGAGGTACAGCTCGAGCGCGGGGCCGAGCGGCTTGTGTTCAACCAGATGTCCGGCGGGGAGCAGATGAGCGCCGCGCTCGCCGTTCGCCTCGCCCTCCTAAAGAAGCTCTCCGACATTGACATCGCGTTCCTCGATGAGCCAACGCAGAACATGGATGAGACGCGCCGAACGAACCTCGCTGCGCAGGTGCGTGAGGTCAAGGGCTTCGAGCAGTTGTTCGTGATCTCACACGACGACACGTTCGAGCGCCAGGTGAGCCACGCAGTCGTCGTGCGTAAGGTCGGCGGCGACAGCACGGTCGCGTACGGGCACGAGGGCTCGTAGAGTAGTGCTGCATGCAAGCCGCGCCGCACGGGCACTGGAGGCCAACCTCGACCGCTTCACCGGCTACGACCGCACACTCAGCGACGACCTTGCGGCGTACCGTGACGCCCTGGCGCGGCTTGAGGGCCGGAGCGCGCACGAGATATCGGCTCCCTTGCCCGGCGGCCCCACCGGCGCCCTGCCCTCCCCCGAGTGGGACACCTACTGTCGTCCGGTCCTGCCCTTTGGCGTGGAGTTTACCAACCACGAGGAGGCGCGGGAGTGGGCGGCACGGACGCTGTACGACCGGATCACCTTCGCCGCAGATGGCAGCCAGATACAGCCCCTGCCGGACATCTCGGTGCCCGTCGCGGCGGTTCAGGTGGGATGGTTCGAGAACCCGCACAACCCGGACGTGCCGTACATCAAGGATGTCCACGTGGAGGTCCTGCCCCCCGACGAGGTGTTCGTGGTGCGCAACGGGGTGTCTGTCTTCTCCGACCAGCGGGTGAGCCTGCGCCGGTTCGAGCTGGAGGTGGACCGCTTGTGCGAGTGGATGCAGGAGCACTCAGGCGTGCGTCCACTGCCCGTCGCGTTCTTCGACGGGTCGCTCGTCGTCTCGTTCGCGGAGAACCTGGAGCCTCAGACACGAGAGTTCTACATCCAGCAGGCGGTGCGGCTGCTCTCGACGTCGGAGCGGACCCGCGTGCCGCTTGTAGGCTACGTGGACAGCAGCCGCGCGCGTGACCTTACAACCATGCTCGCCCACGCATACCCGGAGCTGGAGCCCGCCGAGCTCGTCACGGACGCGGGACTCTTGCGCGGCAGCATGAACTGGGGTGACCGCACCCCCGCCTGGCTCTGCAACCGCGAGGGAGTGCTCGCGGACTACAAGGCGGGCGAAGGAGACGGCGCGGCGGACCTGAGTGACCGCGTCTGCTTCCTCTACCTGAAGACCTCCGCCTCCAATGTTCCCGCCCGCCTCGACCTCCCCCGTTGGGTCGTCGAAGAAGGGCAGGCGGAGGACGTCGCGCAGATTGTCCGCGCGGAAGCGGTGGTAGGCAATGGCTACCCGTACGCTATCGAGACGGCCGATGCCGTGGCTGTCATCACCTCCGAGGACAGGCGCCGCTTCTATGGGCTCTTCGAGCAGTTCGCCGAGCGCAATGGCATCAGGCTCAGGGTCGCGAGTAAGATACAGAGCAAGTACAGGCGTCGGTAAGAAACGGGGCAGGCACGACGCCTTCCATAACCGATCATTATGACAGGGACTCCCGCGCTGCCACTGCATCCTTCCCAGGAGAGTCACGGACAGACATGACCACAATCGGCAAGATTATCAAGAGCAACTCACACATAGACTACGTCTGCCAGGTGTACGGGCCGGGTGAGACCGCGCACGCGCCCGTGCCGGAGGATCACGCCCTGGGCACGTGGGTTCAGATGCCCGCGGGGTCGGAGCAGGGAGACGCGGCAGTGGGCCTCGTCTACGACACACAACTCTACAACCCCGACTACGGCACCTTCGGCCCCAGGCTCTCCAGCCAGTCGCAGTTGGAGGTGTTCTCGCCCGACTATCTCAACGAGACTGCCGTGCTGCTCGGCATCCTCGTTGTCGGGCAGATGCGGGGCGGCAGACGGATGACCAGTGGGTACTGTCCGGTTGTTGCTCCCATTGGGGCGCCTGTCACACGGCTGGCGCCGGAGGGCGTGCGCGCGTTCCATAACGGCGCGGGACAACTGGAACTCGGCTACTACAGCCTGCTCATGTCCATTACCGACCCTATTATGCCCTCGCTGTTGCTAAGCGTTCTTGACGGGCTGGAGGACCTCATGCCGGAACAGACGCGCACAATAGGCGCGCTGCGGACTAATCTTTCGTGGAAGACGCGGGTTGAGCTTGCGCGCTGAGGAGGTACACACGACGATGCACACCGAGCCCGTCGGGGCGGCGAAAGGGCCTGGAGAGACTCCGCACGAGTACACGCTTATCAGTGCGGACCCGGAGCAGAAGCTCAAGAACGGCGAGTTCGTGTACTACAAGGCGCACGTGGAGGGCCGGGAGCGCCGCATTCTCGGCCGCATAACCCGTCGTGAGCCGGTCAAGCTCTTCCCCGACAGCTTCCTCGCGGACCCGCGCATCTCCCCTGACGAGCTGGCGCGCGCGGTGGGCTACACGCACCCTGAGAGAGAGCTGTTCCAGCTAACCGTCACCTTGCTCGGCTACTACGACGAACGATTCAAGGCGTTCATAAACCCGCGACTGTCGCCGAGCTGCGGCTGGCCCATATACCTGGCGGAGAACGAGCTGCTCAGGGATACACTCTCCAAGAAGCTTCCCGGTGAGCGCGGTTCGGCGTGCATAGGCTCGTTGCTGAGCAGGCGCGAGGGCGAGGTGCCTGTGGTCCTCGACGTGCGCGAGTTCACGAGCACGCACATGGCTATCATCGCGAGCACAGGCTCCGGCAAGAGCTATCTCGCGGGCGTGCTGATAGAGGAGTTGATGAGTCCGGCGAACAAGGCGTGCGTATTGGTGCTGGACCCGCACGGAGAGTACGGCACGCTCAAGGAGCTTCCGAACACAGAGGCTTTCCACGAACGCGGGAGCCTGTCCGACTACAGGCCACGGTCGTGGATACTTCGTCCCGAGCGCATCAAGGTAAAGCTCTCGACGCTGGAGTACCCCGACCTTCGCTACCTGCTACCCACGATGACGGAGCGGATGGAGGAGCTGCTCTCCAGGGCGTTCACGCGCGTCCAGAATCAGGAGAACCGGGCGTGGTCTGTCGGCGAGTTGGAGGTAAAGATACGCAACATCGCGGATGAGCGCCGTGACGACCAGGGTGTAGACTACTCCATGACCGCCGACGGACTGTGCCGCCGTCTGGACTCGATGCTCGGCAAGCCGCCGTTCTCCGCCTCTGAGGACCTGGACCTCCGAGAGCTGCTCAAGCCAGGGCAGTGCAGCGTGCTCCAACTCGACGACATTGATGAGAAGCGACAGCAGGTGATAACAGCCACGCTCCTGCGACGCATCTACCGAGCGCGCCAGCGCACGGCGCGAGGTGAGACATCGCAGGGCGACGCCGAGCACATTCCGTATCCGGTATTCGTGCTACTGGAGGAAGCACACCACTTCGCGCCCGCGGGTGGTGATGCGATGAGCACAGGCATACTCAAGCAGGTGCTCGCTGAAGGGCGCAAGTTCGGGCTTGGGGTGGGCCTGATCAGCCAGCGTCCGGGCAAGCTGGACGCGGACGTTCTCTCGCAGTGTATGACTCAGTTCATCATGAAAGTGGTCAATCCAATAGACCAGAACACCATCGCCTCCGCCGTGGAGAGCGCGAGCCGCGATATACTCGATGAGTTGCCGGCGCTTAGCAAGGGGCAGGCGATAGTGACCGGCAGCTCGATGAACGCGCCTGTGCTGTGCAGGGTGCGGGAGCGGCTCACAGAGCATGGTGGTGTGAGTATGGATGCCCCAGACGAATGGAACCGCTACTGGAACGGGGACGCTATCCGGGAACGCGAGCGAGAGTACGCGGTGCTCCACACCTCCGGTCCGCGCGGCAGGAGGTCGCTGTATGGGAGTGAGAGGTAGGACCCGAGGCATCAGCGCCTCTCCAGGCGCCCCGCCCCTCGCCCCCTACCGCGCAGTTGCCACGACCATCACCATAGGGGTAGAATGAGGAAAAAGGATGGTGCGTATTTGGCAGTAGACACCCAGGTAAGAACTTCACCCGAACAGTTGGCGCGAGCGCTCGTCGAGTCGGTTGCTGACCGCAAGGCCGACGACATCGTCCTGCTTGACCTGCGTGATATCTCGATCATCTCGGACTTCTTTGTACTCTGCACCGGTGGCACCGAGCGGCAGATCAACACGCTCCTGCGCGCCCTCCTCGACAGGGCGGCAGAGATGGGGGTCGAGAGCAAGCGCATCGAGGGTACCAGCGACGGCGGGTGGATACTTATCGACTTTGGGGATGTCATAGCCCATGTCTTCTCACCACAGCAGCGGGCTTTCTACCGGCTCGACGAGCTCTGGAAGGATGCTCGCCCCCTACTCGTCATTCAGTAGCGACGGAGGAGACATGAGAACGAATCGCGACGATCGAGGCGTCTTTCTGCTGGGCGCGCTGATCGGCGTGCTTGGCGGGTTTATAGTGGGTTCCGTTGCCACCGCAGGCATAGGCGACAGGGTCGCGGACCTGACTCGCCGCCTTACGAACAGGCTGTTCGACGAGCAGGAAGCTATTCGCTTCGAGCTCCTCGGCCAGTAGGTGGCGTAACCACCGCGACACCGAGGTCGCCAGGAAAAACCGAAAACACGCGCCCCGGGCTGTACCTACTTGCCGGCGATGTTCTGCGCGGCTTCGACGGCCCTGGTGGATGCACAACTCGCCGGTCCCAACAGCATCCGATCCTGGCGATCCTAGAGATAATGCCTCCCTGGTTCACGCTGTCCCGAAGAGCCGGTCACCCGCGTCGCCCAGGCCCGGCACTATGTACGCATCCTCATTCAGGTGCGAGTCCAGCGCGGCGACGTAGATCTGGACATCCGGGTGCGCGTCGCGCAGAGCCTTCACACCCTCGGGCGCGGCTATGAGCCCGACAAACTTTACGGAGCGCAGGTCGCGCAGTTTCAGCACGTCCACCGCCGCCACCGCGGAACCTCCGGTGGCAAGCATCGGGTCGAGCACTATGGCAACATCTATGTTCAGGTCCTCGGGCAGCTTGTTGTAGTACTCCACCGGCATCCGCGTCGAGTGCTCCCTGTAGATGCCGAGGTGCCAGACCTGAGCGTGAGGCAGCAGGCTCGACGCGGCAGGCACCATGCCTAACCCCGCGCGAAGGATAGGAATGAAGCCTATGTTCGCCTGGAGCTCGGCGCCGGTAGCGGTCGTCAGTGGTGTCTGGACCGGTATCCTGTCAACAGGAAGGTCGGCCGTCGCCTCGTACAGCAGCAGCGTTGTGATCTCGTGGGCAAGCTCGCGGAACTCCTTGGTTCCGGTTCGCGCGTCGCGAAGTCTGGTGACCTTGTGAGCGACGAGTGGATGTGTGGAAACTACTACCTCGGACAAACATCTCCTCCGGCAAGAGCTGTGACTGGTGGCGGACCGATTTCGCCCCTGTCATGCCTGGTCGGGGCGCACAGTTGCGTATGCTTCGGGAGAGTAAAACACAAACCCGAGGCGCGCGCAAGGAAGGCATCGAGTGGGTGCGGGTTTAGGTGCTATTGAAACAGGTGCGGATCGCTCGGAGTGTTTGGACGCCTTGTAACCAGGACGCACGGCGTACGTGACGCACGGTGAGACCGAGGCACTGCACCTCAAGAATCAGCATTGTCGCGTTATTGCAACTGACCGGACTTGACATGCACTGCCTCGAATCCATATAATCTTTGGTGCGCCGAGGTGGCGGAATAGGCAGACGCGCTAGCTTGAGGGGCTAGTGCCCGTTGAGGGCGTAAGAGTTCGAGTCTCTTCCTCGGCACCCCTTCCAGGGCGGTTAGCTCAGTTGGCCAGAGCGCCTCGTTTACACCGAGGAGGTCACAGGTTCGAGCCCTGTACCGCCCACCAGGCCGAGGTAGCTCAGTCGGTAGAGCATGCGACTGAAAATCGCAGTGTCGGCAGTTCGATTCTGCCCCTCGGCACCCTCCCAAGACCGGTTCAACTCGGGCCGGTCTTTTTTGTTGCCTGGTTTGCAGCCGAATCCCTCACACGTGCTGTGATGACAGGGTAAAGCTCGTGCCCGAGTTCAATCACCGAGACCGCCAGGCATCGTGCCCCTACACGGATGGGCTACTTCCCCTCACGATAGCGAGCCTGCCCTGGCACACCGCTTGCACACCACCGTTATGTAGTGACGAAAGCGAGACTTTCCCCATGCCTAACAGATTGGCGAACGAGACGAGCCCTTACCTGCTGCAACACCAGGACAACCCGGTGGACTGGTATCCGTGGGGCGATGAGGCTCTCCAGAAGGCGCGTGCCGAGGACAAGCCCGTGCTGCTCTCTATCGGGTACTCCGCGTGTCACTGGTGCCACGTCATGGAGCACGAGTCGTTCGAGAACCCGGATATCGCGCGCATAATGAACGAGAACTTCGTGAACATCAAGGTGGACCGCGAGGAGCGGCCAGACCTGGACTCCATATACATGGACGCCGTGCAGGCTATGACGGGGCACGGCGGCTGGCCGATGACCGTCTTCCTCGCGCCGGACGGCAGGCCTTTCTACGGTGGCACGTACTTCCCGCCCGAGGACAGAATGGGCATGCCTGGCTTCCCGAAGGTGCTCCGGGCGCTCGCTGAGGCGTGGCGCGACCGGCGCGAGGAGCTGGAGCACGGCGCGGGCGAGCTGCGCGAGCATCTGGCTCACGTAAGCCACCTGCAGATACCGAACAGGGAGGAGTTGAGCCAGGAGACACTGGACAGGGCGCTCGCCGCCCTCTCTCAGAGCTACGACACCCGGCACGGAGGCTTCGGAGGGGCGCCGAAGTTCCCGCAGCCTATGACGCTCGAGTTCGCGCTGCGCTCGTACAAGCGCACGGGCGACCTGCGCGCGCTCGACATCGTGAGTCACTCGCTCGACGAGATGTCCGCAGGCGGGATCTACGACCAGATCGGCGGCGGCTTTCACCGCTACGCGGTGGACGACCGCTGGCTCGTGCCGCATTTCGAGAAGATGCTCTACGACAACTCGCAGCTCGCGCGTCTCTATCTACAGGCGTGGTTGGCGACAGAAAACGAGCACTACCGCAAGGTCTCGGAGGAAACCCTCGACTACGTCCGGCGCGAGATGACCTCCCCTGAAGGAGGTTTCTACTCCACGCAGGACGCGGACAGCGAAGGTGAGGAGGGCAAGTTCTACGTCTGGACTCCCGCGCAGATCAGGGAGGTGCTTGGCCCGGACGACGCGGCGGTGGTGAACCTGTACTACCACGTCACAGAGCGCGGCAACTTTGAGGGGACAAACGTCCTCAGCGTCCCTCGCCCAGTCGACACCATCGCCACCCTATCCAGTAAAGAGCCGGGCGAGGTGATGGAGATTGTGGAGCGCTCGCGCAAGAAGCTGTACGAGGCACGGGAGCACAGGGAACGTCCCGGCCGCGACGAGAAGGTCCTGACGGGATGGAACGGGCTGATGCTGCGCGCGTTCGCCGAGGCCGCTGCCGCGCTCGACCGCGCCGATTACCGCGAGATCGCGGTGCGAAACGCCGAGTTCGTGCTCTCTCACCTGAAGGCGGAGGACGGCCGCCTGCTGCGCACGTACAAGGACGGACGCGCAAGGCTCAACGGCTACCTCGAGGACTACGCGTTCTACGCGGATGGCCTGGTCTCCCTCTACGAGGCGACCTTCGATGTGCGCTGGCTGCGGGAGGCGCGGGCGCTCGCCGACAGAATGATCGAGCAGTTCTGGGACCCAGGATTGCCCGGCTTTTACGACACGAGTGCCGACCACGAGCAATTGTTCAACCGCCCGCGCAGCCTGTACGACAACGCCGTCCCCGCGGGTAACTCCGTCGCGTGCGAGCTGCTGCTGAGACTCTCCGCGTTCTTCGCCGAGTTCAACTACCAGGATGTGGCGGCGAAGGTGCTCAACAGCATGGCCCCTATCATGGCGGAGCACCCGACCTCGTTCGGAAGGCTGCTGTGCGCCGCTGACTTCCTGGTCTCCACGCCGCTCGAGGTAGCCATCGTAGGGAACCCGGTGGAGGACCGTGCTCGCGCCCTGCTGCGCGAGGTCTATAGCCGCTATCTGCCGAACCGAGTTCTCGCGGCGGCTGAGCCGGATGACACCCAGACGACCGGGTACGTTGCCTTGCTGGCGGAGCGTCCACAGGTGAACGGGCAGCCGACGGCGTACGTGTGTCACAACTACGTATGCCGCCAGCCAGTGACCTCGGTAGCAGAGCTGGCGGAGCAGCTCGGGGAGGAGCCAAGCAGGAGCATAGCGCTGTAGTCGCCGCAGGGGGCGCGATCCACCGCGTCCCCGAAGACACATCAGACGCCTAAGCTGGTATGATCTCGGCGAGGACGACGCTGATGTTGTCCTTGCCACCCGCCTCGTTGGCGGCGCGGACGAGCGCGCGGCACGCGGTATCCAGGTCGGGTTCGCGGTTGACTATATACGCCACCCTCTCGTCGGGCAACATAATCGTGAGTCCATCGCTGCACAGCAGGATGCGGTCACCCGCCTGCAGTGGCTCGACGAAGAGATCTACCTCCACGTTTGGCTCGGTGCCGAGCGAGCGGAAGACGAGGTTGCGCTGAGGGTGCAGCCGCGCCTCCGCCTCGGTTATCTGCCCGCTCGCGACCATTCGCTCCACGAGGGAGTGATCCTCCGTGATCTGCTCTATCCCTCCGTCGCGCAGCAGGTACGCCCTGCTGTCCCCGACGTTCGCCACGTACGCCTTTGAGCGTATCACGAGGGCGAGCACGAGGGTCGTGCCCATATTCGTCTGCTGGTCCATCCTCAGGCCGTAAACCTCGCGGTTGGAGACCATTACGGCGCGCCGCAGCACCTCGACGACATCCTGGTCGGTATACTCGCCATCGGGATACCCGGTGCTTCTGAAGAAGGGGTCCGTTCGCAGGGCCTGCTCGACAGACCTGGTCGCGGTTCGGCTCGCTATCTCGCCCTTCTCGTGGCCGCCCATGCCATCGGCGACCGCATACAGCGCCGTGCGAACCTGGCCTTCCTCGTCCTTGAGTTCCAGGATGAGCGTATCATCCTCGTTGGCGGAGGTGGCCCGCACGCGGCCGCGGTCGCTGCGCTGGGCGGAGCGCAGGCTCGCGGTTGGCGCTATCTGGACCTGTGGACGGATGGTAGCGGGCAACGGCTGGGTGATCTCCTCGCGGGCGTTCGGCTCCGAGCTGCCCCTGGAAACACTCCCTGCGTACTGGCGGTGTCTGGCCGACCTGAGGCGGGTTACGGCATAGAGCATCGCCACCGCCAGGAGGGCGCCTATCGCCACTATTATCGCGATTGCGGTTGTGGTGAGTGGAAACGCAATCATCGGTCTGTGTGAAGCCTCACTGCTCTGCTACTACTACTCCTGTTACACCTGTGAAAGCCGAGGGTGGAAGATTGGCGGATTATATCACGCCGCCTGCACTCGTATCGCATCTAGCTCTCAAGATACGCCACGTACGCGCGGTCGAGCATGAAGAAAGGGGGGCCTCGGAAGCCGCCGTTGGGTTCGAGGTTCGTGATTGTGAGAGTGTTGCGTCCCTCTCGCAGGACGGCTGCGTCGAACTCCAGATTGGAGGTACCCCAGTTACTGGTGCGAGTATCAACTGTGTCATTCGGCAGCGGGTTTCTGCCCTCGAAGATGGTCCGGCCGTTCATCTGGATCCGAATCAGAGTTTTCGGCGGATTCTCCGAATCCATTCCGTGCAGCTGCAGTATCGCCGTGTTGTCAGGTCCCGCACCGACAGGCTCCCCCTCTATCGTGAACGTGGCCCGCATCGTCGTGTACTCCGTCCGTTGTCCGTACACCCAGCGGGCAGTGCGCCCCTGGTAGAAGCGCGGGGAGGAGAAGCCGCCGGTGAACTGATTGTCCTCAAGCTCCGTTACTCTGGCGGCTTCCACGGTACGGGTCGGCGGCTGCGGAGGCGGTGGCTCCGGCGTGGGAGTGTCGGGTGGCTCCGGGGTAGGGGTCTCGGTAGGCCTGGGCCTCGGTGTGTCTGTCGGCTCCGGGATGTCGGTTGGAGTCGGTGTCGGTGTACTGGTCGCTGTTGGGGCGAGTGTGGGCTCCGGCTCCTCCGTCGGCGTGGGCGATGGCGTCGGTGTATTCGTGGGGTCCGGCTCCTCAATGGGAGCTGGCAGCGTGGCAGCGCTCGCGAGAACCCAGCTAGAGGCTTGCCCCTCCCCCGTGGCGCGCAACCTGTAGGTATACCTCCTGCCAGGGAGGAGACCGCTCTCATCGCTGTACGCTGTCGCATCCGCGTCCATCGTGGCGAGCAGCTCGTACCCCCCGCCTGCCACGGCGCGCTGTAGCTGGTATCCGGTGACGCCTGCGGACGCAGGAGCCCATCGAAGCTGTATACGGTCCTGCGACACGGCGCGCGCTCTGAAGCCAGCCGGCCTGTCCGGCCTGACTGGCGCAGTGGTGGGGTCAGGCTCCTGCGTGTCCGCAGGCACTGTGTTTGTGGGGAGTTGCGGTGGTGTGGTGGGAGTCACCTCCACAGCAGGGGTGGCAGGCACGACGCCCGCGACCGCCCCCTGCGTCGCCGTCGCAGTGCCTCTGATGACCAGCGGTGCGCCTCCCAGGACACCGAAGAGCGGGTCCCGCAACGCTACAGCGGCGAAGAGGCAGGCCAGGAGGAAAGCCGGAATGAGGAGCAGAAGCCCGCGAGGCCGCCGTCCCTCCGTCGCGGAGACGGGAGGGCGGTATCCCCTTGCAATACGGGGGTCCGCAGCCGCCACGGGTTCGCGAGTCGTGGCAGGGCGGACCGTCTCCGACCGCACCACAGGCATTGCGATGGTTGGTTCCGCATGGGAGGCTGGCGGAACTGCGGCCGCGCTGGGAGCAGGACTCGCCAGCGCCGCCTCGAGTGCTTCTCGCATATCGAGAGCGGTAGGGAAGCGCTCGGTTG
>JADDPP010000071.1 GCA_016781845.1 Rubrobacter sp.
CCACGCGGCATCGCTGCCACAGCGAGAGCACCTGGAGATATGACGGGATGCTCGTGCTTGTTCATCTGGATGCATACGTCTCTCGATCAGATCGAGAAGTTGGTCGAGAGGGACATGGAAAGCCTTGATGCTCATGTTCTAGCTCCTAGTCTCGCTCTATAGAGCATTGACGGAGACAAACAAATACATCAGGACGCTGTAGTTTCAAGCAGATGGCGTAGTTTTTGTAGGCAGCGGGCACGAGTAGGGCCAATACTACCCTCGCTGATGCCCAGGGCCGCAGCTATATCAGCGTATGACGGGGGATCGCTCGTGTAAAACAGCATTGTTAACAGGGTGCGACAGCGCTCATCCAAAGCCGCGACGGCCGTGCGTACCCTGTGCTGCTCCTCCAGCCGCAGCAGTTCCTCACCGGGGAGAGGATCATTGTCGGGCAGTTCACTCGTAGGATCATAGTCGCCTTCCCAGTCGCTACGTCCCCGTGTGCGTTCGCCACGGCTTTGCCGCCACGTCTCCCGCTTTGCGGTAGTAACGAGCCATGCCCCTATGCGGGCCGGCTGCTCGATGCGGTCCAGGTGTTGGACGAGCGCCGCAAAGACATCCTGGAACACATCCGCGGCCAAGTCTGCGGGCAGCCCGGCACGAATGGGAATACTATAGACCAGCCGCTGATAACGGGCGACGAGCGCTTCCCACGCTGCCGCATCCCCCCGACGGCAGGCGAGAACTATGTCTTCGTCCGAAAACTTCGCATACGGCCCAGGCTGACCTGTCTTAGTCGCCACGGTCCACGATAACTCTACTCCTGGAATGCACGCTCGGATTATAGCGGAGAGCATCGCTCGCAACCATCGGGCCCTCGGAGATGTGGCAAGAACTCAACGAGGAGAGGCTGCGGGGTACCTGCCTGCGTGCGTCGTTCGGCTAAGAGGTGGCCCGAGACGGTGTTGTTGCCAGCACAGCAGCAGAGGATGCAGGACGCACATCCTCAACGGCCCACGTCCAGGCGGCAGGCAACCCTGCGCCTCTCTCTGGCACTGGAACCTCACCCCGGCCGTGGTAGGCTCCGAATCAAGCAGGCTGTCCTCCCAGAACCTGCAGAGCACGAGTACCCGTAGCGCCCACCCTCTTCGCGAGTAGCGCACCTGCCGATTCGGCTGACAGCGGCTCGGAAAAGTAATATCCCTGGGCGAGATCGCAGCCGAGAGATTTCAAGTGCCGCACTTGCTCGGCCGTTTCCACTCCCTCCGCGGTAACCTGAACCCGCAAAGTCTTCGCAAGAGTGATCACCGCCTGGACAATCGCCGTGTCCTCCAAATCCTGACCAAGCCCGTCAATGAAGGAGCGATCAATCTTGAGGGTGTCTATCGGGAAACGTTTGAGGTAGCTCAGACTTGAGTAACCTGTCCCGAAGTCGTCAATAGCGAGCTGCACACCCAGAGCCTTGAGTCCCTGCATCCTCTTTATTGTAGATTCGGCGTTCTCCATAACCACGCTCTCGGTGACCTCGAATTGCAGACGGTGTGCATCGAGCCCGCTCTCTTTCAGAATCTTCGAGACCTCCGTCACCAGTTGTGCGTGTTGGAACTGCCTCACCGACAGATTCACCCCCATTACCAGCGGAGGCTCACTTGGATACTGCTCCTGCCAGAGCCTGCCCTGGCGGCAGACCTGCTGCACCATCCACAGGCCGATGGGGAGAATCAGACCCGTCTCCTCAGCCATCGGAATGAACTCGGCAGGGTGAATCAGGTTACGCTGTGGGTGCTGCCAGCGTACAAGCGCCTCCATGCCTTCTATCCTGCCGCTTACCAGGTCCAGCTTGGGCTGATAGTACACCCTCAACTCCCCCCGCTGCATCGCCCTGTGCAGGTCCGCCTCGAGATCCAGACGCTGCAGGGCGTAGGCGTTCATGCTCTTGTCAAACACCGCGTAGCCAGCCCGGCCCTTTGCTTTCGCCCGGTACATGGCGATATCAGCATCTCTCAGAAGGTTAACGGAGCTGTCGTTGCGCGAAGCGGCGACACTTATACCGATGCTCGTGGAGACGAACACCTCCCGACCTTCCAGCATGAAGGGGGCTTGCAGATCCTCCGTAATCCGCTCTGCGACCCGAACCGCATCACTCGTATCCGTAATCTCTGAAAGTAGAATCGTGAACTCGTCCCCGCCGAGGCGTGCAGCGGTGTCTCCAGCCCGCAAGCGGCGCTGCAGACGCTCCGCCACCGCGCGGAGAAGCTGATCTCCCGCCTCGTGTCCGAGGCTGTCGTTGATGAGCTTGAACCGGTCCA
>JADDPP010000190.1 GCA_016781845.1 Rubrobacter sp.
AAGCGCCTATACCCATTACTTCAGGAGTAACAGGGTACTAGCACTTACCACCCAGGAAGGCCGCCGGCACTCACCGTCCCCGGACGCCGGCGGCCCCCAACTCGCTCCAGGGGACCGATACCCTCCCCTACGCGGGCGGCTATACCTTTCGCCAGGCCCGCTCTCCCCATCTTGTCCGAGTCGTTGTTGCGGTCAGCCGGGCGAGGCGCATCACCGACGCGACCAGTGCTCACTGCTCACCCGGCACTCGGCAAGCTCGAACGTCGTGCGGTACGGGGTGAAGTCCACGTGCCTGTTCACCGCGTACAGCGCCTGTGGCGAGCACAGAAAGAGCGCGAGCGCCTCGTCGTAGACCAACCGGTCTATGCGGTCGGAGACCTGGGCGATCTTCACCTTTGCGGTTTCCCGCACCAGCTCCGCCCATAGCGCCTCGAACTCTGGGACGACGGGACCCGCGCGCCACTCGCCACTCGCGCCGATGAACGCCCTGTGCAGCTCCAAGGGCGGCGCGTCCGCGGCTTGCGCCCACTGCTCGCAGACGAAGATGTCCCACTCCCGCGGCAAATCCTTCTCTGCAAGCCTGCGTCGTGCCTCCAGTTCCTCCTCTCCGTGGTAGATGGTTATCTCGGTGTCCACGCCGAGTGCCTGCCGAATATCTTCGCCAACCCTCCTGGCCACCCGCTCCAACCTTGCCAGAGCGGCCACACGCAGGGTACGGCTTCCCTGCCCGCCCGCCGAGCGCCACAATTCCCTCGCGCGGGAGGGCTCGTGCTCGTACGGCGAGAGACGGTGCATAACCAGGTCCAGCTTTGTGAGCGCCGACGGGGGGGTGAGCCCGGCGAGCGGGCTGGCTCGCCCAAACAGGGCCTCCCGCACGAGCGCCTCCCGGTTGACAGCGTGGTTAAGCGCCTGTCGCGCCCGCCTGTCTCCGAGCGGCAGACCCTCGGCGTCACGGTTGATCACCCCGACTATGGAGCGGATTGCGTCCGCTGCAATCAGCCTGGCGTGCTCCGAGCCCTCGACGCGCTCGGCATCGGCGGGCGAGACCTCCGTCAGGATATCCACCTCACCTTCCGTAGTGCAGATAAGCTCGAGCGCTCGGTCGGGGGGGATGTCGTTGCGGAAGATGACCTCCCGCAGGCGCGGGCCCCGTGAGGTATCCCGGTAATTGGTGTTCGCGACGAGGCGGACGCGGGGGGTGCGATCCTCGTGCCACAGCCACGTGGCGGCGAGAGGCTCCCGGCCGATGTCAATCCGGTCGTGGTCGAGCGATGAGTATCCTTCCGCGAGTATGAACGGTCCGGTGCCCCACGGGCCCGGCGCATCAATCACTCACCAGTGACCTTCGCCGTTCCCGTTGCGCCTGTACCCGAAGCCGATCTCCTTCCAGAACTGCGTGCTCATGATATGGTACGCGCGCAGCTTGCCGAGGATGAGCCCGTCCGGCTCGGGAAGGTGGAAGCGCAGGGAGCGCTCGCCCGTGACCTCGCAGGAGGTGCGTGGATCAATGTTGAAGTGGGTGCCCGGCGGATGTGGGCCCGTCCCGCGCATCGCCTCGTCGAAGCTGCGCTTGACAGTGTCGGCGGTGAGTGGCTCGCCGTCCGGGAAGCGCTCTCCCTCGCGGAGGTCTACCTCGAAGGTGAGGTCGTCCGCCCAGTTGTAGCCGCTCATCGCGGCCCCTTTGATGGTTCCGTTCTCGTTAACGCGGACCAACTCCTCGACGGTGTTGTACGTGATGTATAACCAGTTGAGCGAGCTCGGATCAACGACGTGGACGGCGCCCGACGGCTCGCCCGCCCGCCCTTCACCCGTGAGGACAGAGGTTACTTTTTCGACCAGACCCATCGCTCCCCTCCTGGATGCTGTTGGGACTCCACCGTCCCTGTTCGACGCTCATCCGGTCGCCCCAGTTCCCGTCAGGAGCGTCTCGCGCGGCGGTTCTCGTGCTCGGTAGGATAGCGCCGGTAGGGATGTGCCGCAAGGGGCAGTCCCAGCATTCGCTTCAGGGAAGGTGCTGAAAAGCCTTCAGTGCTCTGTGGAGTGAAGCGTAGGGATCCCATAAGGCCGCGTCTCTCCGGCGTCGGCTCATGCATGCGCCTGCCCCAGGTACGGCTCGGTATCGTTGCATAGATTTTAAGTCCGACCCGTCTCGTACCCCAGCTGGTGTAACTGCTCCCGCTTGTAGAGGAGATTAGCAACTCTGCGCGCCACGCTTTCCGAGGCTGCGTCTATCGCAAGCAGTTCACTGCCGCTCCACCTAGTCTCCATCAGACAGCCAATATGCTGG
>JADDPP010000001.1 GCA_016781845.1 Rubrobacter sp.
ACCGTCTGGGAGCGCAACCCGTACTACTGGTGCGTGGACAAGGAAGGCAACCAGCTACCATACATTGACGGGCTCACCATGGGCGCGGTGCAGGATGCCGAGGTCTTCAAGCTCCAACTCTTCCAGGGCAAGGCGGACTACGTGCATGGCGGCCACACTCCGCTGACGATCGCGGATTACTCCCGGTTCATCAAGGCGCAGGCGAACAACAAGATGAAGGTGACCTTCTGGGACAGCGGCTCGGGCACCGCTTCCATCTTCTTCTTCAATCACAACTTCCCCGAGCCGAAGATGCGGAAGCTGATTCGCGAGCCCAAGTTCCGCCAGGCCCTGTCCCATGCGTACAATCGCTCCCAGGTTCAGAAGATCCTGTACTTCAACACGGGCGAGCTTACGACCGGCACCCTGAGCCCGAAGGGTGTCAACTTCAACATCAACAACGAAGGCAAGCAGCTGTACCAGCAGTGGCGTGACAGCTACCTCAAGTACGATCCTGATCTGGCCAAGAAGATGCTCGACGATCTCAAGGTGGTCGACACGAATGGGGATGGCCTGCGGGAAATGCCTGACGGCTCCAAGTTGAGCATTACCCTGGACTACCCTGCCGACGCCGGCCCGGAGCACGTCCGCAAGAACGAGCTGCTGGCCAGGGACTGGAACGCGATAGGTGTGCAGACGAGGCTGAACCCTGTGCCACCAGATAGCTGGCTCGATTTGTGGAGTCGGGGCAGACTGATGAGCACCACGGCGTGGGAGGTCGGAGATAACAGTCCCCTGATCTATCCGGGATGGGTCGTTCCGGTCGAGTCAGGTCACTGGGCGCCGCTCGAGGGTCAGATGTTCAGCCTGCGTGGCACGCCGCAGGAGAAGCAGGAGCTCAACAAGGACCCGTACAAGCGAACCCCACCGCGTATAGCGCCGGAGAAGGGCAGTCCTACCGCGCGCCTATGGAAGCTGTACGATGAGGCTAGAGTCGAGGTAGATCCGATGAAGCGCATCGGAAAGGAATGGGAGATCATGAAGATCCACGTCAATGAGGGACCGTTCTTCCTCGGCGTGGTGGCGAACTGGCCGCGCATCGTGCTTATCAAGGAGGGACTGAAGAACGTTCCCACCCGCGAGGATCTGAAGAAGTACGCTCTGGGCGGATGGGTGAACCCGTGGATCCTGCCCTCACCCGCAGTGTACGACCCTGAGACGTACTACTGGGAGAACCCGGAGCAGCACACCGCGTAACCAGGCACTCGTACTCTCAGCAACTATGGGCGTATCGAAAGGGACCACCCCTTTCGATACGCCCTTTATCATATCGCTTCCGAGTACGGCTAAAAGGATTATCGTTGTGGGCTGAACGAAGCATCCATCGCTCAGCCTTACGGTCCTTCGCTGCTGCCCGGAAAGACAATCCGGGAGAAACTCCCTTAGACCGGCACCGCCTGGCGGGACATCCGGACGCCCTCGGGCATCGCGTCACCATGGGCTTCCAGCAGCTCGGTCGTCATCGAGCGCATCTCGTCCAGGCTGAGTACGGTCGGGGCTAGCCGGTCGAGCATAACCGCGTGGTAGACGTGGTCGCGGTTGCCCTCCAGCGCGGCGCGGACGACGAGGTCCTGCACGAATACGTGCGGCATGCATGTGGCCGCCAGCTGTGGTGGTAGCGCGCCCATGTGCGTCGGGCGCAGCCCACTCTTATCCACGAGCACCGGCACCTCGACGCAGCAGTCGTCCGGTAGGTTGGTGACCAGGTCCGTGTTGCGTACGTTGCCCCAGACCACGCGCGGCTCACCGGTCACCAGTGAGTGAATGATGAGCGACCCGAACTCCACGCTGCGCTTCAAGGGGAAGGACTCACCAGCGAGCAGCCTTCGGCGCGTCTCGGCATACGTATCCAGGTTCGCCTCACTCCGGCGGATGTACTCATCCACAGGCACGTCATACTGCTCGATGAGCTCGTTCCGGTTCAGAAAGTACGGGGTGTACTCGGCGTTGTGCTCGCTCGACTCCGTCACGAAGTATCCCAGGTGACGCATCAGCTCGAAGCGCACCTTGTCCTTCGCGTAGACCTCGGGCTTCTCCAGCGCCTCGAACAGCCGGGGGTACACGTCCTGCCCATCCACTTCCAGGCGGGTCATCCACGCGATGTGGTTGATGCCGTAGCACTCGAACACCAGGTCCTTGTGCGACACCCCTATGTAGTTCGAGATCTGTTGCGCCGTGAACTGCACGCTATGGCACAGGCCGACGCTGCGTATGTTGGGGAAAGCCTTGTACGTGGCCCACATCAGCATGCTCATCGGGTTGGTGTAGTTGAGCAGCAGCGCCCGTGGGCATACCTCCGTCATGTCCTGGGCGAGCTCGAGCATGAACGGGATCGTGCGCAGGCCGCGAAAGATGCCACCGACGCTGAGGGTGTCCGCAATCGTCTGCTTGAGGCCGTACTTGCGCGGTATCTCGAAGTCGAGCAGCGTTGACTCGTGCATGCCTATCTGCACGGCGTTGATGACGAAGTCCGCGCCCTCAAGCGCCCCTCGCCGCTCCAGATGCTCCTCGACGTGCGCCCCCGCCGCGAGCTGGTCAGAGGTCCACCGAGCCATCATGCCCGCGGTCTCCAGCCGTTCGGGGTTGATGTCGTGCAGCGCGATCGTCGCGCCCTTCAGTTCAGGGAAAGAGAGGATGTCCGTGAGCAGGTTTTTCGTAAAGACGACACTGCCCGCGCCAATGAACGCGATCCTGGTCATTCTAGACTACTCCTTTTTGATCAATCCGGGTGGCTGCACACAGCGCTGGCGGTCGGGCTTGCCATCCTGAGCATCAGGAATCCTGGGGCCTGCTGAGATCGTCACTGTGCCAGGGTTGATACAGTTCAGCCCAGCAGCTGTCGCGCCCCGCCAGGGTGCTGCGTTTCTACAAGTTAGGGTGCAGTATGCGTGCCACAGCCAGACAGCAAATGACTGCCCCGATAGCGATCCTTTTTACCGCGCAATAGCCGCTCACCAGACGGCGCAGAAGCGAGTCCATGCTCACCGCTGCCACGCTACCGCAGATCCACGCTAGACGCTCTCGAATACGTGTTCGCTGGCCGCGCCTTCGCCCGTACCTTACAAGGCTGAATAGTTACGGTTATCCCATCGCCGACGCGCGGGAGTAGAGGTTCTTGAGGGCGGGGTAGAGGTCGCGGTAGAGAGCGTAGCCCTCGTCGTAGCGGGACTGCATGTCCGGCTCGGGCTCGATACTGCTCAGCGTCTGGATGGTAGCGTCGCACGCCTCCGGGATAGTCGGGTAGACGCCCGCGCCAACACCCGCGAGCAGCGCTGCGCCGAACGCCGGACCCTCCGTGGCGCTGGTCCGCACGAGCCCCACGCCGAGCACGGACGCGAGGATGCGCATCCACTCATCGCTCTGCGCGCCGCCGCCCGTGATGCGCATCTCCTCCAGCGGCACCCCCTGCTCGCGCAGTATCTCCACGCTGTCGCGCAGGCTGTACGCCACCCCTTCGAGTACGGCGCGCGTCAGGTGGCCGCGCCCATGCACGCCCGAGAGCCCAAAGAATACCCCTCGGGCTGCCGCGTCCATGTGCGGCGTCCGCTCCCCCTGCAGGTACGGCAGGAACCACAGACCATGCGAGAGTGGGGGAACCTGGGAGGCTTCGGCGGTCATCACCCCGTACGGCCCCAGGCCGTCCTTGCCCTGCACCCCCAGGGTGTCGCGCAGCCAGCGCAGGGAGAAACCTGCCGCCTGGTGTACGCCCATAAGGTAGAGCGCACCGGGAACTGCGTGGTTGAACGTATGGACGCGACCCAGGGGGTCAATCTTCGGCGCGTCCGAGTGGGCCAGCACAGTGCCCGAGGTGCCAATCGAGACAGCCACGAGCCCCCCACGCACGACGCCAGTGCCGACAGCCCCGCACGCATTGTCCGCCCCACCGCCGACCACGGGCGTCCCCTCCGCCAGCCCGGTGAGCGAGGCGACCTCCGCGGTTATGTGCCCGCATACCTTGGCGGAGCCACGGACCTCCGGAAGCAGTGATGTGGGCAGCCCGAGCAGACCCATCAACTCCTCAGACCAGCGGCCGCTGCGCACGTCGAAGAGGAGAGTGCCTGCCGCGTCCGAGATCTCCATCGCGACATCACCCGTCAGTCGGAAGCGCACGTAGTCCTTCGGCAGCAGCAGGAGCACGGCGCGCTCGAAGTTGTCCGGCTCGTTCTCTCGCACCCAGAGCACTTTCGGCGCGGTGAAGCCTTCGAGCGCGGGGTTGCCAGCGAGCTGGACGAGCCGCTCGGCGCCAACCGTCCGGGTTATCTCGCGGCACTGGGGGGTGGTGCGCACATCGCTCCATATAATCGCGGGGCGGACGGGCTGCATTCGCTCATCAAGCAGCACCGCGCCATGCATCTGGCCCGAAAGACCTATCCCGGCGATCTCGTTCGGAGACACGTTGCCGTGGCTGAGCACGCCCCGGATGGCCCCCACCGTGCCCTGCCACCACTCTTGCGGCTCCTGCTCCGCCCAGCCCGGCTGCGGGTGGTAGAGCGGGTACTCTTCTGTATGGGAAACAACAGTTCGTCCCGCCTCGTCGAAGAGCGCCGCCTTGCACCCCGTCGTACCCACATCCAACCCAAGCAGATAAGCCACCGCGCTACCTCCGCACTCAACTCCGATACCAGGTGCGGGTAATAGTAGCACAACAAAATCCACCGTTAGATGGTAGGCCGCGACCCGCGCCTCTGCTCTATGCTGCGGTGTTGCGAGCCGTAGGCAACGGAATCACTTCTGCGGTCGGACCGGGTGGCAGCCTGCTCCGGGCAGCGGCTCTAATCGCCTTGATGCTTGCGCCGCAGGATGACGACAGGTATCTTACGGGAGGTGCGTTTCTGGTAGTCGGCGTAGCCGGGGTACATCTCCACCAGCTTCTGCCACAGGCGCTCCCGCCCCGCCCCGGTCGCCAGCTCCGCCCGAACCGGTATCACCTCGCTACCAACCTCAACGGTGGTCTCCGGGTTGGCCTCCAGATTCAGCCACCAGTCAGGGTGCTTTGCCGCGCCGCCCGCCGAGGCGACTATCACCAGGTCTTGCCCATCTTCCAGGTACAGAAGCGGGCTGGTCCGCGGCTTGCCGGTCCTGCGCCCAACGGTGTTCAGGAGCAGCACCGGGCTCTTAACCCTATTCCTGCCTCGCATGCTGCCCGCCACCTTGCCGCCCGTGCGCCTGTAGAGCGCTGCATGCGCGCGGGTGACCAGACGAAATATGGCCTTCGCGCGCGGAGACATGCTGCGTCCTGTCTGTCTGGTTGTCTCTTCCGTAGCCATCGTTGGCCTCCTTTGCTCGGGGAGCCCCCTGCTACGCTCTTCGCCCCCTGCACACCCAGCGGTGCTATCCTGCTCGCTCGGCGCGGCGCAAGCCGGTAAGCGACCAGACGGCGAACACTCCTGCTAGCGCGGCGCCTGCAGCGAACGCGGCCAGGGTCCTACTCGGCTGCCCGCTGATGAAGCCGCGGCCCGCCTCCAGCAGCACGGTTATCGGGTTCAAGGCGGCGACCGCGTCAATCCAGCCCGTCAGCAACTCCTGCGGCACGAAGACGGGCGCGAGGAAGAGCGCGAGGAAGACGGGAGTCTGTATCAGCGCACCCGACTGCAGGGAGCGGAACCGCAGCGCCACGCCCACGCCCCACAGCGTCGCCGCGATGTTGAGGATGGCCGCGAGTCCGACCAGGCCGAAGATATCCAGCCCACCGCCATCCACCTGCATGCCCGCGAGAAGCGCCGCGGCGAAGAGTATCGCCCCCGTTATGACGGCGCGGACAAGCCCGGCAGCGGCGTAGCCCGCAATGATCGCGACCCTGCTCGGCGCGGGAAGCATCAGCTGGCGCGCGAACCCGCTCTCGAAGTCAGCCGCTATCGCGAACCCGGTGAACACGCCGCCGAACGCCGCGGTCTGCATGAACGACCACACGAACTGGAACGCAGTGTAGCCCGACGGGAAGTTGAAGCCGGGCACCTCCGCTATCCTCGATAGCCCACCGGCGAACGAGACGAGGAAGAACAGTGGGAATATCAGCGACGGCAGAAGCAGAGCGAGATTGCTCGCGAAGTTGTGCAGCTGACGCCACGCCACCGCACGCGCTATGGAAACGAACAGCCTCATGTGCGTACCATCCTTGTCCTGAGGGCCGACGAGGACGCGGCCAGGCCGATTACAACCATCCCCGCCCCGAATCCCAGCCCCAGGGCGAGCGCCTGAGCGTCCCAACCCATGATTATCAGGCTGCGTATGCCCTCGATCATATACGAGATTGGGTTGAGTGTAGCCACCGTTCGGAACCAGTCTGTCTCGATGAGGTTGCGGGGAAGGTTCAGCTAGGACAGGAAGAGCCCAACGAACAGCAGAGGGAAGAGCCCCTGCACCGCCTCGCCATTGCCGGTCCGCAGCGCCAGCCAGGCTCCGATGCCTCCGAAGCCGAGCGCCAGAAGCGCCATGAACAGTACGAGCATCACCGCGCCGCCCACCCCCGCTTCCGGCGTGACGCCAATGACGAGGCCGATAGAGAGGAACACGACCCCTTGAAAGACTGCGAGCACGACAGTGCCCGCGAGCTGACCGATGAGCAGCGCGGCCGGGCGGACTGGCGTAAGCGAGAGGCGGCTCAAAAAGCCGGTCTCTATGTCGCGCGCCAGGTCCGTGCCCGCGGCGGTCGCGGCGAAGAGAGTGCCCTGGAGAAAGGGAAGCGCGAACGCGAACTTCAGGTACGAGTCCGCCGGAAACCCCGGCAGGTTCGTTGCGGGCTGCAGCCCGCCTGAGTTAACGGCGAGCAGCAGCATCGGGAAAAGCACCGAGGGCACAATCACCGCGGGCTGGCGCAGCGTCCGTATTACGGAGCGGCGCGCCAGCTGCGCTACCTGTAGCAGCATAGGAGATCTCATCCCTGCTCCCCCTCCGACTCTCCAGCACCCTCGAGCGAGCGGCCGGTCTTTGCGAGGAAGACGTCGTCGAGCGTGGGGGCGTTCAGCTTCAGGTTCGCCACAGGCAGCCCCTCCACGTCGAGCGCGCGCACCACGTCCGTCAGGTCACCGCGCGACAGGCGTACAGCCACGGCGCTCGACTGGGTCGTCACGAGGTCACCGAAGCGCTCAAGCGTGCGCTGTATTGCTGCGCGGTCCTTCGGGTTCGCGGGCACTGCCTCCACGCTCGGGCGGCCCACCTGAGCCTTGAGCGCCGCCGGTGTGTCCTCCGCGACTATCCGGCCGCGGTCTATGATGCCCACGCGGTCCGCGAGCTGGTCCGCCTCTTCCAGGTACTGCGTAGTGAGGAACACCGTGACGCCTTCCTCGTGCGCCAGGCGTGCCACCTCCTGCCAGAGCGCGCTTCGGCTCTGGGGATCGAGCCCGGTGGTTGGCTCGTCGAGGAAGAGCACACGCGGGTTATGCACGAGCGCCAGTGCGAGGTCGAGTCTGCGCTTCATCCCGCCCGAGTAGCCGCCCACCTTGCGGTCCGCCGCCTCCGTAAGCCCCACGCGCTCCAGCAGCGCCTCACCACGCCGCTTGCGCTCCTGCTTCGGGAGGCCGTGCAGCGCGGCCTGCAAGCCCAGGTGCTCGCGCCCTGTCAGCAGAGGGTCGAGCGCGGCCTCCTGCAACGCCGCCCCTATCGCGGCACGGACCTTCGGTCCCTCGCGCACGATGTCGTGGCCCGCGACACGCGCGACGCCTGCGGTGGGTGGGAGGAGTGTCGTGAGCATCAGCACCGTGGTGGACTTGCCCGCACCGTTCGGGCCGAGAAAGCCGTATATCTCGCCCGGCGCGACGGAAAGGCTTATGCCATCAACCGCGCGTGGTCCCTTTCTGAACTCGCGCACCAGCCCCTCTACCTCAATGCCACTACCTCGCTTGCGCTCTTGCCTCGTGATTGTCTCATCGCTTATCGTGGCAACCATCTCAACCTCTCAACTGGGAACATGCCGTGCCGTACTCTTCAATCATCCCGCGCGCTGTTGCCCGGCCCCTGCCCTTAGCGCGCCGGCTTGCTCAACCGTGTGTCCTGCCGGGCACCTCCTCACTGTTCCTATAATGTGAATATGTACAATATAACAGCCACCAGTGTGTATGTCTATAGATTTTTGCGGCAAATTGGTGATATGATAGGGGCGGACGAGGAGAGCGGCGCGTTGTCCGCGAGAGCCGTCCAGCCACAATTACCCAGGGCGATCTTTGGCTGCCCGAGGTGGTAGACGTGGTGAGCCGGGACGTGTGGGGTGAATGGGTGATGGCTACAAAGATCAATACAGAACGGGAACAGGGGAGCGAAGAGGACCTGCGCCAGCAGATCGTGGCGGAGTTTGCCGCGTTCGGTCCCGCTTATATGCGGTGGCTGCACTCCTCCGTAGGCGATGCCGGCATAAGCTACCCGCGCATGCGGCTGCTCGGTGCGCTGCACTGCCACGGACGGCAGATTATGAGTGGTCTGAGTGAGGAGCTGGGCGTTACACCTCGCAACGTCACCGCGCTGGTTGACGCGCTCGAGACCGAGGGCCTCGTACAGCGCCGCCCCCACCCGACGGATCGCCGGGCGACGTACATCGAGCTCACCGAGGAGGGCAGGCAGGCGTGCGCCAGGTCGTACACCGGCCACATCGAGAAGGCGTCGGAGCTCTTCGCCGAGCTCGAGGAGCAGGACCAGCAGGAGCTTCTCCGCATCATGCGTCTGCTACGCGCCGCTCTCCACCGCAAGGGCATCCCCACTCCCGAGCTCGGCCCCTCCGTGTAGGGACGCAGCACCGCTGCGTCTACATCCGGGATTCTTGCATACCCGGCAGCGGCGCCTAGACCTCGCGCCCCGCATCCACCTGCGCGTGCTTCTCGATAAGTGCGATCATCCGCTCCAGGAACTCCCCGACCACCTCGCGCTCTTCCTCAGATAGGGTTGCTATGTACTCGTGTGCCTCGGACGCTAGCGGCATAATCTGGCGGAGCACCTGTTCGTCGGCCTGTTCGGTGGATCGCAGCAGCAGGCTGCGGCGGTCTCGGGGGTTAGGCAGGCGCCGTACGTGGCCGATCCGCTCGAGCCGGTCCGCGAGACCCGTGATAGCGCCCGACGTCATGTGGAGGCGATGGGCGAGCTGCCCGGCAGTGAGATCTCCCGCAGCATTGAGGTGTTCCAGGGCCGAGACCTCCGATACGCTCAGGCCCATACGCGCGGCCAGGGAGGCAACGAGCCGCAGGTCGGCCGCAGCCAGCCTGCGCATTAGCTCGTTGATATCGAAGGGTGAATACACAGCCATACGGATCACTTCACTTGCTCACGCATTGGCACTCAAAACCCACATTCCGCAGCTGAAAA
>JADDPP010000116.1 GCA_016781845.1 Rubrobacter sp.
ACATGCAGCAACTGTTCGTGTTCGTGCTCTACCCCATGTGCCTATATTGCGGATTGAGTGGCTTACCGCGAAAGACCTAGGCCTGCGCCCGGTCTGCCTCTTCGCCATTCTCGCGGGGTAGAGCTGGCAAGCCGTCGAACTCACGCAGCAGTTGCCGGTAGGCGTGCGCCGCGGGTCTGGCTTTGCGGTCCAGGTTGTACAGCCCCACAGGGTTGATCAGCCGCCTCACGCTCGCCATCGCTATGTCCCAGTCCACCTGGTCCTGCAGGCTGTACCAGGTGAAGCCGATAACCGGCACCCCCTTCTCACGCAGGTGCAGCACATTCAGAAACTCCTTCCACAGCCACCGGGGTCCGAACTCCGAGCCGTTCAGGATGTTGTTCGTCTCCGTGTGCATCACCGGCCGTCGGTACCGCTCGTAGTACTGCCTCGTTATCTCCATCCAGCCGAACACCTCGCCCGTCGGCTGGATGCCTCCCCCGTGCGTCACCATCTGCTCGTTGCGCTCGTAGTAGTCGTTGCCCATCACGATGCGCTCCGCCAGGTCCTGTTGCATGAACCAGTCGTACTCCTCGTCGGTCATACCCTGCTCACGCAGATACTCACGCATACCATCGCCTACAGGATGCGAGTAGAGCAGGTCGAACGACAGGAAGCGGCGCTCGTTCTCGAACTTGGCTTTGCGCCTCCCCTCCTCGTCGCGACACGCGGTGTGAAAGTACTCCGCGCTCTCGCTCTGGATCACGAGAGCGTCCGGCAGCACCTGCAGAACTGCCTGTGTGGCGAGCAGGTTCGCCCGGCACATGTGCTTGAGCGCCGTCACGAACCCCTTCTCGCTGCGCAGCCGCTCGTTCCATACGCCGTTCAGCGCACTCAGCTTCGCGCACACGAAGATCTCGTTGACGGGCGTATAGAGCCGGACCCAGGCGTAGCGCTCGGCGAAGGCGCGGGCGTACTGTGCGAACAGCTCGGGCCACTCCGGGTTCTGGAAGTCCCCTATCCAGTCGGGCACACCAAAGTGGCACAGGTCGGCGATCGGCTCTATACCCAGCCTGCGCATCTGTTCGAACACCTCGTCCGAGAAGGACCAGTCGTAGCTACCCGGACCCAGGTGCATCCTGTAGTACGGCGGACCGTAGCGCAGGTACGGGATACCCAACTCGCGGACCAGCCGCAGATCGTCTCGCCAGTGCTTGTAGTGGAACGTCGTCTCCAGCTCATCAACGCGCCTGGGCTTACCGTCATCGCCGGCTATCGTGGGGTAGCTGCACTCGATGCCGGTCGCGAACATGAAGCCCTGACCGCGCAGCTCACGCTCCAAAGCGCTGCCCCCATTCATCCTCGCCTCTCCTGCTGCGTGAAGGCGTCGAACGTCAGCCCGAGCCCGAGGCCATACGCAACGTGGAAGCCGACTACCATCAGCAGCTTGCGCACCCCCTGCTTCTGTGGGGGAGGCATGATGTGCATCGCGGGCACGAGAGTCGCGGGGCCGATCAGCCAGACGATGAGCCCGTACAGCAAGCCGTGCGACGCGGGTGGAAGGCGCAGGCTCGACTGTATCAGTCCGTATACCGCTCCCCAGAAGCTGCCGTAGAGAAAGTGCGTGGCCATCCCGGCTGTCCGGCGCGCACCGCCCGACAGCGAGGCGCCGAAGAGACCTGTTGCGACCTTCTGCACGAAGATCTCAGTGGACTGGTCGAGGAAGGGCGCCTGCACCTGCCCTCCCGCGAGCGCCTGCCCGGCGCCTATGCCGGTCCAGGCTTCCTGCTCCTCAGAATCCTGCTCACTATTCTCGCCGCTAAAACTCTGCAGCAACTGGGCGCCCTTCACCGCCACCGAGAGTGCGAGCGTGCCCGCAAAGCCCGCGAGCGCCCCCTTCATCACTACTCCCAGCGGGCTATCGGACAGAGCATCCCGCGAACTCGAGGGACGTATGAGGTCAAGCACATGCATGGGGTTCACCCTCCTGCCGGCAGCTAATGTCAACAATCCGAGTCGTCTGTTCACCTAACGGTTCGTGTCTCGTGGCTGGTATTCCTCTCCCCCACTCCTGACCATCCCGGTCAGCTCGCCTCCGGGTATCCGCTCGCCAGACGCCGCACGTAGTCCACGCGATGCCGCGGGGGATATCAGCAAGAATCTCTGCACCGTCCTCTCGGACTGCGATCACATCCCCACACCCAACTCGTCGGTGTACACGCCCGTCTCCATGTCCTGCACGATGCCTGCGTGCAATACGTCCTCGGACTTGGGGTGCAGCACCGGGGGTTCCGAGTGGTAGATGGCCTTGA
>JADDPP010000045.1 GCA_016781845.1 Rubrobacter sp.
CTTGACAACGCCCGGCTGTACACCTCGACACGGCGGGAGCTGGCTGAGCGCAAGAGGGCGGAGGAGCGCACAGCCGCGTTCTCCGTCCTGGGTCAGCGTCTCAGCGCAGCCGCCACGGCCGTTTCTGCCGCGCGTATCATCGCCGGTATTGCCGACGACCTGCTCGGCTGGGATGCCTTTGCGCTGCTGCTCTACTCAGCCGAGGACGACCTGCTCCACCCGATCCTCAACTTCGATCTTCTGGACGGGCAGCGCACCGAGTTCGCTCTAGGAGACCTAACCGTCCCACCCGGCCCGGTGTCGAGGCGGGCGATGCTCGAAGGACCTCAGCTGCTGCTGCCCGAGCGGCCGTCAGCCGTTCTGGAGGGCTTGCAGCCGTTCGGCGATACGAGCCGTCCATCGGCGTCGCTCATGTTCGTCCCGGTATACGGCGCTGGGAGTGTCACTGGAGTCCTCTCGATTCAGAGCTACACGGCGCGAGCGTACAACGAAGTGGACCTGGGGACTTTGCAGGCTCTCGCGGACCACTGCGGGGGGGCTCTGGAGCGCATCCGGGCAGAGGAAGCCCTGCGCGAGAGCGAGGAGCGTTTCCGGGCGATCTTTGAGAGGACGGGGGTGGGCATCGCGCTCGCAGGGCTGGACACCCGAGTGGTGCAGGCAAACCCAGCGCTGCAGGAGATGCTCGGCTACAGCCAGGAGGAGCTCCAGGGACAAAGCATCGCAGACTTCACCCACCCTGAAGACATCGAACCCAACCTGGAGCTGTACGCGCAGCTGCTGGCGGGCGAGCTCGATCGCTACGAGATGGAGAAGCGCTACATCCGCAAGGATGGCGAGCTGTTCTGGGGGCATCTCACCGTCTCGATGATCCCGGATGCCGAGGGCAGGCCTCAGTATGTGATCGGCCTGGTGGAGGACATCACCCAGCGCAAGGCCTTCCAGAAGCAACTGGCGCACCAGGCGCTACACGACCCGCTCACCGGCCTTGCAAACAGAGTCCTGTTTATGGACCGCCTCGAGCACGCCCTGACTCACTCCGCTCGATACCACTACTCCACAGCCGTGCTCTTCGTGGACCTGGACCGCTTCAAGTACGTCAACGATTCCTTCGGACACGAGGCAGGAGACCGGGTGCTCGTGGGACTAGCAGAGCGGCTGCGAGCGTGCTTGCGACCCGAAGACACGCCAGCTCGCCTGAGTGGAGATGAGTTCGCGGTGCTGCTAGAGCGCGTCACGGATGTGAGCGAGGCGGCTCGGGTGGCGGAGCGCATAGCTGCTCGGCTTGGGGAGCCATTCACTGTCGAAGGACGCGAGGTAGTCGTCAGCAGCAGCATCGGGATTACCCTTGGTACTCACGATGACGAGCCGGCCAGTCTATTGCGGCAGGCGGACGTGGCTATGTACAGAGCGAAGAACAGCGGAAAGGCTCATTACCAGATTTACGATGGTCGGATGGGCTCCGAGGCGCTGGAGCGGCTGGAGTTGGAATACGACCTGCGGTGGGCTGTCGAGCGAGGTGAGCTCGAGATGTACTATCAACCGCAGGTGGAGCTTGCCACTGGCAGCATTGTAGGTATGGAGGCGCTGCTGCGTTGGAAGCACCCGCAGCGGGGAGTGGTGCCACCAGCCGAGTTTATCGCGATGGCGGAAGAGACGGGGCTGCTCCTGAAGATCGGACGCTGGTCGCTGGAGGAAGCCTGCCGGCAAGCTAAGGCGTGGCAGGAGTGGTACGGGAGTGATCGCCCATTCGTGATAAGTGTCAACCTCTCTGCGAAGCAGTTCCAGGAACCGGGGTTGGTCGAGATGCTCGCCCGAGTGCTCCAGAAGACGGGGCTGGATCCGCACCGCCTGGGGCTGGAGATCACCGAGAGCGTCCTGATGGAGGACAGCGAGAGTACGGGTGCGACTCTACGTGGTCTCAAGGACTTGGGTGTGCGGCTACTGATCGATGACTTCGGCACTGGCTACTCTTCGCTTTCGTATCTGAAGCGTCTACCGGTGGATGGACTGAAGATAGACCGCTCGTTCGTTGCCGGGCTAGGTGAGGAGAAAGATACCGCGATCGTGCAGGCCGTGATCACGCTAGCGGGAGCGTTTCGTATGCAGGTGATAGCTGAGGGGGTGGAAAGCGCGGAACATACCTGCATGTTGCAGGAACTGGGATGCCGGCTAGGACAGGGGTACTATTACGCGGAGCCACTCCCCAGTGATGCTGCCGAGGGGCTGCTGGCTGAAGGATACATGATAGGCGGTGAGTATATCGAGCCTAGCTGACGG
>JADDPP010000074.1:0-1557 GCA_016781845.1 Rubrobacter sp.
TTCTTCTGCCACACTCAAGCAGTGCGACCTCGTGTCGCACTGGGAATTCACAGTTATTGCCCAGCCGATCGTATTTATTGCGCCGGGCGAGTCAAAGTTATTGCGCGAGCCGTTGTCCGCCCGTCCTGGCTACCCGCCATAAGCGTTCAAGGCGAGCCGGTCCACCCTCGACGCCAGGTACTCGGCGCTGTGCTCACCATAGATGCGCGTAGTGTCCAGCGAGCTGTGGCCGAGGAGCGTGGCCAGACCCACGAGGTCGCCGGGGTTGTCCTTGAGGTAGACAGGGTCTCGGCCCAGTCCTGTTTCTACGCATCAAGAGTGGCAAGCGCGACAACAGGGTCACGGCTCGCGCCAGCTCCCGTGCATGTGGTATCGGCCTAGCCGCGGCACGCGGATTGCTGCTGCCCAGGCGCAACGCTCACTCCCTTCCGGGGAGCCCCACATAGGAGATGATCCATGAAAGCGTCCCGACTCCCTCGCCTCTTCCTGATTGGCCTGCTGCTCCTCACCGCAATCGGTTCCTTCCCGGCCTCCTACCCGGCGGCGCGGGCCGAGAGCGCGTACAGCTATATTGTTGTGCTGCACGACGGCACCGATGCACGGGCGGTAGCCCGAGAGCACGCATCCCGGCACGCCGCCGACGTGATGCACGTATATTCCCACGCGCTCAACGGCTACGCTGCGCGCATCCCTGCCGACCGGCTCGCTGCGGTAAAGGCCGATAGCAGGGTTCGGTCTGTGTCAGTGGATCGAGAGGTACGAGCGGTCGCCCAGACATTGCCCACTGGCATCGACCGCATAGATGCGGAGCAGAGCCCAACCGCGAAGATCGATGGCGTCGACGAGCGGGTGGACGTCGATGTCGCGGTGATCGATACGGGGATAGACATCGACCACCCCGACCTGAACGTTGTCGGCGGCAGGAACTGCTCCACTGGCAGGAGCTACGACGATGGCAACGGCCACGGCACCCACGTGGCGGGCACCATCGGCGCGAAGGATAACAGCACGGGGGTGGTGGGCGTCGCGCCCGGCGCCCGGCTCTGGGCAGTACGGGTACTGGACAACTCGGGACGCGGTAGCTGGTCCTCGGTTGTCTGCGGTGTCGACTGGGTCACGGCCAACAAGGGCATCATCGAGGTGGCCAATATGAGCCTTGGCGGGAGCGGCTCTGAGCCGGGCGGGTCGGGCTGCTCGACGGGGGATGCTCTGCACGACGCCATCTGCAACTCGGTAGCAGCGGGCGTGACGTATGCAGTCGCGGCAGGCAACGACTCTGCAGACGCCAAGGGCTTCGTCCCCGCAGCGTACGACGAGGTGATCACAGTGTCGGCGCTGGCCGACTTCAACGGCGTCGGCGGGGGTGGAGCGGCATCGACCTGCCGCAGCGACGAGGACGACACCCTCGCCAACTTCAGCAACTACGGCACCGATGTTGATCTAATAGCGCCCGGAGTGTGCATCAACTCGACCTGGAAGGGGGGCGGCTACAACACCATCAGCGGCACCTCGATGGCCTCGCCGCACACAGCGGGAGCCGCGGCCCTGTACAAGGCC
>JADDPP010000074.1:1566-2254 GCA_016781845.1 Rubrobacter sp.
GGCGCCAGCCCCGCCACGGTGAAGGGGGCGCTGACTAATGCAGGGACCTCGGACTGGAACAACGTCGACGACAAGGACAACACGAAGGAGCCCCTGCTCAACGTCAAGAACTTCTAGGGAGGCCACCTGCGACCTGCCGGGCGAGGATGTGCTGCTGTATGCACATCCTCGCCCGTTGCTGTTTGGCACCAGAGGGTCTCGGCCCTCGCCGCGGTGTGCCCATCGCCTGATGGCCCTCCGCTCATCTGTAGCAATGGCGCCGGTGCCTCGCCGCGCACACGCTTGACCTCAGTCAACCAAGGTTCCGCTCTTGATGCCCGCCATCCGAAACGGGCCGAGATCCCCAGCACCCCTATATACGAGCAGGGTGTCAACCCAAGGGTGCAGCGGCGCATGCGAGGTGGCGATTCCCTCGCGCCCCGCTGATGCCCCTGCTCTACCATCATCGGCGCCATTGCCGTTCTTGATGCGCAGAGCTAGGAGCGGGCCGAGATCCTGGTAGAACATGGCGAACGTGTGCCGGAGCGTGTGGGCGCTCGCGTCCGGCGGCACGAGGCCTCGCGCTGAAGCTGCACGCACCAGCCCGTCGATCACCCTGCGGATCGCCTGGGAACTCAGCCTGCCGCCCTTCTGGCTCCCCCAGAGCGGCCCTCCCTCGACGCCCTTGCGCCTGCGCGGCCATGCTGCG
>JADDPP010000405.1 GCA_016781845.1 Rubrobacter sp.
GCATCCTGCCCCAGAACCTCGTCGAACACCCGGTAACAAGGAGGTTGAAACTTGGCAGACCTACATCGGCAGGTAGTCCGGACAGAGAACGCTCCCCAGGCTATCGGCGCCTACTCTCAGGCTGTTGTCAGGAACGAAGTGGTCTATACCAGCGGGCAGATTGGTCTGGACCCGCGAACGGGTGATATTGTGCCCGGCGGAGTCCAGGAGCAGACGCGGCAGGTGATGGAGAACTTACGCGCTGTGCTGGAGGCCGCGGGTTCGGGACCTGAGCTCGTACTCAAGACGACGTGTTTCCTGGCCGATATGGCCGACTTCGGGGCGTTCAACGAGGTGTACTCCGCTTACTTCACCCAAGACCCGCCCGCCCGCAGCACAGTCGCCGTCGCTGGACTGCCGCGGGGAGCCCGCGTTGAAGTGGAGGCCGTCGCGCTCCAGCGAGCGAGTGACAACAGCTAAGGTATACTTAATAGACTGGCAACCTGAAACAACCGCACAGGCGTGACCGTTATACACAGAGGACAAAGATGAAACTGCGCTATCAACGGGTGAGCTACAGCGGCTCCGTGGACGCCGGCAGGCAGCTGGAACGGATGCTCGACTACCTGCTCGATGCCTCCCGCACGAGTGCCGCGGTGAACGGCCGCGGTGAGTGGCGCCCCCCGGTGGACATGTACGAGACCGACTCAGAGCTAGCGGTCCATGTTGAGCTCGCAGGCATGAATGAGGACGACATCGAGGTGATCCTCTTCGACGATGTCCTCGTCATCAAGGGGGAGCGCAAGCCGGCTTTCGGCGTGGCCGGCAACCTCACGTACTACGAGGCGGGCGTCCGCTACGGACGGTACCGGGCGGAGGTGTTCCTCCCCATCACCGTAGAGGCGGAGCAGGTTGAAGCACGGTACGAAAATGGCTTTCTAAGAATACGGCTGCCGAAGCCCTCGTCAATCCGGCTCCGGCCAGCCCTGGTGAGTGATTCAACAAATGGCTGATCAAGAAAACACGAACACCCAGACAATCGAAGCATCGGAGCGAGAGGCCCCGGAAACGGTGGAGACGCGCGTGGACGACGAGGGGCGACCCAGCATCCCGGATGTGCTCCCACTGCTGCCTCTCAAGGAAGTGATCGTGTACCCGTTCGCGGTGCAACCCTTCCTCGTCGGCCAGCCCCGCTCCGTACGGCTTATAGACCAGATAATGAAGGGGGACCGCCTGCTTGCGCTCGTCGCACAGAAGGACTCCTCCATAGAGCAGGCGGGGCCCGACGACATTTACACCGAGGGCACCGTCGGGAGGATCGCACAGCTGCTGCGGCGACCGGACGGCACCATAATGGTCGCCGTCCAGGGCATAGAGCGCGTCCGCGTTCGGAGGGTCGTGCAGGAAGAGCCGTACCTCGTCGCCGAAATCGAGGTTGTACAGGAGGAGTATGAGCAGACCGTCGAGCTGGAGGCGATGCGCCGCAACGCCGTCGAACTCTTCCAGCGCCTGCTAAGCCTCAACCAGCAACTCCCTGAGGAGCTGGGGCAGTACGCGACAAGCATTCCCGACCCCCGGCACGTCGCCTACCTTATCGCCGGCTCCATCCGTATGGACATCGAGACGCGCCAGGAGATTCTCGAACTGCCGACCGTCCGCGAGAAGCTTGTACGTCTCACGGACGTGCTCAACCACGAGCTGCAGGTTCTCGAGCTTGGACGGCAGATTCAGTCCCAGGCACAGGAGACTATGACGAAGGCCCAGCGCGAGTACTTCCTGCGCGAGCAGCTGCGCGCTATCCAGCAGGAACTCGGTGAGGAAGACGACCAGGTCGCCGAGGTCAATCGTCTGCGCGAGCAGGCCGCGGAGGTCCAGCTCTCCGAGGAAGCGCGCAGGCAGGTGGACCGCGAGCTGGGACGCCTGGAGCGGCTCCCGCCGGCCAGCCCCGAGCACTCCATCATCCGCACATACATCGAGATGATGCTTGGGCTGCCGTGGGGCGTGTACACAGAGAGCGAGATAAACGTGCCACGCGCTCGCGAGGTGCTGGATGAGGACCACTACGACCTCGAGCGCATCAAGGACCGCATCCTCGAGTACCTCTCCGTTCGTAAGCTCAAGGCACAGCGCATGCCGGACGCCGACCGTGCCGAGATGCGCGAGCCGATTCTCTGTTTCGTCGGCCCACCCGGCGTCGGCAAGACATCGCTAGGACAGAGCATCGCGCGTTCTCTTGGCCGCAAGTTCGTGCGAATGAGCCTGGGCGGCGTGCGGGACGAGGCGGAGGTGCGGGGGCACAGGCGCACGTATATCGGCGCGATGCCGGGACGCATTATCCAGGGCATCATGCGCGCGGAGTCGGCCGACCCCGTGTTCATGCTAGATGAGGTAGACAAGCTGTCGGTGGGCTATCAGGGCGACCCGGCAGCAGCGCTTTTGGAAGTGCTCGACCCGGAGCAGAACTATACCTTCCGCGACAACTACCTCGATGTGCCGTTCGACCTCTCGCGCGTGATGTTCATCGCCACGGCAAACACTCTCGATACCATCCCCGCGCCCCTGCGTGACCGTATGGAGATACTCGAGCTTTCGGGCTACACCGAGGAGGAGAAGCTCCGAATAGCCGAGCAATACCTCATTCCGAGGCAGCTTCGCGCGAACGGGCTGCAGGCGGAGGAGGTCCACATCACCGATGACGCGCTGAAGGGAATCATCCGCGGCTACACCCGTGAGGCGGGTGTCCGCAACCTGGAGCGGACGATAGGCTCTGTGCTGCGCAAGGTAGCGCGCCGGTACGCCGAGGGAGAGCAGGGGCCGTTCGAGGTTACGGAGGAGAACGTCTCCGAGTACCTGCGCCGGCCGTACTTCGAGGTGGAGGCAGTGGAGCGCATTGACCGGCCCGGCATCGCCACCGGCCTTGTTTGGACTCCGGTAGGCGGCGACATAGTGTACGTCGAGGCGTCGTTGACCCCGTCCAACGAGGAACGGCTCATACTGACCGGCCAGCTCGGCGATGTGATGCGCGAGTCCGCGCAGGCAGCGCTCACCTATGTGCGCTCCAGCTGGCGCTCGCTCGGACTGGATCCCTCCACCTTCGACAACCAGGCGGTGCACATCCACGTGCCCGGCGGCGCTGTGCCAAAGGACGGGCCGTCCGCGGGTGTCACGATGGCTTCCGCGCTCGCTTCTGTCGCGACAGGACGGCCGGTGCGCTCGGACGTTGCGATGACGGGTGAGATAACGCTGCGCGGCAAGGTGCTGCCAGTGGGTGGCATCAAGGAGAAGGTGCTCGCGGCGCACCGAGCGGGGCTGCGTACCGTTATCCTCCCACGGCGCAACGAGCGCGACCTGGAGGACCTGCGCGACGAACTACGGGGTGAGATGACGTTTGTGTTCGCCGAGAACGTGGATGAGGTGTTCGCAACGGCCCTCGGAGAGCCCCAGGCGGTGCCAGCCTAAGTAGAGAGACTTGTACCCTGAGGAGTGCGACCTGCGAGTGGACGTGACGAACTGAACTCGCAAGTCGCACTGCCTTGTTGCCCGTCCCGTGTATCTTCCCCGGTATAATCGTAGGGCTGTCCGGCAGGCACCCATTTTCGCCTGTCTGGCAGAGTCAAGCCCAGCACTTGCCAATAAATGCTGATAACCAACCTGTAGGAGTATAGATGAGCCAGGAAGACCAGCAGCCCGAGATAAAGCGCGGTATGGTCGTGTTCGCCCACCCGGACGACGCGGAGTTCGGCTGCGCGGGGACCGTTGCGAAGTGGGTAGCTGAAGGCATCGAGATGTACTACGTAGTGACGACCGACGGCAGCAAGGGTTCCAGCGACCCGAACGTGAGCTACGAACAGCTCATTCAGACCCGACGCGAGGAGCAGCTTGCCGCCGCCCACGAGCTCGGCGTCAAGGAGGTGGAGTTCCTCAACCACCCTGACGGCTATCTGCAACACACCCTGGAGCTGAGGCGCGACATCGCGCGTGCCATTCGCAAATACAAGCCCGACCGGCTCATCAGCATGACCTCGGAGCGCAGCTTCACCATAAGCGGCTACATCAATCACCCGGATCATCTCGCCACGGGCGACGCGACCCTGGCGGCCGTGTACCCGACGGCCCGCGACCGAATGACGTTCCCCGAGCTCATCACAGAGGGCTACGAGCCTCACAAGGTTCGCGAGGTGTACGTTACGGGCACGGAGACGCCCGACTGCTGGATAGACATCACGGACAGTATTGAGAAGAAGATCGCCGCTCTGTACAAGCACGCCAGCCAGGTGACTGGCCCGGATGTGCAGAAGTGGGTCCGCGAGCGTGCCGCCCAGACAGCCGAGGGCAAGGAGATGCAGTACGCCGAGTGCTTCAAAGTCTTCTACCTGCGGTAAGACCGCCGGTTCATGCCGTTCGCCCAACCACGCGATGACGCCCCTGCCCATCTCATAACATTCTGTGCCAGTATGTATAAGGTCATACGGCGTAGTATAGTAATTACGTAAGACGCCGTGGCTTCCCTCCCCACGGCAGGAGGAGGCGCTCGTGGTGGGCTTCAGGGCACTCGTGGTTTACGGGTCGGAGGAAGTAGCCGAGCGGCTGGCACGGGCGCTCGAAGCGCTCGGCGTCGCGGTTGAAGTGGCGTCCGACCCGGAGGACGCGGCAACACAGCTGCGGAACACGCAGTTCGGCGCGGTCGTGCTCGACGACGAGCTACCGCGTGGCGGTAGTCTGCAGGTGTTCGAGGCCATTGACAACCTCGAGCAGACCAAACCCCCCGTATTGATGGTGAGCGTACCCCGCGAGGCGCTGGCGCAGGCCCGTCAGGCCTCCACGGACCGGCTGGAGTACGTTGGGCACCCCGAAACGGACTCGGAGGTGGAACGCCTCGCACTCAGGATTCGCTCTCGACTCGTCAGCACGGGACTGGCGGAAGAGTTCGGCGCAACACCAGGACACGCACCAGCGGACGCGGGGCCAGGGGGCGAAGCGTTCTCTCCAGGTGTCCGCCGCGACCGGAGGCCGTATCTCGCGATAGTCGCGGTTCTCGTCATCCTGCTCGTGCTCCTGTTCGTGCTACAGCGCCTGCCGGTACAGGCCGTTGGATAGCACGACGGGGCAGAGACCTGCCACCAGGTTGGGTATCTCACGAGTGGGCTCTGACCGAGCCAGCGACGTTCGCACGTGCGAGAGGGCCAGTCAGCAAGTAAACTACGCACAGTAATCCGCCTTGAACTCAGAGACTTTAGCCCTCATCCATTGAAGGAGGAGCATCTTGCAAGACGACGACACCCCGCGCGAGATAGTTGTGAGAGCGGGCGACAACCAATCGCAACCGGCCGCTAATGTCGGGTTCGAGCGCGTCGGGCTGGACCTGAACAACGTCATCGGCTCGCTGCAGAGCAGCATCGAGCAGCTCCGCCAGGCTGCCGAGGGAGAGATGGCGCGCCTGCGGTCGGAGCACGAGGCCGAGCGCACGAGGCTCCAAGCTGAGATAGAGCAGTTGCGGTCGCAGTGCGCGAACCAGGACGAGCGTCTGCGGGGTATGCAGGGCCAACTGCGGTCCGTGCTGGAAGACTACCGTGGGGAGCTCGAGATGCAGTCGCGACGGGCGGATTCCGCTCGTTCCCAGCTCGAGCGAGTGCAGCAGATAATGGGCTCGCTTGCCGATGCGGGCGCCGGCGGTGACCAGGCCACCCCGTTCCGTGACACCCCGGGCGTCCTGCCAGTTCATTCAGAGGGGCGCGATCTGCCGTACCTGGCCCAGCGCCGAGGCCGCGCAGTTGACGGGTGGCAGAACCCGAACGCCGCAGATACGGACGACAAGACCGTGCAGGTAGGCGCAGCCGCCTCAGCAGGTCCCGCAACCGGGTCCACAACTCAGGTCTCTATCAAAGGGGTCACCGGCGTCTCGGCGATGATGCGCGCCCGCAAGGCGGTCGAGAGTCTGCCGAGCATCCAGGATATTGAGAGTCGCTACGTCTCCGACGGTACGCTATATTTCTCGGTTCGCACGCAGGAGGAGCCGCAGGCACTCGCCAGTGCGCTCACATCGCTGCCAGACCCACAGCTCCGCTTGCTCCAGGTCGGTGACAACTCCATAGACCTGGAGATGTAGAGGCGGTGCGGGCTGAGCGCGCGGAGCTGCGGGCCATAGGTCTGCCGCTCCTGCGCCCCTTCGAGACCAGCTTCGGCGCTGAGCGCGTCAAGCACTGCCTCATCCTCCGGTTGGACTGCGAGGGTGTGACCGGATGGGGCGAGTGCGTCGCGATGTCCGGGCCGTGGTACTCGGAGGAGACGACCGGCACAGCTTGGCACATACTCTCGGAGTTCATGCTGCCACAGGTGCTCGGCCAGCGTCTGGAGTCTCCGCACGAGCTTCTCGACCTCGTCTCCCGCGTACGTGGCAACAACATGGCGCGCGCTGCGCTGGAGGCGGCGTTCCTCGATGCCCTTGCGCGCTCACAAGACGTAAGCCTCTCCCGTTTTCTGGGAGGCACTCGCACGCAGATCGAGTCGGGGGTGAGCATAGGCATCCAGCCCTCGCCCGCGGAGCTGGTCTCCACAGTGGAGCGCGAGATGAGGGCGGGATACAAGCGCGCCAAGCTCAAGATCAAGCCCGGCGCGGACATCGAGTACGTCCGGGAGGTCCGGCGCCACTTCCCGGACACAGCCCTCATGGTGGATGCGAACTCGGCCTACTCCCTGCGCGATGCCGGACATTTGGCGGCACTTGACGAGTACGAGCTGACGATGATTGAACAACCCCTCGAGCACGATGACATCGTGGACCATGCCGCTCTCGCCCCGAAGCTACGGACGCCAATCTGCCTCGACGAGAGCATCCACACCCCCGGCGACGCCCGCAAGGCCATCGAGCTCGGAAGCTGCAGGATCATCAACATCAAGTTTGGTCGGCTCGGCGGCCTGACCCAGAGCGTCAGGACGCACGATCTCTGTGTGGAGCGGGGTGTTCCAGTCTGGTGCGGCGGCATGCTGGAAACGAACATTGGCCGGGCGCATAACGTGGCCCTCGCCAGCCTGCCGGGCTTCACCCTGCCCGGCGACGTAGCAGCAAGCTCCCGCTACTTCAAGCGCGACATCGCCCTCCCCAACTTTGAGCTAAGCCCCAACGGCAGTATTCCCGTGCCTGCCTCTCCTGGGACTGGAGTCGAGATAGACGAGGCATGGCTGCACGAGGTCACCCTTCGCCGCGAGGAGTTCCGGTAACTTCCCTGTGGTGTACACTGGCACCAGAGAGTCGAGAGACCTTCGAGTAGCTGGTTAGGGTACGGGGAACATGCGTATAGTCTCTATGCTTCCGGGCGCGACGGAGATGGTGTACCTGCTCGGGCTCGGCGAGCAGCTGTATGGAGTCTCGCACGAGTGCGATTATCCACTGGCCGCCCGCACCAAGCGAAAAGTAACCCGCTCGCCCTTCGACTCCCATTCACTCTCGAGCGCCGAGATAGATCAGATCGTGACTCAGACCCTGGCTGAAGGGCGGGAGCTTTACCACGTGGATGCGGAGGTCCTTGGAGAGCTACGTCCGGACCTCGTGCTTACTCAGGGCCTGTGCGACGTGTGCGCCGTCTCGGTTCGCGCGGTCAAGTCATCCCTTTCGACCTGTCCAACGGTGCTCTCGCTGGACGCGGGCTCCGTTGAGGAAGTGCTCAGCGACATTCAGCGGGTCGCGGCTGCCGCAGGCGTCTCAGAGAGTGGCGTAGAGGTCACCCGAGAGCTGCGGGTGCGGCTGGCGAGCGTCCGCAGGGGAACCGCCGGCCTGCCCCCCAGGAAGGTGGTATGCCTGGAGTGGCTCGATCCGCTCTACAATGCCGGGCACTGGGTGCCGGAGATGGTGGAAATTGCAGGGGGCGTCGAGATGCTGAGCCGCAAGGGGGCGCACTCGCGGCGACTTGAGTGGAACCAGGTCGTGGAAGCCGCTCCCAACGTGCTCCTGCTCATGCCCTGCGGCTTCGGCCCCCACCGCTCGCTGGAAGAGCTGCGTTTGCTGCGGCGCCTGCCAGGGTGGGAGGACCTGCCGGCGGTGCGAGAGGGAGAAGTATGGGCCGTTGACAGCAACTCTTACTTCAGCAGGCCCGGCCCGCGGCTCATTGACGGCGTCGAGCTCACCGCACGCATACTGCATCCCGACCGCTTCGGGGCTCCCGAACCTTCCGCGGCGATGCGCGCGACCGAGACGACGGCTGGTCGCTGAGCAAGCATCCGCCGCTGTCCAGCGCCGGGACGCTGGTCCGCCTCGTGCTGTGTCAGCCCTCGAAGCAGTGCTTATTATCTTCGAACCCCTCGAAAGAGAGGGTTGCGCAAGCCGTACGAGCAGGAGGTAGGAGACTTTGCGGCAGCTAAAGCGAGCCCGGCACGACCGCCGGTTGCTGGGCGTATGCGGCGGCATAGCTCACACGTACGGCCTGGACCCCACGTTAGACTTCGCGTCGTAATACCTGGCCCCCATCTGGTACAGACCCGTAGCCACGTCCTGGTACGTGCTCGTGTACCTGTACGGGTTGTAGACCGCGGTCCCGGTCGCGCCGTTATCCTCGCCGTACGGCCGGTATCCGTAGGTGGCCGCCAGCGTGCCCGAGGCAGTGTCAGCCCCGTCACGCTCCCGAGCCGGTCGAGCGCGTAGTCGAGCAGTATCCCCGTGCTCGCCTTGTAGCGCGACAGCGGCCTCCTACCAACGCGAAAAGTCCTCGAGCGCGAGGCGTGCCCCCGTGTGCAGCGGGTCCAGTACCGCCTCGGTCAGCTCTCTACTTTACGAGCACTCCTACCCCTCAGGTACCAGTAACCTCACGGGCCGCAGCATGACCGTCCGGCCTCACTTCATCGTAGGGCGGATACTGGATCAACCGACGCGACTCGCCTCCTAGGAATCGTCCTAAGGTTAGCCTCCGGATTTCATCCCAAAAGAAACCCCTGTCGCTACGTACAACTCTCCCATTAGGTAATCTTAGCCATCCCCTACTGCCCACGACCCGGTCCCTCAGGAGGCGTAGCTCCTCCGTCAGCCCACCGGAAGCGATCGCTTGGCAGTAATCGGCAATGGATTCCTGCGGGTATGGGAGCTCCTCCAGTCCGAAGTTCTGCCCAGCCCACACATCGAAGGTGCCATCGCTCTTGCCAATCCCGAGGATGATCCGCGATGCGCGAGAATTGCGAACGGGCCGGATTCGCACCTCGGTCACGCTGCCTGCCGATGGTTCAACCTGCAGCTCTGCTGCTCCCTTAGGTCATAGGTCACAAGTTAAGCCTTTGGCGGCGTTGTCAAGC
>JADDPP010000499.1 GCA_016781845.1 Rubrobacter sp.
CAAGGAAGTGCGGAATGATGGCTGCGACCAGGGGCGGGAGGGCTTACGAGAGGTATGGTTGGATAATCCTCTTGGCGAGCGCGGTATTGGGCCTAGTCGCTGGCCTGACGCTTGCCTTCGCGCCTCTCTCGATAATGGTCGAGCCCGCTTTTGCGGCCGGTAACGTTCCCGGGGTTCTTAGGGCCTGGGGTATCACCTGGGTTTTCTTCGACATCTTCGCCCTGGTCATCCTCTTCAAGAACTTCCGCAAAGGGGAGAGGTGGGCGTGGTGGGTGCTGTGGCTGTTGCCGCTGTTGTGGCTGTTTCACTTCCTTTTCAACCCATCCACCGTCCAAAACCTCGTGATCGCCGCCATCACCGCGCTGGGCTTGGTCCTGTCGTACCGGGGTTGTTTTCCGCTTCGGCGGATCAACCTTCGCACATTACGTGAACGTTGCGGTACCGGCGGAGGCGGCAGAAAGGAGACGGTATAGCAAGGGTGATCGAGTAACCACCGAATGTGCAGATCCTGAACGTGCCTTTACTCCGAACAACGAAAGGAAAAGACGATGTCGTCCACAACGCTCTTTCGGCTGAGCGGGTTGGCCCTGCTCATCGCCCTGCCGCTCCAGGTACTGGGGTTCGTCCTCCATCCGCCCAGCGAACAAGTGGCGGACGTGCTCCAGCCCGCCTACGGACCCGCGCACCTCATCCTGTTCGTCTCGTGGATGTTCGCGCTGCTCGGCCTGACGGGGTTCTACGCTCGCCAGGCGGAAAGGGCGGGGGTGCTCGGCCTGATCGGCTTCGCCGCCACCGTGTTCGCGGCGGCGTACCACTTCTACCTCCTGCTGTACGAGGCGTACGCGACGGTCGCGCTCGCCCGGGACCCCGCCACGCAAGCCCTGGTCGGGGACGGCCCGCTGGCCCACGGAGCCGGAGCTTTGGGTCCTCTCGGCTTCGCGGTCGTGCTGGCCTTCCCGCTGTTCGGGATAGCGACCGTGCGCGCCGCCGTTTTGCCCCGCCTTTCAGGGTGGTTGCAGATCATCAGTGTCCCCGCGCTCTTCCTCGGCGCGCTCATCGTGCCGCCCGACGCTCCCGCTCCGTTCGGGACGATGGCGGCGGCGCCCATCGCCTGGATGTACTACCTGCTCTTCTTAGGGTATGCGATGGGCGGCTACGCGCTCTGGACCGGTAAGGAGCGGGTGCGCGAGCCCGCGGTACGACCTGACAGCGACACCCGTAAGTCTTGATCCATGTGTTAGCCTCCGAGCATGAAGCCGTATTCGAAGGATCTGAGATTGAGGGTGCTGGCCTCCGTCGACGCCGGCAAACCCAGGGAGGAGGTCGCAAAGACCTTCTCTGTGTCCGTTCCGACCATAAAGCGTTGGCTCAAGAGGCGTCGGGAGAGCGGAGACGTGGAGCCCAAGCCGATCCCCGGCAGGCCTGCCAGGAAGGGTACGATGCTCCAACGGTGGCTGCCCAAACAGTTGGAGGCCAACCACGACCTCACGCTCGAAGAGCACCGCGAGGCGTTCGAGGAAGAGCTCGGGGAGGCGGTCTCCACCTCCACCGTGGGGCGGGCCATCGCCCGCCTGCCCGGGGGAGGCTGGCCGATCAAAAAAAGTCCAAGGTAGCCCAAGAGCGCGACGAGGAGGCGAGGGGCCTGTGGCGCTGGCTGGCTTCCCACTTCGACGCTCGGCGGTTGGTGTTCGTGGACGAGAGCGGGTTTCACACCTCCATGACGCGCCTGAGAGCACGGGCGCCCAGAGGACAGAGGGCTTACGGCAAGGTTCCGAGGAACCGCGGCAAGAACACTACCCTCATCGCCGCGATCACCCTCGAAGGAGCCATGGGCGAGTCGATGGCCATAGAGGGAGCCACCGACGCCTTAGCCTTCGAGGCTTACGTGGAGCGGTTCCTGGCACCGTCCCTTGAGGAGGGGCAGGTGGTGGTGCTCGATGGGCTCGGGGCGCACAGGACCGACAGGGTGAGGGAGCTCATCGAAGCCACGGGCGCCGATCTTGTGTTCTTGCCTTCCTACTCGCCGGATCTGAACCCCATAGAGGAAGCTTTCGGCAAGATAAAGCAGCTCGTGCGTAAGGCGGGAGCGCGTACCCGCGAGGCGCTAGTGGAGGCGATAGCCCAAGCGTTAGCTGCCGTCACGCCCCAAGACGCGGCAGGCTGGTTTGCTCACGCTGGCTACGAGCCACAGGATCAACCTT
>JADDPP010000008.1 GCA_016781845.1 Rubrobacter sp.
ATGGCGTCCCAGCAGGCAACGATGCGGGTGTCGCTGTTGGAGTAGTCCAGCGACGGATTGGCCGTGAAGTACTGCCACTTGGGCGGGTACGGCACCTCAGGGTTCTGTTCTTCGCTGGAGGTGAACGTGCCGGTGTACGAGTATGGCGCGATGTTGCTCTCCGCGGTATACGGGCAGACGGAGACCGTGTAGACGCCCGCCGGTACGCCGCCCGGCGGGGCGTAGCGGATGACCTCCGGGTTGGTCAACACGTCAGCGCTCGCCACCACCGAGCCGTTGTAGGAGAGTTTCAGCACGATGTCGTTGGAGAGGACTGTGGCGGAAGCCTGGACGGTGATTGAGTTCGCGCCAGGGGCCACGGTGAAGGGATGGTCGGTGCCACAGGCCGTCGGAGTGTAGGTGCCGGTGAACGCCTCGGTCTCGGTCGCGTAGCTAGCGAGCTGCTGGACGCGGTTCACGCGCATCAGGATCTCGCCGGTCGCAGCATCAACGAACACGGTGAACGCTTCCGCCTCGCCACCGCCCGTCTTGAGGACTACCGTCTCGTAAGCCGGGCGCACGCCGTTCTCGGGGGTCGGGAGCGCGGAGAGGCGAGCCCTCTGGACGTCCGCGAGACCGGCGACGCTGATCAGCGTCCAGTCGGACCGCTTGTCCTGACTGCCCTTGACGAGGTCGGCTCTCGTGTCGGTGATCTCCCCCGTGATCCCAACGCTCGTCGCGGCCTTCTGCCATGCCTCGGAAGCGGAGAGCGTGGGCTGAGCGGCGAGTGCGGTGTCACCCGTTATGGAGGACGAGACATACACGACGTTCCAGCCGGCGCTCGGGGTTCCCGTGAGGGCTACGCTGACCATTCCGTCCTGGTAGACCGGGAGTCCGCCGAACTCCTGGCGGAAGAGGACTGCGTGGCCCTCCGTCTCACGAATCGGCGAATCGTTCACGAGCTGGAGGTTGCTCACGCCCTCCGCGGAGAGCTTGAACAGGTCGCTGTTGGTGCTGAGCCAGTTGCGCGCCGCCTCAACCGCGTCCTTGCCGCTCACGTTGGTGGCGAGGTAGCCGTCGTACTTGATCAGCGAGTGCAGCGTGCCGAACTTGTTCCACCGGGCGGTCGCGCCGATGTGAGAGACTGCGTCCTGCTGCGCTGCCGTCGGCTTCACGCTGCCGGTGCGGAAGTCCTGATCGGCGGCGTGATCGTGTATCTCCTCGATGTTGCCGGCGCCAAGAGCCGTCTGTGGCACGAGTGCAGCTGCTGCGGAGAAGGCCAGCGAGAATATGAGTGCCAGGATGGTGAGGCGCTCCAGGAACTTGCCCCTCGGCCGCCGGTAGGTCTGCTTGTCCAACTTAGTCGTCTCCTTGGGATCTAACTCTGAATCCGACGCCAGCGCTGCTTGCCGTTACGATATAAACCCAGCCTCGTTGTGCATGTATGTGCCCAGTGGCCCGGAGCTCTCCTGGACCTGAATGTTGCCCTTCAGCAGCACCCCCGACGCCCCGTAGCCGTCCGCAAGCACGATCCGGAAGGTATCCGCCGAGCCGGGCTCGCCGAAGTCTTGCACCTCCACGTAGTAGCTCACGCCCGGGGTGCCGTTCACCGTCGCCTTGCCCGTCCAGGTGGCTGTGTTGCCCGTCACGACGAAGCTGTCGACGGTAGTCGCTTGAACGCTCTTCTTCAGGCCGTGGTCGGTGAAGCTCAGGTCGCCGGTCGGCGCCGTCGCCCCCGCTATGTACTCGACACCAAACCCGAAGCTGGCCTTGCCTCCGGCCGACGTACCGCGCAGGATCGTCACCTCCGCGAGCTCCCCGCTGACCTGCCCGCCGCCGCTCGCCTTGCCGGGTGTGTTAGTCGGGAGGATGTTGACGCAGCCCAGTCCTTCGCACTTCGTGATCTTGAATACATCGAACCCGCGGATCATGTCGCCGGTGAAGATGTGGCCCTTGTACTCCTTGGCGGACCAGGTGTCCGCGCCCGGCTGGATGTTCCATCCCAGCGTGTTACCCCAGGTCGTTTCGGAAGCCTCACTCGTGCCGTCCGTGTTGCTCGGCGCAGCGGAGAAGTCGACCGTCCACGTGCCCGCGCCGTACCAGGCGAGGGTGAGCTGCCTGTTGCCGAGGCTCGAAACGCCGTCGTAACCAGCCTGTGCCTCGCCGGGGGAGGAGCTGCCGTTCCCGCCAATGCGGAACACGTGGCTGGTGCAGCCGCGCTCCGAGCGAGGCAGGGTGTCTATAATCTCCTGCAGGGGATCAGCCACGACCAGCGGCTGTGGGTTCACATAGTAGCCGAGCTTCCTCGGCGTCTGAGGCGTGGCCCCGGCGGACTGCGCCACCCCCTCGATCTCGCCCAGAGCGTAGAAGTGGAGCGCGCCGATTATCTTCTCGCCTGCGGAGGTGTTACAGTTCGTGTTGCTCACTCCTCCACCGCGCTCATCTGAGACGACGAGGATCTTGCCGTCGGGTGTCACGTCCGACTGGTGCGATATCTGGATGCTCCCGCTGCTGGACGCAGACTCGCCGGCCTGCACGTTCGGGATGACCGAGATCGTGCGTGCAACTCCGGAGAGCACCTGGCTCACATCAACGATGAAAGTGGAGTTGATGACCGCGCCGTACATCGTGTTGCCGTCGGCGGAGAAGGATACGTCGTGCGGACGCCACAGGCCGGACGCGCTCGAGCCGTCCGCGCTGGTCATCGCCACGCACTGGTACGTCGCCGTGGTCGGGCAGCGACCGGAGAGCGACTTGCGGCTCTCATCGATCAGCCGGTAGATGTGGACCGGCTCGCCGTCCTGGGCCATCGGTCGCAGGTCCACGACATCAACCGCCCAGTCGGAGGAGGGGTTGGAGATCGCCAGCCACTCGCCTGTCGGGGATAGAGTCGCGTTGTGGGCGCCGCCGGGCGGGTTGGCGACGCAAGTGGCGAGCGACACATCGAAGGTGGCGGTGTTGGGATCGAAGTGGAGATGGAAGATGTCCAGGCCTTGGCCGCTGGCGTTGGGGTACTTCGTCTTCAAACAGGTTGAGGCGGTGGAGTCCTCGCCGACCACGCCATCGAACGTGGAAACCGCAACGTCCCCGCGCACCTGGATGTCGTTCTGCCAGCCGCTGTCGATATAGCCGCCGGCCTGCACCGGATGTGCCGGGTCAGTGACGTCGAAGATGCGGAAGCCGGCTCCCATCGTGCCGACGAACGCGTAGTCGTGTGTCTCGCCTTCCGCGTCAGTGCGGGACTGGAACTCGATGTCTGTGCCGACGATGCCACAGATGTTCGCGAGGTGTACTATGTTCCTGGCCGACCTTGGGGCTACGCTCGGTGTGCTCAGGTACTCGCACGGGAGCGCTACGTTCCTGGCGGGATCGAGGTGGTTACCATCGGGATCATCGTGGGCCGATGCGGTCGAGAACCATACCGCAAGCAGCAGCGCCGCGACGAACGCCGCGATGCCGAGCCGCCTCAACCAGATATCTATACCCATGCGCGTCGGTCCAGGCATCTCTCACTCCAGTGAAATATTCGTCACTGGAGTGTACTGTGGGCAAGGTCAATATCCGGTGAACACGCAGGTAAACATCAGGTATATAGATTTGGGTGAGGGCTGATCTTGTCGGTCGGTTATCGAGTGCCGTGGGCTATTACGCGAATAGGATACGTGGGAGTGTGCTCGGGGCAGGTGCAGATGGTCGTTCTCCGCAGCCCTCCGGACAGAGGGGGGATGAACATAAGTAGGCCGTTATGCTAGTTGAGAGTGATTGACGAGCGGTCCCCGGCTGTGCTACTTGGGTGTTTGCTCACGACAGCCAAGCGCAGCCGGAGGACCGCCCCAATGATAGCCGAGTTCGAGGATTTCTGCCTATGGGTGTACGTGGTCGTGGATGAGGTCTGGAAGGAGTTGGAGCCGGTATTTCGGCGGCCCGGCCCCGAACCCGGCTGCAGCGACTCGGAGCTGATCGCGATGACGGTGATCGGCGAGTGCCGCGGCTGGGATCTGGAGACGGAGCTCTTGGCCAACTTCCGCGAGCGCCGGGATCTGTTCCCGGTCGTCCCGAGCCAGAGCCGATACAACAGGCGCAGGAGGCACCTGGCGCGAGCTTTCAACCTGGTGCGCCGCGCCGTGCTCGCGCTGCTGGACCTGGCCGGGGATCGCCACTGCGCGATAGACTCCCTGCCCGTGCCGGTCGTGGGCTTCCATCTGGTACCCTCCGCCTCCCGGGATTGGGCCGCGCAGGGCGCGAGCTTCGGCAAGGTGCCGTCGAAGAAGCAGACGATCTACGGCTACAAGCTGCACCTGCTCGTCACCCTCGGGGGCGCCATCCTCGACTTCGTGCTCGCGCCCGCCCACGTCACGGAGCTGGAGGCGGGCTACGAACTGCTCTCGGAGCACACCGACCTGGACGTCTACGGCGACAAGGGCTACATCGGCCGGGCGGTGAAGCAGACGCTCTCGGTCGAGAACCGCGAGGTGCGCCGCCTCATCAACGGCGCCAGGCAGATCATCGAGACGGTGAACAGCCAACTGGCCGGGCAGTTCGGTATCGAGAGGAACCGGGCCCACACCTTCCTGGGACTATGCACCAGGCTCCACAGTAAGCTCGCCGCTCACACCCTGTGTATCTACCTCAACCGACTGCTCGGCGAGCCAGACTCCCTGCACATCAAGCCGCTGGCTTTCAACTAGCATAACGGCCTATTAGGGAGGAGATGGCGGGTCCCAGGCGATCCCGCTCGACGCCGAGCAGCCCGGCCGCGACGGCGACCAGCTCGCCCTCCGGCAGCAGCGTGTGTCCTCGGTCGCCCGCCTCGCCGAACGCGTGCAGCACGCCCGCCTCGAGGCGCTCGGACGCGTCCGGGGCGATGCCCACCTCCCGCGCTATCTTGTCCGCGGTCCTGAAGCCGATGCCCCACACCTCCCGCGCCAGCCTGTACGGCTCCTCGGCCACGACGCGGCCGCTGTCGTCGCCGAAGCGCTTGTAGATGCGCACCGCCAGCGACGTGGAGACGCCGTAGCCGGAGAGCGCCGCCATCACCTCCCGGATGTGCCGCTGCTCCTCCCAGGTGGCCGCGATGCGCTCGGAGCGCACCCTGCCGATACCCGGCACCTCCGTCAGACGTTCGGGGGTAGCATCGATCACCTCGAAGGTGGCGTCGCCGAACGCGTCGACTATCCTCTCGGCCATCCTCGGGCCCACGCCCCGCACCAGCCCGCTGCCCAGGTACCGGCGCATGCCTTGGGTGGTAGCGGGCAGTGTGGTGCGGTAGTCGAGCACCTGGAACTGCCAGCCGTGGCGGTGGTCGTTGCGCCACCAGCCCTGGGCGACGATGGCCTCTCCCGGCGTGAGGTCGGCGAGAGTGCCGACGACCGTGACGAGGCGGTCCTCGCCCCGCGCCGCCTCGGTCTGGCCCCCGTCCGCACCCTGCCGCTCCGGAGACAGGCGGGCGACGGTGTAGCCGCTCTCGGCGTTGTGTGGTACGTGATGCGCTCGACCACACCCCGCAGCTCCCACCTGGGTGGCGCGCCCCGTCCCCCCGCCGAGAGCGCACCGCCCGTCGCGGGCACCGCGTATTCACCCGCGGAGGGTGGATCCTCGGGGTAGTGAGCGTCCGTCATTCCATACCGCCGTGTATGAGGGCGTCTACGCCCACGCTATCCCCTCGACGGCCGCCTGGAGGTCGGCCTTCGTGCCGCGCACGTAGAGCATCGTCGTGTCCAGCGAGTCGTGCCCCATCAGCTGGGCCAGCCGGTGCAGCGGGACGCTCTTCGCCATCCTGTAGCCGAAGCGGTGCCGCAGGTCGTGGGGGCTTACGTCCTCCACACCGGCCAGGCGCGCGTACCTGGCGACTATATACCTCAGCGCCCGCGGCGTAATGGGCGCGAGCCCTCTCGCCCCGTCGGAGTCGCCCAGTCCCTTCTTCGACGGGAATAGACACCGCGCACCCGCCGGCAGGGACTCCTCGATATACGACGAGAGCGCCTCGCGCGCCGTGCTATTGAGCGGCACCTCCCGGTACTTGCCTCGCTTGCCCCACACCTTGATGTGCCCGCTCCTCCTGGCGATCGCGACGTGCTCGGGCCGGAGCCCACACAGCTCCTCGGCCCTCAGGCCCGTGTGCAGAGCCGTGATTATCAAGGCACGATCCCGCGGGGTGCCGTATTTCGCGACGGCCGCGACCAGGGCCGCCTCCTCTCGGTCGTCGAGGTGGCGCGGAGGCTTAGGGACGCTGGGCACGAGCTTGACGGCCTTCGCCGGGTCGCGCGCGACGATCCCTTCTTCTACCGCCCAGCCGAAGTAGCGCTTCAGAGACGCCAGGTGGCGGTTGATCGTGGCGGGCTTGAGGCCGAGGACGGTCCTGAGGCGTGAGCGGTACTCGGTGAGCGTGGGGGTGGTGACCATGGCGGGGTCGAAGTCGTGCTCTTCTTCCCTGCCTTCCGACCAGGAGCGCTCGCACCAGGCAGCGAACAACCTCAGATCAGAGAGGTAGTTGCGCAGCGTCGGCTCCGACAGATCGTGCCTCTCCCTGAGGTACCGGTCGTACCCCTCCACCGCCTCGACCCCGGCCGCCGACAGGGCCGCGTCCCCGGATCGCCTCATACCGCCCCATCCCGTGCCGTGTCCGCCCCCTCGTAGAGTAGGGGCAGCGAGAAGCGGAAGATACTACCCCCGGTCTCCCGCGACTCCACCCACATCTCGCCCCCGTGCCGCTCGACGATCGTCTTGCTGATGTATAGCCCCAGCCCGAGCCCTCCGTAGTGCCCCGACGAAACGTTCGAGGCGCGGAAGTACAGCTCGAAGACCTGGTGCTGCTGCTCCCTGGGTATGCCGATGCCGTAATCGGTCACCGATACTACCGCCCGGTCTCCCTCCCGCCCGAGAGCGATATCCACCTCTTTGCGCTCGCCTGAATACTTGACGGCGTTCGTCAGCAGGTTCGTCACCACGCGCTGGATCCGCACCCAATCCCCTCGCACCCACAGATCCTTCACCCGTTCGTCGACGCGCAACGCGAAGCCGGGCGTCGCCATCGCCACCTCGTCGACCACCTCCCGCAGTGCATCGCCCAGGTCGAACGGCGCCTGCTCGAACTCCAGCCGGCCACTCTCGATGCGGGAGACCTCCAGCAGGTCGTCTATCAAAGCCGCCATGCGGTCTACCTGCCGGTTTACCACCTCCAGCGGCCTGAGCAGGCCGGTGTCTCCTCCCTGTTCCGCGCGCCGCCGCAGCACCTGCGCGTACCCCTTGATCATCGTCACGGGCGTCCTGAGCTCGTGAGAGGCTATCGAGAGGAACCGGTTACGCAGCTCGAGGGCGCGCTCGACCTCCTCCTGCGCCCGCCTCCGCTCCGTGATATCCAGCACCGTCCCTACCACCCTCACCGGCCTTTCAGTAGCATCGCGGGCGACCTCTCCCTGCCTGCTCACGGTGCGCGTCTCGCCATCCGGCCGGACGATGCGGTGCTCGAAGTCGTACGGCTGGCCGTGGTGTAGGGCGGCGTGTATCGCCTCCCTGACGTACTCCCTGTCCTCTGGATGCACCAGATTCCAGAAGGTCTCGTACGTCGGGTCAATCTCTCCGGGCTCGAAGCCGTAGATGCGGTACGCCTCGTCCGACCAGCGCACCTCACCGGAATCCAGGTTCCACTCCCAGTTGCCCAGGTGGGCAATCCGCTGCGCCTCGGCGAGGCTCGCCTCGCTCCTCCTGAGCCCCTCCTCCGCCCGCTTGCGCTCGGTAATGTCGCGGAAGTGCCACACCCTGCCGTAGCGCGCGCCCTCCCGACCCTTCACGGGCGCGCTATAGCGTTCGAATATCCTACCGTCCCGTAGCAGCACCTCGTCGTGGCTATCCTCCTCGGGATGCTCGTGCAGGTAGTGGACCAGGCCGAGGAACGCCCCGCGGTCCGCCAGCTGCGCCAGGACGTACTCCATCACGAGGTCGCAGGACCCGCTGGCGGCGATATCATCCGGTATCCGCCACAGTTGGACGTATCGGCGGTTGAACCGGAAGATGTCCCTGCCCCGGGAGACCAGAAGGATGCCGTCTATCGACGCCTCGCCCTGGGCCTCCAGGATGCTCCTCTGGAAGTCCAGGTCCTCCTGCGCATGCTTGCGCTCCGTGATGTCGCGGATGTAGCCGGTGAACAGGCCCGGCCCACCGAGGGGGACCCGTGTGATCGCCAGCTCGACGGGGAACTCCGAGCCATCGGAGCGCATCGCCGTGATCTCGATACGCCTACCTATGACCGCTCCCTCGCCCGTCGCGAGGTACCTGGCTAGGCCTCGCCGGTGGCGCTCCCGCAAGGGTAGGGGGATTATCAGCTCGGCCATCTCGCGCCCCACGGCCTGCTCGCGCGCGTAGCCGAAAGTCCTCTCCGCCGCCGGGTTCCACTCGACGACCCGGCCATCGTGGTTCATCGTCACGATCGCGTCGAGCGCCGTCTCCAGCATCGCCGCCTTGCGCGCCTCGGACTCTTCCACTGCCTCCCGCGACCGCTCCCGCTCCAGGAGCTGCCCGAGCTGTCCGCCGAGGGACGCCATCATCTCAAGGATCTCCGGGTCGGCCTCCCGCAGTTGGCGGGCGAGGAGCTCGAACACGCCGAGGACGCGGCCGCCCAGCACGATCGGGAAGGCGGCCGCCGAGCGCAGCCCCTCCGACGCGGCGACCATCATCCTCGGGAAGTTGGCGTCCCTGGAGACGTCGGCTATCCAGTCGGGCTCACCGCTCGCCCACACCCGGCCGGGCAAGCCGACGCCCGCGGCGAAGGTGATACGCCGGCTGATGGCCTCGAACTCGGGGCAGCCGGCCGAGGGGGCGTGCCAGGTCCGGGCGCAGCGCAGCACGCCCTCGCGCCGGTCCACCGTCCACAGCCCGGCGTAGCCCCAGTCCAACCCCTCCCCGAGGGCGCGCAGTATCCGCGGAGCCGCTTCCTCCAGGTCGCGGGAGCCGGCGAGGATGCGATTCACTTCGTAGGGCATCGCGAGGCGCCGCCGCTGGCGGTCCTGCTCGGTCGCTTGCTCCAAGCGGTTGCTCGACCTCCTCCCGGTCCCCGGGCCTCCTACGTTATCGGACATTCCAAACGGGGGTTGCGGCGCCCATTATGGGACATATACCCCGCCGGCGTCCAGTTCGT
>JADDPP010000315.1 GCA_016781845.1 Rubrobacter sp.
ATCGGGGTCCCACGTCGACTCCGACAGGAACCACTGCAACCCCTGGGCGCGTGCGTGCTGGGCTCCTGTGACCGGCTCGGTGTTAGCCAGCCCTGTAACCGTCTTGTTGCGCTCGGCAGGCAACAGTAAGCCTTCCACGTAGCGCCGGTATGCGTGCCGCTGGTTGCGCAAAGAGAACAACTCATCAAACTGCTTGCTCTACTCCTCCAAACGACCAGGGGCGGGTGTCACGGGCAGTCGCTTCGTCATCTTCTCTTCCTCCTGCCACCCTTATACCTCCATCACTCACCTCAGTGAACAAAGTGCCGGTAGTCGAGGAATGACAATGGGAAGGTCAGTGAAGAGCGTGAACCATCTGATTCGGTCGCAGGTGTCCGCGCTAGAGCCCAGCACCATCACCTCGTGCGGCGATCGGCATTGTCCTTCGCACTCCCCGCCATCTCAGGCGGGCCTGGTGCGCCAGTGGAGTAAGCCAAGGCAGGCAAGAAAGAAACCCACCGCCAGGCCGCCCAGAACGATGAGGAAGAGATCTTTACCGTGGAGACCGCGCAGCATCACGTCCTGCAGCAGGTCTGCGCCGTACGTCGCAGGCAGCGCATAGGAGAAGATGAGCGCGGGCAGGCGCAGGGCATCGAGGGGCAAGGCTATCCCACTAAAGAACACCATTCCCAGCAGAGAGAGCATTGAGAACTGCACGGCCTGTCGCTCCGAGGTAGCCACCAGCGAGAAGGCGAAGCCGAGCCCAACGGACGTAATCGTGAGCAGGAGCAGCACCAGCACCATGCGCCAGGGACTGCCGAAGAGGGGTACATCGAACCCCCCAAGCAGTATCATCACCAGCACCACGGTGAGCGTTAGGATGAAAAACAAGTATGCGACGTACTTGCCGAGCAGCAACTGGAGGTTTGAGATGGGTGCAACCATATACAGGTCGAACGTCTGCGCCAGGCGTTCTCGCACCAGCGCCAGCGCTCCCAGACTGACAGCCATGTGCTGGATAAGCAGTGCCAAGGCGGTGGGAGCAAAGAACGTGATTATGCCCGGCTGGAGCGGAGCGGTGTACTCGGGGTCCACCGCCAGTGGGGAGATCGCCACTTCGGGAGGGACAGACCCCAATCTGTCCAGCGCTGCCTGAAGCCGCGCGAGGTCGCTGCGCGTCTGCGTGAGTCCGAGCTGGTCGCTCAAAGGGCGCGGGTTAGGCGTCGCGAGCACGCTCTCAGCCTGGGCCAGTCGCTCCTCGGCCATTTCAAGTCGTGCGCGCGCGCGCTCGACCGGCAACGACAGGGCAGTCGCCTCCGGTCCGAGTCGCACCAGTATCTGCTCTAGCCGGTCCACCGTTGCCTGGGCCAAGTGCAGCTGCTCGAGAGCCTCCTCACGGTTTCCTCGCTGCACAGCGGCGATAGTTCTGTCGAGGACACGTACGGCCAGATCCAACTCGTTCGCTGAGTCATCGAGTTCCTGCTGCTGCTCTCGCGCTCCCTGGAGGAAGATCTCTCGGTTGATGCCGCTCGCCATCGAGCGGACGAAGTCCGGTACCAGCCAGCGTCGCGCTGGGTCAATCTCGTTGTAGAGCACCTGTATGCGCGCCTGCTCCCCGCCCGCTATCGTCTCGTACGGCGCAGGAGGCAGGACTATCACTACATCCACTCGGTTGCGCCGCAGCTGCCGACGCGCGTACTCTAGGTCAGAGGTGTACTCGGTTACGGTCAGAGACTCCTCGAACTCGCGCTGGTATTCCTGAAGCAGCCGGGGCTTCTCCTGCCCCGGAGGTACAACCACTATGGCGATCGGCGGGTAGAACGTAGCGTCCGAGCCGACGCCGAATGAGACCAGTATGGCAAGCGGGCCGAGGATCAGAGTCAGCGCGAGTAGCGGCCGGTGCAGCAGCTCGCGCGTCTCCTTGAGACTCACAGAAACAACCCGCGTGATCGCGCGCATCACCTCAATCAGCCTCTTCTTGCGCCGAGGCGCTCGTGGTCAGTCCTCCAGCAGGAGGACGCGACCCGCTGTGCTGCTCGATGAGGCGGATGAATACCTCGTCGAAGGTGGGCCGGTACTGTGCCACGGAGCGCACCTTCGCGCCGGACGTGCTCAACTGGGCCAGCAGGCCGGGGATCACACGCTCAGCGTCCTCCACTGTCAGGCGCAGCGATTCGTCCGGGGGCGACTGAGCCTCCCGCACCCCTGCCACCGAGGACACGACCTGCAGATAACTCTCTGAAGGACGCTCGAATGTTATATCTACCACATCGCCACCGAATGCGCGATGTCGCAGTTCCTCCGGCCGCCCCTCCGCTATGAGAGCGCCGCCGTACATCACGCCTACCCGGTCGCAGTGCTCCGCCTCGTCTATGTACTGCGTCGTCACCAGCAGGGTCTTGCCGCGCTCGCTCATCCCGCGGAAGTGCTTCCACAACCTCATGCGGAGGATTGGGTCCAGGTTCGCGGTCGGTTCATCGGCGAACAGCAGGTCCGGGTCATGGACGAGGGCGGCGGCCAGTGCGAGCCGCCGCTGCATTCCCCCTGAGATCGAGCGGACCGTCTTTCCGCGCGCCTCCCACAGCTCGACGAGTTCCAGCACCGCGCGTATGCTGCGACGGTTGTGCCACTCCGAGAGGCCGTAGAGACCGGCCGCGGCGTCAACGTTCTGCTTTACCGTGAGGTCAGGGTACAGGATGAAACCTTGCGGCATATAACCGATGCGGGCCCGTGTCCTGGCGCTGAAGTGGACGGGCCGCTCTCCAAACACACAGGCGGTGCCTCCGCTAGGACGCAGATGGCCGTATAGCAGATGGATGGTCGTGGACTTGCCCGATCCACTCGGACCAATCAGGCCAAATATCTCGCCGGCACGAACCTGGAGCGACAGGTCAGTCAGTACTGCGTGAGTGCCGAAGTCCTTGCGCAGCCCCCGAGCATCTATTACGCAGGGTGCATCCGTGCACGCGTCGTTCCCTTGCTGCGAGACGGTACCCACGTTCGCATCAGGCGCCGCCCTCTCTGCTTCCTGCACAGGGGCAAAGTCTTCGGTCAGCTTCATGTCATGCACCCGATCATATTGCTGCTACTAACCAGACTTCCAGCTTCCTGGTGGTTCTCCTTGCTGCGCTGGCAGGCGCGGACGGTGCAAGGCGTACGTACAGTGTAATCTATGTCGTTTGTCCCGTGTTGTTATCCAGGGGAATTTCAAAGTCGCTCTCAGCGCACCGTACACCCGTAGAGACGTAGCAAGCAATGTCTCCTCGACCTCTCGCACACCCTCGCCGTCTGGGGCCACTCGAAAGGTGCCGTTGGCGGGGGTAGGGTTGCCGGAGACGTTGCGCAGACGTTGCGTGCAACGTCGCTACAGTTGTTGTCGCGCTCCAGGTGCTGACATAACCGCCAGACAGTCGCCAGAAGTGGGAGGAGTAGAGCTACTATGCCAATCTTGACTTCGCCCTGTGTTGTATGGCCAAGCATCCGCCGACTGGACCTACGCCCCTATGATCACTCGTTGCCGCAGGGGCTCGCTCGAGAACACCCCTGAACAGGGCAGCGGCCATAGATCCGCCGGAGTATCACAGTGCCGCCACGGTGAAAGCGAGCCAGCACAGAGAGGCTAACAGCATGAACTCCAGCACCATGTACAGCACACCGCAGCCGGCAGCGGGCTGATTGAAGTAACCGCGCAACCGCCGCAACCGCGGGTCGCTCGGTTGTATCGCCATAGCCTGCCTCCTGCAACCTGCGTCGTGCCTCAGCCCTCACTACAAACCCCGCGAGAGAACCAGCAGCACGAGGTAGGCGAACGAGACCGCGATGGCGCCGAAGGCGATCACTACTACCCATCCCATTGGGCCAAAGCTGGGTCTTCGCTTCATGGGGCCCTCCTCAGCAACCTATCCGTGTCGGTTGTTCTCCAGGATCCCTCTCGATCACCCCCTTGCACTCGCCTCAGAGACACTTCGTGCTCTGGTCCTGTATTGGAATCCCCGTTCCTCTGGCCTCGCGCGTGTGCTACGGTCCCGGCGGTGGTGATTCCGCAAGCTCCACCGTAACTCGCTCGCGGCGGCCATTGGGGTGTACGACCGTCAGCTCGATGCTATCCCCTGGTCTTCGCGCTTCGATTGCCTGACGCAGCTCCTGCTCAGTTCGGACGTTCTTGCCACCGACCGAGACGATCACATCCCTCTCGCTCAGACCTGCGCGCGCCGCTGGAGTGCCGGGCTCGACCTGCGCGACCGCGACACCTCTCTCGACCGGGAGCCCGGCCCGCGCCGCGATTGCGGGCGTCACCGTGACAGGAAGAAGTCCCAGGTACGGGCGGATAATCCGGCCTTGCTCTACGAGTTGTTCCGCGATGGCCTTCGCCCGGTCAATGCCTATAGCGAAACCGATACCCGGCGCCTGCGCCCCACTCGGCGAGACCGCCCCGGCCGTATTGATGCCCACAACCTCGCCGCGCAGATTCACGAGTGGTCCGCCGCTGTTGCCCGGGTTGATAGCCGCGTCAGTCTGGATGAGGTCGGTGAGGGAGACGCCGTTCGGCTCCTCTATGGCGCGGTCCAACGCTCCCACCACTCCCGCTGTGACGGTAGGACCGCCCGGCAGCCCGAGTGCGTTTCCGATAGCGACCACCCACTCCCCGACCTCCAGTTTGCTGGACTCACCAAGCGGCGCGGTCGGCAATCTCTGACCGTTGATCTTCAGTACCGCGAGGTCGGTACGAGGATCCCGACCGACGACTCGCCCCTTGAAACGCCGCCCGTCTGGGAGAACGACCGTTATCATCTCCGCGCCCGCGACCACATGGTTGTTTGTCAGTATGTAGCCCCGTGGATCGTAGATCACCCCCGAGCCCACACCTCGCCTGGGGACATCCTGCAGAAACTCCTCCGAGCCCGCCGACTCCGTCGCGATGAACACGACGGCGGGCCTTACCTGATCCGTCACGCGCTGTATGGCCCCAACCAGGTCTGAGCCCGTGCCCGCATCCCGAACTGGAGTAGCTGTCGGTGCCTGGGTCTGGGCCGCCGCAGGCTCACGCTCGCGCGTTGCCGGGCTCAAACCAGCGCTTGGTCGTCCCGACAGGATAATCGCCTCACCAGGTGTCGTCACATCACGCCCCGGTGTCGCGACGGCTTGCGCGCCGGCCCGAGTATCTGCAGGGGGGGACACCGCGGCGGGATCATCCCCGTCCAGAATGGTGCAGCCTGTCGTGGCAAGAAGTGTAAGGATGAGCACCAACCGGGCAAACTGACGCTTCCAATTCCAACCCATCATCTCCACCAAAATCTCCCTCTGCCGCAAGCAAGGCCACCTGGCCTTGCCACCTACGGCGCTGACTCTCCGAACTACTGCCTACCGGACTATGCTAGCCGCGAGAAGTCAACGTGCCGATGCATGTGCGGGGACAGATTGGTATACGCGGGTGAACATCGGTGAACGGAGCGAGTTGGCGTCTACTCCAGCTCGGAACAGGTGGAGGTTAGAGCGATGGGCGCGAAGCGGCCCACAGATAATGGCGCTGAGATGCGGGACCGCCCTGAGTTGTACAAGCTCGCGCTGCTCACCTTCACCGCAGGCGGTAATACCTCACTCGTGTCCGACGAGCTGGCGCCGGAGGCGCACGACGAAGGACGGGAGGGGGAGCCACGCGTCCGCCCGACAGGCGGCGGGAGCGTGGTCATCCTATCTCGACCCGCAGCACACCGGGAGAGAGTTGCACGCGCAAGGCCGATCCCTCACGCACGTACGGGGCGTGCAGGGTCTCGCCTTCCAGGTAGTCCAGCGCCGCCCGCACCTCAAACCGCTCCTGCCCAACGACGAGAACGGCTGGCCTGCCCCAGTCACTAATACCGCGGATGAAGCCAAAGGCGCGCCTCGCCGACCACCAGGTCGGAACCTCGAAATCCTCCGCCGAGGGCCAGCCGTGGTAGCTGGCGTGCTCCGAGTCCTGGCAGGTCCTCCTGGCCGTACCAGCCGCCAGATTCCGCACTGCTTTCAACAGCAGGTGTCCACCCAACGCGGAGCAGCGGCGGTCCATCTCCTCCCCCACTATCCCATCGGGTACCTCGATAGGCGCCTGCTCTAAAATGTCACCCCCATCCAGGTCATCGGTCATGAGGTGAACGGAAACTCCGGTTGTTCTATCACCGGCACGGAACGTCCAGAACAGAGGGACGGGACCGCGGTTCTTCGGCAAGAGGGATGGATGCACGTTCAGGCAGCCCAACGGAGGCAACTCCAGCACCTGACGCGGTAGTCGTAGCGGGAAGCAGGCCACACACAACACGTCCACGTTGTATGAGGCGAGAGTCGCCACCGCCTCGGCGTCGTGTAGGGACGCAACCTCGAGCACCGGGATGCCTCGCTCCCAGGCTATCTCCATAACGCTCTCTTCCGCCTCCTGTTGCAGAAGCGGGAGCGCGCCGGGCACGGCACCGGGCGCGCTCAGTTCCCTGATAGGCGCCGGCGCCGGAAAGACCTGGCCAGGCGCGGAAACCACCACGGCGCGCACCTCTACACCGCCCTCGATGAGAGCCAGCAGCGGCGCGCGCGAGAATACGCCCCTGGTGCCCAGAAGGAGCACGCGCGGTATCTGTTGTGTGGTCAAGGCTCAGTCCTTCACGGCTGGCGTCGGCATCGAGCATACGCTGAGAGATGTCTAACCCTCACAGTATAGTTACAGCACCGACGGCTCCGTTATACCGGCTAGGGAGTGCTGGTTGACGGGTCTCACACCTTCTGGGATACTCTTATACATTCGGCGGTGGGTGAGCTAAGGGGGGTGTCGGGATGGAACGCATGGTTTTCTGCCAAAAACTGGGGCGCGAACTGCCGGGCCTTGACGCTCCGCCGGTACCAGGACCGCTGGGTCAGCGCATCTTTGAGAACATCTCCCGCGACGCCTGGGAGCTGTGGGAAGAGCAGTCGAAGCTCATAATCAACCACTACGGCCTGGTGCTCGCAGACCCTGAATCGCGTCGGTTCCTGCGAGAGCAGATGGAAGAGTTCTTCTTTGGCGAGGATGCGCAGATGCCGGAAGGGTGGACTCCGGCCGGGCGCAAGGGCGGGGCGGCGGCACCTGCGAAGAAGTAAGTGAGGCAGTCGGGAGCTATCCTGCTCCTCTCCTGTTACGAGCTTGGCCACCAGCCGCTCAGCCTGGCGTCCCCCCTCGCGTACCTCTCGCGCGCCGGATTCGCTCCCTCCGCCATAGATACCTCCGTTCAGCCACTTCCCGACGCCGCTCTCCGCAAAGCGAAACTCGTCGCTATATCCGTGCCGATGCACACTGCCCTGAGGTTGGGGGTGAGCATCGCGAAGCGGGTGCGCGCTGTGAATCCACAGGCGCACATCTGCTTTTACGGGCTGTACGCGACGCTGAACGCGGCGTACTTACTCGATGGTCATGGTGACTCCGTGATCGGCGGCGAGTACGAGCAGCCCCTGCTGGAGCTGGCGTGCGCGCTCGAGAAGGGCACGTCACTCGACCTGACGGGGGTGGGCACGCGCCACAAGCCCTCCCCGCCATCAAGAGTGCGTACATCCTTCGCGACGCCGGATCGCTCTACGCTGCCGGGGCTGGAGTCGTACGCACGTTTGCAGCAGGACCACTCGCTAACGCTCGCAGGGTACGTCGAGGCGAGCCACGGCTGCCTGCATACGTGCCTCCACTGTCCACTCACGCCGATCTACAACGGGCGCCTCTTCGTCGTGCCGCGTGAGGTCGTGCTTGAGGATATCCGCGCGCAGGTAAGCATGGGCGCAGGGCACATCACGTTTGGCGACCCCGACTTCCTGAACGGTCCCGGCCACTCGCTCAGAATACTGCGCGAGATGCACGAGAACTTCCCGCACCTGACGTTCGACGCAACCATCAAGATCGAACACATCCTCGAACGCCGCAACATCTTCCCAGAACTCAGGGAGCTCGGCTGTGCGTTCATCGTCTCGGCTGTCGAGTCCCTGAGCGACACCGTGCTGGCCCGTCTTGACAAGGGGCACACCAGGGCAGACGTGTTCGAGGCGCTGGAGATCATGCGGGCAGCGGGTATCGCTTTGCGACCCAGTCTGCTGCCGTTCACGCCCTGGGCAACGATGGATGACTACATCGAGCTGCTACGGTGCTTCGAGGAATGGGGCATGCTGGAGCAGGTGGATCCCGTGCAGTACAGCATACGGCTGCTGGTCCCGCCCGGTTCCGCGCTAGCAGATGACCTTGCAGCCGACGGCTTACTCGGCCGTCTCGACCCTGCCGCGTATACGTACCTCTGGGAGCACCCTGACCCGCGGATGGACGAACTGCAGCGCGAGGTGGCGGGCATCGCTGAGCGCGCAGAGCACCTCGGGGAGAACCCCGTGAAAACTTTCTTCTGGATAAAGGAGCGCGCCCACGCCGCTGCGGGTCTCCGCACAGGAGCATCCCACTACCTTCCACGCCTTGGCCCGCCGCGACTCACCGAGTCGTGGTTCTGCTGAGCAGAGCCCACCGCGGGTCAGTTGGACCCGCTAACCGGATCAGATAAGTCAAGACGTACGCACTCCAGCTCGACAGGAAAGGACTCGTGATGACAAATACGGGACGAGAGTTCGCGAACGTCACGGCAGGCGAGTTCGAGATCTCACTCTCAAGCGAAGAGAGTCCTTTTCGTGCCTCCCTCGTTACGACTGAGGGCGGGGAGGGAGTTTTTCTGGTGTCTGTAAGCATCGAGGCCGAGACACCATCCCCGCCCCCCGTCCACACGCTCGACTGGACGCTGCCCATAATAGACATCCACTCCTACTGGCATCCTACTTCCGAGCGCAACAAAGATATCGGCGTGGACTGGGGGCTGGGTCACGGCTCAAAAGCCACTTCCTCCGCACCCGTCGGCTGCCTGTTCAGCGCCAGCGGACGCAACCGCCTCACCTTCGCCTTCTCCGATGCTCTCAACCCGATACGCCTTAAGGCGGGCGTCCATGAGGAGACCGCAACGCTCAACTGCTCCGTAACACTCTTCGATGGTTGGGACACCTCTGGATACAATCCTACCCCCGGAACCGCTGCTCCGCGCCCATCCGCCACGCCGGTCCAGCTTTACCAGGCAACACTGCGCCTCGACACGCGCGACGTGCCGTATCACGAGGCCTTA
>JADDPP010000278.1 GCA_016781845.1 Rubrobacter sp.
GGCGTACAGTGAGCGCGCAACGCCCTCGTCCTCGGTGCCCGTTACTATCGCACGGCCATCGGCGAAGAGGGTGAGCTCATGGCCGTTCACAGTGAGCTTGAGCAGGTGCTCGTTGTGCCGCACCTCGCCCACTGCACGAAGGCGTGCCGCGACGGCGTCAAGGTCCATCTGGGTGCCTGGGCGGGCCGGGACCTGCACACTGTTCCTGCCGCAGAGCCTCGCGGTCGCCGGTCGCGCCCCGTCGAGAAACGCCCACTCGCCACTGCAGGCAGGGCAACCGGGCGTGGGAACTCCGAGGGGCACACCTTCCACAGCGCCGTTCCACGCGTCTATCGTGAGGAGCTGTGCGGCGGGAGTGTTGTCAAGCAGGAGGCGCAGCGCGGCCATCGTCTGGACGGAGGCGACCATCCATACGGCAGGACCCAGCACTCCAGCGGTCTCGCACGTGTCACCGCCGGGCGGGGGCGGGTCGGGAAAGACGCACCGCAGGCACGGCGTTGCGCCGGGCACAACCGCCATGCTCATCCCGGCCGCGCCGATAACGCCGCCGTATACCCACGGGACGCCCACGCGGTGCGAGGCGTCGTTCAGAAGGTAGCGCGTGTCCCAGTTATCCGCGCCGTCGAGCACGATGTCCACGCCCTCGATGAGCTCCAGTACGTTGTCCGCCGTGAGGTCCGTGGCGTGCGGCTCCACGCGCACCCCGGAGTTGATCTCACCGATGCGCCGCGCCGCCGCCACCGCCTTGGGGAGCCCCTCTGCGAGCAGCCGCTCGTCGTATAGCGATTGCCGCTGCAGGTTATGCTCTTCCAGATAGTCGCGGTCCACAAGCCGTAGCGTGCCGACACCAGCCCGAGCGAGCAGCTCCGCGCAGCCGGACCCGAGCGCCCCACAACCGACCACGAGGGCGGTCGAGGCGAGCAGCCTGCGCTGGCCCTGCTCGCCCACGGGTGGGAACGCTATCTGCCGTGAGTATCTATACATACGCTTCTCACCTCGCCTCGCTCGCTGTGTCTTCGCTTGCAAGCCAGTGTATCAGCTCCTCCCTGTCCACCAGCCTCACCTCAGTACCCTCGGCCGCGCGAACCGCCTGTGGGCTGAACTGACTTGTGGTGACGATCCACGCCTCCTGCGCCCTGTGCTTTCGCATACCGAGGTATATCTCCTGCACGCTTCTGTAGCCTACCGTGCCGGAGCGACGGCGGGCCTGGACTGCCACCTTACGGTCTGTGGTGGAGAGCAGGATGTCTACTCCCCGCCTCCCCGAACGTGGCAACACCTCGGTGTAGTACCCCCTTCGCCGGAAGTAGCCGGCCAGGAACTCTTCGAACTCGTGCCTGTCCATCCGGTCGAAGGGCTCGGTACCGGAAGGTTCCGGCTGTTTGCTTGGCTCCTCTCGTTCCACCCTTTCGCTGAGGACCAGGACCAGAACGAGAACCACGGCGGATACAGCGAAGAGAAAGAGGAGCGTCAGTACCTGACCAGGTCCCCGCCTGGCCGCTGCGTCCACCAGATTCACCAGGAATGAGACCGCTCGGCCTATTAGCATCCAGGCAAGGCTACAGCCGAGGACCACAGTGAGTAAGGAGAATACGCCTATCAAGCCGCGCAGCAGATACTTCAAGTGTTATCTTTCCAGGTGTGTAGGACCGCGAGCGGAGTGTATGCCCGTGCAACGCCGCCCGGCCCGCGTGGGAAAGTGTACAGCCTGGGTCCGGCACTCGCGCTGCGATCGTCCTGCAGATGTGTCCGGCCGTGCCACACTACCTGAGCCGTCCGTGTAGCGTCGTGGGTTGGACGGAGACGTAGCGGGCTACGTCTCTACGGGGCACGTTTCGGCCTCCTCGCGGCGGAGGATGTGCTTCTGTATCTTGCCGACGCTCGTGCGCGGAAAGGAGTCGCGGAACTCTACGAACTCCGGCACCCGGAACTTCGAGAGGCGCGGGCGGCACCACCCGACGATCTCCTCTGCGCTCGCGTGCTCGCCTTCCTTCAGGATCACGAACGCCTTGATCGCCTCGTCGCGGATGGGGTCGGGAATGCCGATCACGACGCAGTCGAACACCGCCGGGTGCTGCTTAACTACTGCTTCCACCTCACCCGCCGCCACATTCTCGCCCCCACGCTTGATCATGTCCTTGGCGCGGTCCACAAAGTAGAAGTAGCCTTCCTCGTCCATCCGCACAACGTCGCCCGTCCAGAGCCACCCATCGCGGATCGTGTCGGCGGTGGCCTTCTGGTTCTTGTAGTAGCCCTTCATAAGAGTCCAGCCAGGTTCGCCGCGCACGAGTAGCTGCCCCTCCACGCCCGGCGGCACGTCCTGGCCCTGCTCGTCCACGACCCGGCACTCGTAGCCCAGCGCAACGGCGCCGATGGACATGTTCTTCCTCGTGTAGTCGAGCGGGTTCATCGTGGGCAGGCCGACGGTTTCCGTCATTCCGTAGATCTGCATCAGGGATGCGCCGAACCGCTCGTCCCACTCCGCCAACTGCGCTTCCGTGACATTCTGCGCGAAGATGATGAGCCGCAGGGGGTTCCGCCGCAGCTCGGGGCGGCAGGGTTGGGCGAGGATCATCCGCATCGGTGCGGCGAAGAGGCTGCCGACTGTTGCGCCGTGCCGGATCGCCTGGTCGAAGTACCGGCTCGCGCTGAATCGCTCCATTAGCGCGATGCTTGCCCCCGCCACGAGCGCGGTCATGGTGGAGTAGTACTGCGCGTTGACGTGGAACAACGGCAGCACCACGAGCTGTCGGTCATCCGGTCCCAGCCGCTCGCCCTTGCCCACGGTCTCGCCTACATAGATGTAGTTGGCGTTCGTGATGAGCACACCCTTCGGCTTGGCCGTGGTGCCGGAGGTGTACATCATGCTCACCTCGTCGAGCGGTTCAGGAGTGTGCGTGGCCGCTGTGTCAGGTGCATCCCGCAGGAAGTCCTCCAGCAAGGTGAAGCCCTGGCCCGCCTCGGTCGAGCGGCAGAGCACGACCTGGCGGAGGCCGGGGCAGCGGCCTCGCGCCTGCTGGAGGGCTTCCGCGAGGGAAGGCTCCGTGACAGCCAGGACGGACTCGGAGTGGTTGAGGATGTATTCGAGCTCGTCGGGCACGGAGTTCGTGTTGGTAGGCACGATTACCGCGCCCATCTTCGCTGCGGCGAACCAGAAGAAGATGAACTCCGGCACGTTGTACAGGTGGAGGTTGAGCTTGTCGCCCGGCCGCACCCCGGCGCGCACGAGTGCGTTCGCCACACGGTTCACCTCACGGTCCAGCTCCGAGTACGTCCACTGCCGCACGCTACCGTCTTGGTCCTCGAACACCAGGAATGTCTTATCGGGGTAGACGCAGGCCTTATGCTCCAGCGCGCGGCGTATTGTGCGGTTGCCGACGATGTTCATCCGTGCCCCCCTCGATTGGTACTCTCCCAGGTTTTGTCAGCTGTCATAAGCCCAGTTGTCCATATAGCGCCTTCTCCACTGCCTCCCGGCTGGGCAAGGAGGGCTGGGCGCCGCGTTTGGTGACGGAGAGGGCGGCTGCTGCCGATGCGAAGCGGGCGGCCTCGAAGATGTCCTGGCCTTCCGCGAGCGCGACGGAGAGCGCGCCGCTGAAGGCGTCCCCGGCGGCGGTCGTGTCCACCGCCCGCACCTCGTGCGCCGACACCATCTCCTGTCTGTCTTGCGTGGTGACTAGCGCCCCTCGCTCGCCCAGGGTGATGATGACCGCACCCGCGCCGAGGGCCAGTAGCTCCCGAGCCACAGCCTCCGGCCCCGCCTCCGCCGCGACGCCCGCCAGCTCCCTGGCCTCGCCCTCGTTCGGCGTCAGCACGCTCACCATCGCCAGCATCTCGCCGACTACGCCTGGCGAGGACGGCACGGGGGCGGGGTTGAGCACGGTGCGCACTCCCGCTTCCCACGCCACTCGCAGGGCCTCGCGCACCGCGTCCAGGGGAGTCTCAAGCTGGACAAGGAGCACGTCCGCCCCGGAGATCTCGCCAGCCGCGTCCCGGACGTCGCTCTCCGTCACGTGCGCGTTCGCGCCGGGGGCGACTGCTATCGCGTTCCGCCCTTCCCTGTCAACTGTGATTAGCGCCACGCCGCTCGGCACATCCCGCACGGTCCTGAGGAGTCCGACGTCTATGCCCTCTTCACGCAGGCCAGCCAGGGCGCTCGAGCCAAACGCATCGTCGCCCACCGCGCCAATGAAGCGCACCTCCGCGCCGAGCCTGGCCGCCGCCACGGCCTGGTTCGCGCCCTTTCCGCCAGGAGCGATGATGAGATCCGATCCCAGCACTGTCTCGCCTACGCCAGGGATGTGTGGGACGGGCGCTACCATATCCGTGTTGCTGCTGCCTACCACAACCACCACCGCCATCGTTCAACCTCCGTGGTCCTGTCACCTAATGCGCCGCAGAGCGCGCAGTGAATGATGATGATGTGCAAGGGTGGGAAAGAGACCCCCAGGGCGAGGCCGAAAGACCTGCCGCTGCAACGTTATCTACCCTTATCTCTCTGCGTACTCCGCGCCCTCCGCGGCTGACAATCTCTGTGGTGGGGCCCCTTCGTCAGCCAGCCTCTTTGCCAGGGAAGGTGTAGCCTACGCCGCGTACGGTGAGGATGTACTCCGGCTCCGCGGGGTCCGACTCGATCTTCTCGCGCAGGCGCCGGATGTACACCTTCAGGTAGTGCGACTCGCCTCGATAGCCCGCCCCCCACACCTTCGCAAGCAGAGTTTCCTGCGGCAGCACACGGCCCCGGTTGTTCGCCAGGTGGTACAGCAGCCGGTATTCCGTGGGCGTCAAACTGATCACCTCTGCCTGCACCCTCACCTGGTGCTGGGCGAAGTCTATCTCGAGGTCCTTGTACCTCATCACATCCGAGGAGACCGGCGCATCCGTCGTTGCCGAGGTGCGGCGGAGCACGGCGTCTACGCGCGCGATGAGCTCCTTATGGCTGAAGGGCTTGGTTACGTAGTCGTCCGCGCCCAGCTCCAGTCCGCGCACCTTGTCCTGTTCCAGGCCCTTTGCGGTGAGCAGTATGATCGGCATGTTCGAGGTCTCCCGGATGCGCCTGGTGACCTCGAAGCCATCCATCTCCGGCATCGAGACATCGAGGATGAGCAGGTCGTACGTCTCATTCCTGAGCTGCTGCAGCACCTCTACACCATTGTACGCCTGCCCGATAACGTAATCCGGGCGGTTGTACTGGAAAGCAACGGTAATGATGCCAACGACATCAGGCTCATCGTCTGCCACGAGGATGCGTACCGCCATCTATCCCCTCACCGCGCTTACTACCGGAGCTTCCCGGCATACATCGTCCTGCCTCTGCGTATGGTGAGCTCGTTCCAGCTTGAACCAGAAAGTAGTGCCCTTGCCTGGCTCGCTGCGTACACCTATCGTACCCCCGTGTAGCTCCACAAGCGAGCGGGTAATCGCGAGCCCCAGACCCGTGCCCTGCGCGCGCGTTGTAGACTCGGGCAGGCGGTAGAACTTCTCGAACACCTCGCCCAGTTTGTCGGCAGGTATTCCGGGTCCGTTGTCCTCTACTTCCACGGTTACGAGCTCGCCATCCCGTAGCAATCGCATGCCTAGCTTGCCTCCCTTTGGAGTGTACTTGCATGCGTTCGTGAGCAGGTTCGTGACCACCTGCTGCATCCGGTGCCTGTCCACCTCCACGATCGCCGGTTCCTCCGGCAAGTCGAGATACAGCGTCTGGCTCCGGTCATTCAGGAGAAGTTCCAGCGTGCGGGCGACATCGTCTACCAGGAGGCGCAGGTCGGTGGGCTGTCGGTCCAGCTCGATACGACCTTCCTCCAGCTGCGCCATGTCGAGTATCTCCTCCACGAAAGCAGCAAGGCGGCCAGTGTTGCGGGACACGGTCTCGACGAGCTGTCGCTGCAGAGGGTTGAGGCCTTCCGAGACATCGTCGAGCAACAGGTCAGTGCTGGCGCGCACGAGCGTAATCGGGGTGCGCAGCTCGTGGGAGACCGTGGACAGGAACTCCGACTTCAGCGCGTCCATATGGCGGAACGCTTCCGCCTTTCCGGCTTCGATATGGAGCTGGTTGCTGCGGATGGCGAGGGCTGCGGTCCTCGCGAACGTGTCGAGCAAAATAAGCTCTTCCTCGGAGATATCGTGCTCCTTACAGTAATAGTCTGCCACTACCACACCTATCAGCTTGTCGTTGGCGAGCATGGGCGCGGCGGCGAAGCTGCGGGTCTGGGCGAGCTCCAGCACGTCCGGTCGCACCCGGTGGTCGCGCTCGGGGTGTGTGCTCACGACTGGACGAAGTGTCCGCGCCGCCTCGGCCTCAACTGTGCGCGCGGTTAGACGCTGCGGTCGCATCCGCAGGTACTCCATCAACTGGGCGAGGCGCTCGGGGTCCTTGTTCGTGTAGCCAGCGCGCAGCCGCAGCCGGTCTCCATCGAGAATGTACACCAGTGCCCGCTCAAACCCTAGCTGGTGGCAGAGCTCGCGCGGTATCCTTTCGATGAGCTCACCCAGGTCGAGGTGCTCGTTCAGCGTTGTGTTGACGGCATTCAGCCCGACGATACGCATGGCCCTGCGGCTCGCATCCAGTGCTTCCCGCTCCGCTATCCTTCCGAGGAAGGCCGCGAAGATGGCGATGCCGTAGAACGAAGCGAGGGTCACTGTGAAGCGCATCATGCTCGTGAAGTCAATGCCGCCCTGATAGGCGATGCACGCAGCGACGTACAGAACGCCCACGACGAGCGACCCAACCGCGGCGGCGCGATGACCCCCCACGACGCTCAGGAAGAAGAGCGAGAAGTAGAAGAGCACGAAGAACGGGCTGTGTACTCCGCCTGTAAAGTATACGGAGACCGCCTCGAAAAAGGGGAACAAGCCGCCCGCTATCGGCCAGAACAGGTAAGGTCGGGAGGCGAACCACCTGTTCGCGAGCAGCAGCACGACGCCGGACCCCGCGGTGAGCGCGACGAGCGCGTACAGCGCGGGGTAGTTTATCGGAACATCACCCCGCAGGTGTATAGCCAGCAGCGCGCCGAACGCCGCAGTCACGGCTGTCAGGCCGATAACGTAGTAGAGCTCTCGCTTGCGCTCCAGCAGGGCAATCATACGCGCGTACTATAGCAGAGTAGGAGTGAGGAGTGAGGGTAGGGCAGCTCGCCCTCATCTCTTAATGTGGGGGCGGGCTCGCGTGCGGGTCCTGACCGAGGAGGATGCGTGGGGCTTGCTGGGGCTCGGCCACCTCGTCGCTGACCCAGATGTAGGTTGAGCCTGCACGGTTGGACGCGGCGGCGTGGTTGCCTTGCGGGTCGAGCGCGAGAACGTTCAGGCCCGTGGCGTATCCATCGGGGAGGGAGTCTGCATCCTCCAGCGCGAGGCGCACTGCCTCGTCTACGCTCCTGCCGTACGACATGTGCATCACGACGCTGTGCGCGGTTGCGCCACGGATCGCCAGCTCCCCGCGACCCGTGCAGGCGGCCGCGCCGCGGCGATTATCCGCGTACAGTCCCGCGCCCACGATAGGTGAGTCACCCACCCTGCCGGGGTACTTGAAGTACCATCCGCTCGTGCTCACGCCGCATGCAATGTCCCCGTGGGTGTCGAGGGCGACGAAGTTCACGGTGCCCCCCGCCGCCTGTTCCGGGTCGCGGACCATCCCCAGGTATCGGCTCGCGTGTTCGTGGTAGCGCACCAGGCCCGGCTCGAGGTCCGGCTCGGCTTCTCGCAGACGCTGCTCCCAGAGCCTGCGCGCTTCGGGTGTAAGCAGCTCGGTTTTCTCGAAGCCCATCTCCGCCGCGAATCGCTCAGCGCCCTCGCCGGCCAGCAGCACGTGGGGTGTTTGCTCCATCACCCTGCGTGCGATGGAAATGGGGTGCTCATACCCTCGCACCGCCGCTACTCCACCTGTTGCCCGAGTGCGGCCGTCCATGATGGCGGCGTCCACCTCCACGTCGCCGAGCAGGTTCGGCAAGCCGCCGAGGCCGACAGTGTGGTCCCTGGGGTTGCTCTCAACCAGCCTGCAGCCCAACTCCACCGCGTCCAGCGCGCTCCCTCCGCCCCTCAGCACCTCCACGACCGCCCGCATAGCCTCCAGACCATTCGAGCTCGCGACCACGATATAACGTGGCAATGATCTCCTCCTGATACCAAAAGCAACCAGTCTGCCGGGAGATATTACGTACCCGGTTGAACCTGTGTGCAGCATACAACATCTCCTGGAGGCACTGGTTGTGCAACCTCGCACAGAGCAGCTGTATCCCGTGGGTGATTCGGGAACGGATTTAAGACAGGAGAAAGGGGAGCGACATGGCTACGAACCGGAACATCTCAAACCAGGGCGGAATGAGCACCAGCGGTGATACCGATACCGGTGTGGGTACCGGCGGGAGCACCAGTATCGGTGCCTCTACCGACATTGAGGGCGGCGCCAACGTGCCAGGTGGTGATGTGGGTACAGGTGCTGCTGCCGCTGGCACCGCTGGAGGTGGCGCGGGCATCGGTGGCGGGGGGCTACTCGGTGTAGGTACCGATCCTGGGACGGACCCTAACGCCACTGGCGCCGGCAGTAACATCGGAAGCACCGGCAGTCCTGACGTTGGTACTGGCGGCGAGGACACGAGTGGGACGACGGACGCGGGCGTTTGAGCTGGCAGCCACCGGTTGCTGTCCGCAAAAACCGGCGGTCTCCATCAGTGAGACCGCCGGTTTTCCGGGAGTGCGTTGCCTAAGGGTTCCCTCCGCGAGCACGGCGTTCTAGGAAGAGGACTCTTTCATAGCCTGAGTCACCGCGTTGGGGCCGTTGAACTCATCCCTGTTCATGCCCTGCAGCTGCTGGATCACGTCCTCCGGCGCGCCGTTCTTTTGCGCCAGGGAAACCAAGTCATCCTTAGTCATCGGGTAGTCCGCGCCCTTTAGGTACTTCTGTACCTGGATCGGGTTGACATCCATCGTCATGTGTCACTTCCTCCTCAAGAATGTCCGATTCCGCAGCGATAACCGGCTGTGCTGAGACCGCCACGCCGGGTAGTGATGCATACAGCGTGCCGTGAAGCAGTTGAGCCCTATGTCTGCCAGCCGTGCTTGGTTGGTACCCGGACAGATACCTCGGCTCCTTAGTACTACAGTTGT
>JADDPP010000417.1 GCA_016781845.1 Rubrobacter sp.
ATTCGACAGCAGTATCACCAATGCAGGGACCTATACACCATGAGCGCTGCGGGTCGGATCGCCATTGTAGGGTAGAATACGATGGATGAGGCCGAGCACGCAGGTGGTCGGACTATCGAGGCGGTGGCAGCGCGCGCTCTTTACAAGGGATAGCTCGTTCAGTTCGGCATCGATTCCCGACAAGTCACCTGCGCGAAGCCGCTTGCGGGAGCAGACTGCCCCACACCGGCTGTGCCCCTTCATGCCGCATCCACGGCCCGGTGCTTGCGTCGTACGTAGGCATCTGCCACGTCCCGTGTCAGCAAGGGGTGGTTATCGTGAAAGTTGAGCCGTATCGTATCTCTGTAAATAAGGATTCAAATAACGAGGCTCTGATAGCGGCATGTCGTGCGGGCGATCCAAAGGCCTGGGAGCTGCTGGTCGAGCGTTACCAGAGGTTGGTATATAGTATCCCTCGGCGAGCGGGACTCGATGAGGAGACATCGGCGGATGTATTCGGCTATGTGTTCGCGAGCCTTGTCGAGCACCTGGACCGCCTGGACCAGCCGTCCCGCGTCGGGGCGTGGCTGGCGACCACAGCCAAGCGCGAGACATGGCGTCTTGCACGGTCGAGGCAGCGCTATGTAGCCCCTCCCGAAGGCTACGAGACGGATTTCATGGCCGAGATCCCGACGGAGGAGCCTTTGCCGGAGGAGACCGTGCTGAGACTCGAAGAGCAGCACAGGATTCGCACGGCTGTGGAGATGCTGGACGAGCGCTGCAGAGAGTTGCTCACGCTACTGTTCTATCGCGCTGAATCGCCTGCATACACTGACATAGCCGCAGCGCTAGGTATTCCAGAGGGCAGTATTGGACCGACGCGCGCGCGATGTTTGCAGAAGGTACGACGGGTCCTGGAGAAGCTGTGGTAAAGACGTATTTTTCGAGTGCCTATAATACTCTTCTAGACAACAGCGAGGAGTAAAGTAGATGAGTTTCGGGCGTTCACATACACCCTTCGATGAGTTGACGGACTTGGTGGAGGGACGGCTGTCTGCCGAGCAACAGGACCACGTGCAGCACCACGTCAGGGAGTGCAGGCAGTGTACCGCGGACGTCCAATGGCTACACCACACTCTCAGTCTCATGCGGGACGACAATACCGAGGATGCTCCCACTCACGTCGTAGCACGCGCGGTTCGCATGTTCCGCCCAATGGCCGAACCGGCACGGAGCGTCGGGCAGCGCCTCGTTGCGGCGCTACGGTTCGACAGCGGCCGGACACCGCTGGCGTTCGGTACCCGTGCGGTGCAGCCCACACCGCGACAGCTGCTGTACAGTGTTGGCGCGTTCGACCTTGATATGCGCATCCAGCAGCAGGATGAGCGATACGTCGTGTCGGGTCAGCTACTGGGCTCGGGTGGGGGTGGGCACGTCGAGCTGCGAGGACCGGTGGCGACAGTTGGTGGCGAGCTGAATGATCTGCAGGAGTTCGAGTTGCCGCCCGTGCCATCGGGGCCCTACACCCTGCTTATCGAGAAGGCAGACGTCTCCGCAGAGGTCCCAGATATAGACGTAGGGAGCTGAGATGGATCAGGCAGACCTCGCGGCACACCTGGTTAACGCCCAGGCGTCGGAGCAGGTCGAGCTTCTTGAGCGTTATCCTGATCTGGTGGACGCCCGGCTAGCCCACGCCCTCAAGGCGACCTACGATGACACCTGGAGCAGTAATCCGTCTGTTGCGGCAGGTTCGGCCGCCGTGCTAAAGCTAGTAGCGGACCGCTCAACTGATCCGGAGGTGGCCGCTCTGGCGGCGTGGACGAGTGCGATGGCGGCGCTGGACCAGGAGGGGCGCGCCGACATCGCACTCGAGTTGCTGGGGGAGGCGGAGGTCGGCTTCCAGACGCTCGATCAGCCCGGTATTGCTGCTCAGACCCAGGTTCTCAAGCTTTACGCCTGCGCAATGCTCGGACGATACGACGAGGCGTTTGAGTGTGGGCTCGCGGCACGGGAGGTGTTTTTGGCCGCCGGGGACGTGGTCGCGGCGGGCAAGATCGAGCAGAACCTGGGCAACATCGAGTACCGCCGGGACCGATACCGGGAAGCCGAATCTTACTACCGCTCCGCTCAAAAGCGGTTCGAAGCGTCAGACAAGCAAGACGAGCTCGCCCGCGTAGAGAACAACCTGGGTAATGTGTTGTGGGCGCAGCATAGGTTCCGCGAAGCCCAGGCGCTGTATGAGGGTGCGCTGCGCCGAGTCGAGCAAGACGGTGCTGATGACGTGACCATGGCCGATATCGAGTGCAACCTTGGTTACCTGGCACTGTACGAGGCCAACTATGATCACGCCCTTGACTACCTGGAGCGGTCCGGACGCAGGTTTGCGGCCCTGGATATGCCACATAGGTCGGCCATAACAGAGCTCGATGTGGCTAGTGCTTACCTTGAGCTTAACCTGGCGCCCGAATCGGCGAGCATTTGCGAGCGCGTAGCCCGCACTTTCGACGAGTTGGGCATGCGTGCGGAGCGCGCGCGTGCTCTCGCGTACCTCGGGCAGGCGTCGTTGCTACTCGGTAATCTCTCCGATGCCCGTACGTCGCTCGCTGCGGCGCGCAAGCTCTACGCCGAGGAGGAGAACCTTGTGGGAGCGGCGAACGTGAGGCTCACAGAAGCTCATGTTCATTACCAGGAAGGGGAGTACGCTCAGGCGGCGAATGCGGCGGACGAGGCGGAGAAGTCGCTGGTGGAGGCTGGTGCGACGGCGCGCCTGCTGGTGGCGAGATGGCTCGGCGCAGAGGCCAGGCGTTCCCTCCGGCAGGGTGAGGAAGTACGCGGCAAGTTGGAATCTACCCTTGCCGAGGCTGAGCAGCAGGGAATTCCGCAGGTGGTGCAGCGCTGTCTCACGTCGCTAGGTTTGCTAGCGAGCGAGGCCGGTGACACGGCGGCTGCGGAAGGGTTTTTCAGGCGCGCCGTCGAGCTGATAGATGGACTCAGGGCGCCTCTGCCGGCGGAGGAGTTTCGCACAGCTTTCATATCGGACAAGCTGACTCCTTATAACGAGCTCGTGCGGATGTGCCTGTTGAGCGGGCATAGCGCGCGCGCAGCGGAGGCGTTGGGTTACGTGGAACGTGCGCGGTCGAGAGCTCTGCTCGAGATGGTCGCCGGCGTAATCCGCCCTGGCGCGCGTCCCAGGGACCCGTTTGAGGAAGAACTGGTCCGCAAGATTGACGAGTTGCGCCAGGAACTAAACTGGTTCTACAGCCAAATCAACCGGCCAGGGCAAGGGAACGCTTCGCGCGGCGCCGTGATCGCTCAGGATCTACAGGCCGCGATGCGTGAGAGGGAAGACACCCTCCTGGGGATCACGCGGCGACTTCAGCACCGCGGCGATGGCGGCCTCGCGCAGGCGCCGCCGCTGAACCTGTCGGACCTGCAGCGTCACCTGGGCCCGGACACGACGATAGTAGAGTACTTCAGGCTCGACAGCCGGATTGGTGCGTTTGTCATCACCGATGAGGACGTAGAGGTCGTGTACGACCTGGGCAGTGAAGCCGAGGTCGAGAGTGCCGTGCGACACCTGGAGTTTCAGATGAGCGCGCTCCGACATGGTTCGGTCAATCTGCGCCGCTACCTTCCGGAGCTGGCGACGAGGGCCGATCATTACCTGGGCAAACTGTACGACCTGTTACTCGCGCCGCTTGAACGGTTGCTCGCGGACCGTCGGCTGGTGATAGTGCCCTATGGTGTCCTGCACTACGTGCCCTTCCATGCCCTATACAACGGGGAGAGGCACTTGATTGATTTGCGTGAGGTATCGTATGCGCCGAGCGCCGCCATACTGCAGGCATGCCTCAGGCAGCCGGTACGGACGCAGGAGCGAGCGCTCCTGCTCGGCAACACCGACGCCCGTGCGCCGCGGGTACGAGACGAGGTACTTGCAGTCGCCGGACTCTTTCCAGAGTCGGTCACACTGCTCGACGAGAAGTGTACGCTCGCGGCCCTGAGTCAGCACGCATCAGAGGCTGATGTGATACACTTCGCGTGCCACGGGCAGTTCCGACCCGACAACCCACTGTTTTCATCAGTGCGGCTGGCGGACTCCTGGCTGACTGTTCGGGACGCATACAATCTCGATCTCAAGTGCTCTCTCGTAGTCCTGAGCGCGTGCGAGACGGGGATCAACTCCGTGGCTCCCGGTGATGAGATCATAGGACTGGCGAGAGGCTTCTTCTCCACCGGCGCGCCGTCGCTTGTCGTGAGCCTGCGAACCGTGGACGACGAGTCGACCGCAGAGCTGATGTTACGCTTCTACCAGTGCCTTGAAGCAGGTGACCGGCCCGCAGCAGCGCTGCGCCAGGCCCAACGCGATGTAAAGCTAAGATACCCGCATCCATACTACTGGTCGCCATTCATCCTCCTCGGCCGCTGGTAGCGGTTCCTTGCCGGCCGGGAACTCTAATGCCATAGCCACAGGCAGATGCACGGCCACGTCCGCGGCCCATTCACCCTTCGCGATGCCGTATCATGTATTTATCGGTCTTTTCAGCGCTCTGTATAGGATGTACGAAAAGCGCATGTATGCGATGGCAGGTCGCAGTCCTGCCGGAGGGATAGGAGCTTATGGTGGCGAGCGTGACTCTAAGCAAGCTAGTGGGATTGAGTCTTGTAGCAGCCTTCGTCCTCACGAGCCTGATCGCTCAACCGGGAGCGGCGGACGAGGGCACACAGGTGTCTGATGGCTATCTGCCGGACGAGGTCGTCGTGAAGCTCGTTCCCGGAGCCTCCGTGGCCGAGGTAGCCGTGGATTACGGTCTAGACTCTACGCCGATAGACCAGTTCGGCTCGCGGCCCATCTATCGTCTGCGAATCACTGACGGAGCCACGCCTCCGGAGCGGTCAGAGGAACTGGTGAAGGACCCGAATGGCCGCGTGATGTATGCGGAGCCAAATTACGTCGGCCAGACCCCTGAGGGGCGGCAGCAGTCGTCGTGGTCGAGGGTTGATGACGGTGATTTTTCAGGACTCGCCGACCAGTGGGCGGTGGACAAGATACGCCTGCAGCAGGCACACGCGCTGACACAAGGAGCGGGAGTAACCGTTGCCGTGCTGGATACAGGAGTGGACGCAACACACCCGGCGCTGGTTGGCCACCTCATTAAGGGATACGACTTCGTGGACATGGATCTCGACCCCAGTGAGGAAGGAGCAGCTGGTAAGTCCCTGTCGTACGGGCACGGTACCCACGTAGCTGGACTGGTCGCGCTTGCAGCGCCGGAGGCGAGCATCATGCCCGTGCGGGTACTGGACTCCGACGGAATCGGCAATGTGTGGGTACTGGCCGAGGCGCTATCATACGCCGCCAACCCCGATGGAGATCCTGCAACAGACGATGGAGCCGACGTGATCAATCTGAGTCTGAGCACGACGCGCAAGACTAGCCTGCTCGATGAGATCGTGGGTTCGGTAGCGTGTGAGTATGAGGAGGACGGGGGCGAAACCACGGGCGACTGTTTGGGAACTGCCCAGGCCGGTGCGGTCGTCGTTGCAGCGGCGGGGAATAGTGCTTCCTCGACGCCGGAGTACCCGGCGGCCGAGGGCGTGAAGAGCCTGCTATCCGTGGCGGCTACCACCAGCGCCGATGGGCTGGCCGATTTCTCGAATTACGGCTCGTGGGTGAACGTTGCCGCGCCCGGTGAACAGATCACAAGCGCGGTGCCCGGCGGTGAGTATGCCACCTGGAGCGGCACCTCAATGGCCGCACCTCTCACCGCTGGCGAGGTCGCGCTCGTAAGGTCCGCATACCCAGGACTCAGTTCCGTAGAGACGGTAGACCGTGTGCTAGCCTCCGCTGCCAACATTGGCGGGCCTGAGCCTTTCCGGATAGATGCGGCGGCGGCGGTGGGCGCCAGGGAGTAGAGGTCGCGGTTGTGGGGTAAGTACATTGCGGGGGCGCCGCGCAGACGTTGCGTGCAACGTCTCTACCGCTGTGCTACCGTCCACGGGCTGCTGTACCGTGTAGACATTTGTCGGAAGTGGGAGGGGTAGGTCTCCCGCGCTGAGTTTGAGATTGCCCTGCCTACCCTGGTGAGCGCCAGGAAGCAGCTAGAAGGACGGGGTGCTCGACTCCCAGACGAGGCTCGGCCTGTCGCGCTCCGTTACAAGCACCGTGGTCACCAGTCCTTCGTTGGCCAGGTACCGTACGACACCCTGTACGGCCTTGTCCTTCGTGTTGTTCGTGCGGGAGAGGTGGGCCAGCCAGTATGTCTGACGCCTGGTGTTGAGCGCGTTGCAGATAATCTCGGCCGTCTGGTTGTTCGAGAGGTGTCCGCGCTCGCTGAGGATACGCCGCTTCAGATGCGCCGGGTACGGCCCCTGCAGGAGTTGGTGAACGTCGTGGTTTGCCTCGATGACTACGAGGTCGCTCAGGGAAGCCGCCTCCAGCAGTTCCGGGGTCTCGCACCCCAGATCCGTCGCAACGGTGACCCGCGCGCCACCCGCTGCCACCACGTAGCCCACAGGATCGGCTGCATCATGGTTTGTGGGGAAGGAACTGATCTCGAAATGCCCGGCGCTCCGCGCAGAACCAGTAGGCGACACCCTGTACTCCAGGCGCGGGGCGCGCTTGCGCATGTGCGAGAGTGTGTGCTCGTTGCCGATCACCGGCGCACCGTAGCGGCGGCAGAGTACGTCGAGGCCGGAGACGTGATCCGAGTGCTCGTGGCTCACGAGCACCGCCTGAAGGTCGCCTGGGTTCACGCCTCGTTCTTTGAGCGCGGAGGCTAGCCGCGTACCGGGCAGACCCGCGTCCACGAGCAGGGCGTGACCGTCTGCCTGCACGAGCAGTGAGTTACCAGAGCTGCCGCTTCCCAGACATGTAACCTTCAGCGTGACACTTCCATCTTTGCTCGCAATATACCCGCGCCATCCACTGGCTGTCAATTGGTACACTTAGATGCTTTACCGGCCCATGCCGCTATGTTAGAATCGGACTCCGGGATGGCGAGGGAGATGTCTATGGGGCGTGTACTGGCGATAGCGAACCAGAAGGGCGGGGTGGGCAAGACCACGACGGCGCTGAACCTCGGCGCCGCGCTCGCCGAGCAGGGCCAGAGGGTGCTGCTCGTGGACTTCGATCCTCAGGCCAGTCTCACGCTCTCACTCGGATACCGGCCCGACGATCTCTCACCAACGGTGTACAATGTACTCGCCGCGACTATCGAGGAACAGCGAGCGCCGCGTCTACAGGACATAATAAGCACTGTCCAGCCGAACCTCGACCTTGCGCCGTCCAATATCGAGTTGTCGCAGGGTGAGCTAGATCTGTTCCGTGCCACGCTTGGTGAGCTCATACTTCGGGAGATGCTGGAGCCGGTGCGGCACCAGTACGACAAGGTCATTATTGACTGTCAGCCCTCGCTTGGTCTACTCACGGTGAACGCGCTCGCCGCATCGGACGCAGTGCTGATCCCGCTGCAGGCGGACTATCTCGCAATGAAGGGTGTGGACCTGCTCTTGCGCACCGTGGCACAGGTACGACGCAAGCTCAACCGAAGTCTCCAGGTAGAAGGGGTGCTCCTGACAATGGCGGATCTGAGAACGATTCATACCAGGGACGTGATCGCGGGCGCGCGGGCGGCCCTGGATGGGACCGTGCGGGTGTTCGATACTGTGGTAAGGTTAAACGTAAAGTTCAAGGAAGCGCCAATGACCGGACAGAGCGTGCTGGAGTACGCGGGTGGAACTCCTGCGGCGGCCGCCTACCGAGAGCTGGCGAGAGAGGTCGACGCAGAGGGAGTTCGAGCATGAACAGAAGAGCCAGAATCACTCCGCAAAGCGCCCACGAGACGTTTACCTCGCTCAAAGGGCTCATGGCTACGGTGGAGGACATCGAGCCCGACCAGTCAGCGGATCAGGCGATAGAGGTCGAATTGGGGCGCCTGCGTCCGAATCCTGACCAACCTCGTGGCGGGGACTCCGCTGGCTTCTCTCCCGCAAGCATTCGCGAGCTGGCCGAAAACATCCGCCAACACGGCATACTCCAACCGCTGCTCGTCAAGGACACGGGGCGTTTCTATCAGATCGTAGCGGGCGAGCGCCGATACCGCGCCGCGCAGCACCTGGGTTTGGAGAAGGTGCCCGTGCGCATCATCGAGCCGCGTGACGAGCAGGACGAGCTGCAGATCGCGCTCGCGGAGAACCTGCAGCGCAAGAACCTGGGCCCACTCGACGAGGCGCACGCTTACTCAACCCTCATACAGCGATTCGATCTGAGCTACCGCGACCTTGCCAAGATGACGGGCCGCAGCCTCGCACACGTCCACGGCAGGCTGCAACTTCTGGAGTTTGAGGACGTGAGGGAGGCGGTCGAGCAGAAGAGGATCGGAATCGCGGACGCTATTCAGCTTGCGCGCGTTCCGGACGAGGCACGACGCAGGGAGCTGCTGGCAGCGGTCCAGGATGGCGCCCTGCGCGGCTCGGCTCTGCACAGGCAGGTGCAGGTATTCCTGGGTGAGATAGCCCCGGACGGAGCGGAGTCTTCCGAGCATGCAGCGGAACCGGCAGCCCAAAGCGGTGGGCTCGAAACGGCGCTACAGACCATCGAGCGGCTCGACGCGGAAGGCCTGGCGGAAGATGAGCGGCGGATGCTGTACACCATCGCTGCACGCGCAGCGGAACGGCTCGGCCTGCAGCTGACCACCGTGCCGTCACCTCCCCCCCCGCAGCCGGCCGCAGCCCCCGAGGAGCCCCGAGTGCCTCAGCCTGTAAGCGCGGCGGCGCGGAAGATAATAAACTACACCAAGCAGCACCGGTCGGGGAGGGGGTATCCGCTCGTGAACCGCATCCAGGTGTACTGGATGACGATGAAGCGACGCGGGTACGACTTCACACCCGGCGACTGGTCCGCTGAACCGGGTACGAACGGCGAGTATCTCGTCCGCTTTTCGTACAGGCTCGATAACGATGAGCGCGTTATGAGCTGGTTCTGCCTCCCTGACGGCGCGGTGAAGCCCGCAAACGAGGAAGCAGGCGAGTTGCCTGAGTAGGACCAAAGCATGGGCTAACGGGACAGAAGATACTGCTGTCGAATTCGGTTGTGGCAGAATGGCGCACCTATCGG
>JADDPP010000294.1 GCA_016781845.1 Rubrobacter sp.
TAGGCACGTTCAGGCGGGTACTGGCACGTCCCCTGCAACGCGAGGCGGGCATACATAAGGAGGAACCCTTGCCTGTCTGCGATATCACCGTCGTGCCCGAGGGAGTGGAGGACAGCTACGCCGCCGTTGGCGCGGTCATAGAGCTTATCGCCGCCTCCGGGCTGACGTACGAGGTCGGCGCTATGAGCACAGCCGTTGAGGGGGATCTGGACGCGCTCTTCGCCCTCGCCCGCGCGGCTCACCTGAGAGCCTTTGAGCAGGGCGCAACCACCGTCCTCACCACGCTGCGCATCCACGACAGCCGCACGCGCGAGCCCTCCATCGAGGACAAGGTTGGCAAACATCGCACTCGCTCGTCACGGCAGGGGGTATGAGGGACCGCGTCATTCAGGGTTGCCCGGTCATGCCGCCGCCCACTCTCTCCGCAGGTGCTCCACCGTCTCAGTGAGCGCCTCCTCGAGCGGGCCTTCGATGCGGCACTCGATACCGAGGTATCCGTCGTAACCGATCTCCTTGAGCGCGGCGAAGCCCGTGCGAAAGTCCATGTGGCCGCGCCCCGGCTGCAGCCGGTTGCTGTCGGCCACGTGGACGTAGACAATCCTGGAGCCGGCCGCGCGGATGCTCGCCGCGATGTCGGCCTCCTCGATGTTCATGTGGAAGAAGTCTGCCATAATGCCTATCTCTGGACCGAACTCGTTGGCGAACGTCGTCCCGTCCTCCAGCCGGTTGACGAGGTGCGCCTCGTACCGGTTCAGCGGTTCCAGAAAGAGCGGCGGCCCGGACACCGCGCCCGCCAGCTCCCGTAGCTGCAGCGCGAACAGCTCCCTCTCCAGCTCCACAGCCGTCTTGTACGGGGAGAGGTCGGGCAGCTGTGGCCTGGTCCCAAACTGGGGCACGACGAGCACGCCCGCGCAGCCTTCCAGCTCCCCTGCGAGCTGCAGGCGTCGCCTCGTCAGCTCCAGCCCCTCGGCGCGCGCCTTCGGGTCGGGGTCCAGGAGCGCTGTGCTCCCCGGCAGGTTCGCGGCGCCTACCGACGAGCCGGCGAAGATGGTTCTCAGCTCCTCGACCGGCAACCCTGCCGACCTCTCCACCTCGACGCCCTCGATGCCGAGCCTCTCCAGGAACGCCAGCTTCTCAGGCAGCGTTGCCCCCTGCGCCATCCCCTCGCGCAAAGCTATCTTCACGTGTTACCCCCTGCTCTCGATGCAGCCTCGATCGTGCCCGTAAGCGCTGATTCTATGGGTATGAGGCGTACTCGTCAAGACCGCCCGTAACTACGTCCGAGGGGTACGTATACCCTGAGTGAGGTGGGTGGTGGCTGCTGAAGGAGGCGCAGATGTTGCGCAGACGTTGCGTGCAACGTCTCTACAACTGTCCTCACCCTCGACATGGCAATATAGCGGCCGGACAACTGCCGGAGATCGTAGTAGAATGGCGCTGCCGCGGGCTTTCGCCGTGCCAATCGTACACGAGTTGATGCACCGTCCGAAGGGGGAGAAGATACATGCAGCGCGCGGTGTTCCTTGGCGAAGGGCGGATCACGGTGGAGCAAGCGCTCGAGCCTCAGCCGGGGCCGGGAGAGGTGCTGGTTCGCGTGCATACGTGCACTCTGTGCGGGTCGGACCGGGGGATGTGGGAGCGTGGTAGCTCCGTGACGCCGGGGCACGAGGTCGCGGGCACGGTGGTGGAGGTGGGACCGGGGGCGTCCCTTCCGGCGGGGAGCCGCGGGGCCGTGTTCCTCGTGGCGTACTGCGGCGAGTGCGGGATGTGCGGGGCGGGAAGCCGGGGCGCGTGTCTCCGCAAGGAGGGGATGATTGGGTTCGACCGCGACGGCGGGTACGCGGAGTACGTTGCGGTTCCCGAGCGCTGCTTCCTGCCAGTGGACGACCGCCTCGACCTGGACGACGCCGCGATGCTGCTGGACGCGACCGGCACCGCGATGCACGCTCTTCGCCGCGCGGGCGCTCTTCATTCCAGGCCGAGCTCGGCTCTCGTGATGGGCGCGGGGCCCGTCGGCCTCGGCGTGGTGCTCGCGCTGCGCGCGGTCGGGGTGGGCAGCGTGCTCGCTGTGGACATCGCGTCGTACAGGCTGGAGTTCGCCCGACGGCTCGGCGCCACTCCTATACCCGGCGGTGAAGGGGCCTTCGATGCCGTGCGTGCCGTGCTCCCCGGTGGGCCGCCGCTCGTAATCGAGGCATCCGGCAACCCGGCGGCGCAGCGCCAGGCGCTCGACCTGCTCGCGCCTGGCGGCCGGTTGGTCATCGTTGGTCACAGCCGCAAGCCCCTCGAGCTCTGGACGAGCCGTGACCTCATACAGCAGGAGAAGACGCTCCTGGGGAGCGAGTACTTCGACCCCGCCGAGTTCGAGCCGAACGAGCAGCTCGTCCTCCAGGGCAAGCTCGCCCCCCGCGAGCTTATCACTCACCGAATGGACCTCGGAGAGATAGAGGAGGCGTATCGGTTGTTCTGGGCAGGCGAGACGGGCAAGGTGCTGCTATACCCTGGAGGTACGCCCAATGCATAGCCCCAGGTTCGGACTCTTTCTCGGCCAGGTGGGCCACGACTGGCCCTCCCTGCTCGACCGCTTTCAGATGGCGGAGGAGCTCGGCTACGACCACGCCTGGCTTGTGGACCACTTTGTGGACACGGACGGCGACCTCTCCAAGCCGTGTATGGAGGCGTGGACTCTGCTCGCAGGTATCGCCGCACGCACCTCACGCATCCGGCTCAGCGTGCTGGTGTCGAGCAACACGTATCGCCATCCGGCGCTCCTGCTCAAAGAGGCGGTCACTGTGGACCATATCAGCGGCGGGCGGCTGATTCTGGGGATAGGCTCCGGGTGGCACGAGCCGGAGCACCGCATGTACGGCTTTCCCTTTCCGCCCGCCGCCGAGCGCGTGGGGCGGCTGGAGGAGGCCGTCCAGGTGCTTGACGCCCTGCAGCGGCAGGAGCGCACGACGTTCCACGGGCGCTACTACGAGCTTGAGGACGCTCCGTTCGAGCCAAAGCCCTTGCAGCTCCCCCGCATCCCCTTGCTCATCGCCGCCCACCGGCCCCGGATGCTGCGACTCGCCGCCCGCTACGCTGACATGTGGGATACCTTCCCGCCGATAGCAGGCGCCGCGACGGAAGGAACAGAGGACACCCTGGAGGCGAGGATACAGGCGCTCGAGGGGTACTGCCGCGAGGTTGGCCGGAACCCTGGAGAGCTCCGCAGGTCTACGTGGACCGGTGGGGACGTGGTGCGCTCCGAGGAGGCGTTCCTGGGCTGGGTGAACAACCTGCGGAGCCTGGGCTTCACGGACTTCATCACCGGCCTGCCGGGTCCGTCGCACATGGAGAGTGTGCGGCACATCGCCGCGGAGCTTCTGCCTGAACTCCGAGCCGGGCGGAGCGTTTGAGATGGGTATGATGACCCCGCCTGTGGCTGAATGGTCGTACGGGCAAGGGAGACCACCGGGGCAATATCGGGGAGACGTTGCGTGCAACGTCTCTACGAGCTTTGAGACCAGATCCGTGGCGGTGGTGGATGCTCTCAGTTGTTCCTTGTGTACCACGGGCCGGAGAGCTCTGCCTCGTACAGCTCTGAGGGCTTGTCCGGATCGTCCGCGTCTACGATGAAGTAGACGAGGTGTGGTTTACCCGGAGAGAGGTGTAACCCCTCAACCTTGCCGCTGAATGTTTTGCCGTCGTGCTCCATCAGGGCTCCAAGGCGGGCGCCGCAGTCGTCAATGACGCCAAGCGTCGAGCCTGTTACGCGCCCGTCCCCGTGCTCTGGCACAGATTCCTCAGACGAGGCTGAGAAGAGGATTACGTCTTCATACAGCTCTGCGTCCGAGAAGCCCAATGGCACTCCCTGAAGGTTACCCAACTCGTACTGGACGATGTCTGTTGGCGCAGGAGGCGGGACCTCGACAGGGTTCTGCAGGTGGGCCCAGAGTGTAGCCCACTGCAGATCGCAGGTAGCGTTCACCGGCTGTAGACCATCGCGCGGCTCGCCGTTGCCCCGCTGGAAGAGCCGAAGCGTACCATCTGGCAGGTAGATTGCGCCTTCCATATTGAGCTCGCTGCCCGAATACTGATGTTCCTCTCGAAGCAGGGCGTACAACGCAGGGGCTTCGTACACGCTTATACCAGGTGGAGCTTTGCCGGAGGAAGTCAGGACAACGATCTGCTCGCGCTCTCGACTTGATCCGGAGCCGAAGGCGACAAGCCGCTCCACGCCGTGCGGGCCGGGTATCATAACGCACGCCTCCAGGTCCAGCTTGTAGCGTTTGTTGCCGTGCTCGCTATCAAAAGCACGATGCCCTTCGTGACCAGCAGGCAGACGGATGTACGCGGCGCGGCGGCTTTCCGGGGCAATCAGCGCGACGAAGTTCGCGTCGTCCTCGACCACTGCTATCCGTCCGGCGAGTGGGGCAAGGCTCGACCCGGCGCGCACGTGACCAGGCCGCTCGGTCTCGGGATCAGCGCCTGCCTCATAGAGGAGCGGGGTGCAGCGCACTACGCGGGCGACGAGCGTTGGGTCGTGCTGGGCAACTATCCGTTTCATCGAGCCTCCAGCGGAGTAACATCCTCTGTGGAAGTGTACACGGTGTACACACGTATAGAGACGTTGCGTGCAACGTCTCTACAGGCGCTGGTGTGAGCGTCAGACGGCCGTTGGAGGTGGGAGGGGATGCTGATCTGGAATCGCGCTGGAACCATGTTGCCGTCTCGTAGCTCCAGCGGCTCCGGCTAACGGTCTGTTCGCGGTGGGGCAGTGCCGATCTCTGATTGCCGCTCCACGGAACCGAGCACAAGCTCGTCTGCCGTCACTGGGTTGTCGGGAACGGAGGATGCGATGATCGAGATCTCTCCTGTACTCTCCAGCACGACAGCCTTGACGGAGTCTGTGGTGGCATGACCAGCTGCGCGGATCGCCGCCGCGATCTCGTCTTCGTGGACACGCTGCGCGAGTACATTCTTCCTGACGAATCCCGTATCCGAGAACAGCAAGCTGGGTGGGGCGGTTACGATCCCGGCGAAGCGCTTGCTCCGTGTGGACATGTACGAGACGAGCCATTGGAGGGCGACGAACCCCGTCAGCGCCGCGAGGCCATCGGCGAGGGCGACCGTGGAGGAGAGGATGGTAGTCGCGACCAGTGGCCCCATTATTATGATGCTCACGAAGTCGAAAGTCGCGATCTTCCCCATCGTCCGCTTGCCCCCAACGCGCAGGAGGAGTATCACGTAGCAGTACAGGATCAGTGTCTTGAGAAGTACCACGGCGAGGCGGTCCCAGCCGGTGAACAGGTTTAAATCCATCCGCTTACGCAATCCTCCTCTGTCATATCCCGCGGTAGTAGCCGCCTATTTCGGCACTACGGTGATGCCGCCGCTGCGCTCCAGCACGGCGTATTTGATTTGATCTATCCGCTCGACGCCCTGCAGCTCGCGCGCCCTCTCCAGCACGTCATCCTCGGTTACGCGCGACTTCGTCATGCGGTCCCTGAATAACTGACCATCCTCTACAATCACGAGCGGCGCATCGTTGACGAGCTTGTCCACCTTTCGTGACCGTGTCGTTATCACCGAGATCAAGACATTGAGCGCGAGCAATGTCGAAACTATGAGGAAGGCGTTCGTCATTGACTCATCGCCATCAATGAGCGCCTGCTGAATCGCCTCGGAGATGATCAGCAACAGCACCGCATCGAAGGTCGTTATCTCCGCGAGCGAGCGCTTGCCGCTGATGCGAAAGACCAATAACAAAAAGGCATACGTGACCAAGGCCCTCACTACAGACCCCATACTGCTCCTCCTGACTCTACAACCGCAAGCTAGCCGTCATCGCTATGGGTAGATGAACTGGCTGAACCTGAGAGGCCCGCTGTTCTCGATGCCTACCCTGCCTTCCCGCCAGCCCATGCCTTCGGACAGCAGCTCGAACGTGAGCGTGGTAGGCTTACCCGACTGGGCTAGCTCGAACACGTACGTTATGCGGTCTGGCCCAGCCTCTACGCTCTCCGGCTCCGGAAACATGGTCTCGATAGTGACTCCCTGCAGATACTCGCGGTCCAGCCAGACGCGCGCCTTGTCTCCCTGGATGGTCCCTGGCTGGAGGTGAATCTCCAGCGAGTCGGGCGCCCGGTGACGCCCGAGGCGAGAGTAAGTAACCTGGAACGAGCCATCTTCGCTGCTCGCTGTCATTCGACTCACTGGCCCCTGCCCGAACACCCCGACGAGCGCAGCGAGCAGCACGAAGCAAGTCACTGCCCAGCCGATCCGCTGCAGACGCCATGAGCGACGCTGAAACTCAAGATCCTGGGCAACTTCCAGGTCGCCCACTCGTTCGATAGCCACCGACTGATCCTCCTGCGTGATCCCACGGCTTTGCCGCCCTGCGTGCATCCTCATCGCTACTCACGCGACCCGCGGATGCTGCCGCTTCCGTGGTTCTGCTCGCCAGAGTTATACCGACTCCGTGGAATGCCGGGGGGATCAGGCGGCTCACGCGCATGGGGGACACCCCATTCTGCCAGAGATGGTACTGCAGGCGCGCGCTGTGTAGGGATGTCAAACAGACCGGGGTAGAACACTACCCCGGTCTGTACGAATGCAGGGGAAGATTTACCTCATGGCAGCCAGTATAGGCGCTTGAAGTCGGGGAAGTTCCCGCCCTTTAGGGTAGTGTTACGGCGTTACGCGCGCACCACCGGCCCCGGCTGTTGAGTCGTCGAGGGTGTGTCTCCCCCCGCCATGCGGGGCCAGCCATCGCGGTAGGTGAGCCGGTCTATGAGCATGGGACGCCGGGTGAGGTCGGTGCCCGGTACGTGCCGGTTGCGGGTGTCTATTGCGTGGTAGACGAGCCAGTCCTCTCCCGCGGCATCAGTTATCACGGAGACGTGGCCGGGCGCAAGCCAGAGCTCGTTGAGTTGCAGGATCGCGCTGGAGGGAGCGCCCGTCGCCTCCGCGAGCGTCTCGAATGGCCCGGTCGCGCTCCTGGACCGGGCCACCATCACGGCGTAGTGGGCGTCGTCCCCACAGCAGTTGTCTCCGGAGAAGAAAGCGTAGTAGTACCCGCCGCGCAGCACCACCCAGATGCCCTCAACCAGCCGCTCATACGGGTAGTGGGGGTTGGGAAAGATCAGGTCAACAGCCTCGGAGCCGGGGGCGAAGTGCAGCCGGTCCTGGGCCAACTCCCGCACCTTGATGGGGCCGAAGCCTGAACCCCAGTAGAGCAGCAGCTTACCTGTAGCCGGGTCGTCGAAAGGCATCGGGTCTATATTGACGAAACCAGGGCCGGGGCACAGCGGCTCGCCACAGTCTACGAAAGGACCTTCCGGTGCGCGCGCCGTGGCGACGGCCAGGCACAGCCCCTCCCTCGTATCAGGATTGGCGCAGTAGAACATATAGTACGTGCCGTCGCGCTCGATCACGTGCGGCGCCCAGAAGTCCTGCGTCTCGCTCGCCCATCGCGGCTTCTCAGGCAGGGCGTCGCCGAGGTATTCCCATCGCACGAGGTCTCTGGAGCGCGCTACCTGGATATTCGTAGCGCCTCTGTCCGTAACGGTCTGCGTAGCGTAGGCGTAATACGAACCATCGGGCGCGAGCAACACGGCGGAATCCGGGAAGTCCAGGTCGAGCACCGGGTTCGTGTACAGCGTGCGGCGGAGCCCATCTTTGAGCTCTCCTTGCTGCGTCATGCGCCGGTCTCGGCGTAGGGCCGGGACGCCCTACGCTCGTGCATCGCCCGCGGCCTCGCGGATGTCGCAGCAGAGCCGGTGGGTGAGGAGGGCCTCGGCGTAGCTACACACGACTTTCGACGGATCGCCCGCCTCCACCGCATCGAGGAACGCGCGGTCCTCCGCCAGAAACGGGTCGTTGCCTACCTCCACCACGCGCCGCTGCTTGCCGTCATCGTACGTGACGCTCTGCCCCGTAAAAGTGATCAGCAGCCCGTCGCACACGAGATTGAGGTGGACGGTCGCGGTGTGGTCGAGCAGGCATGTCACCGCATACGACCCAATCTGCCCCGCGTCGTACTGCAGCACGGCGGAGTTGACGTTTGTGACATCCATATCAGGGTACTTGGCGCGTGGGGCGCGGGTGGCCGCGGCGCAGAGCACGCTCGCCTCGCCGAGCAGGAAGCGCGACAGGTCGAACATATGGGTCGCCTGCTCCACTATCTGCCCCCCGCTCATCTCGTGGCGGCGCCACCAGGGCACCGGTGGGGTCTCGCCGAGCCAGTTGCCCACCGCCATTCTCGCCGGGGTCTCGGCCAGCGTCTCCCGCAGCTCCGGCATGTTATCCATCGCCCTGAACTGGTAGCCTACCCCCGTCACGAGCCCCGCGCGGGCGACAGCCTCGGCTATCCCTTCGGCGGTCTCGCGGTCGGCGGAGAGAGGCTTCTCCACAAAGAACGGCATGCCGCGCTGTACCAGGTCGTGCTCGATCTCGCCGTGAAACGCGGGAGGGACGCATACCCATACCGCGTCCGGCCTCTCGCGCTCGAGCATCTCCTCCTGGCTGGGGTACGCTCGCCCCCCCCAGCGCTGCGCCGCCTCCTGTGCTCGCTCGATACTCTGGTCCGCGTGCCCCAGGATCTCGATGTCCTGCTGCTGGCTAAGCCCCCGTAGATGCCGCCCGGCAATGCCCCCCGCCCCTATCATCGCGATCTTCATATAAGTATGCCCTCCTGATTCAGAGTGCGAAGGAGCACAAGCCGTTCCTCGGCGTATCGCGCTGCCCGTGGCTCTTCCGGCTTTTTGGGTGCCTCCGCCCCTTGTCAAAGGAGTGTGCAACATAGTATCCTGCCCGGCACGGGGTAGGTTGCACACGTGGAGGGAGATAGCTTGTATATCTTGCAGTACCACCTGCCCGAGGAAAGCGCCGAGCGGGGGCCGCCGGCTTTCTTCGGGATCGGGTCAGACGCAATTGGGCGTAGCCATTCGTACCCTGCCTCCGGGCAGTAGAGAAAGATTCCATGCAGGTGCCGTGCGGGTCGTGACAATCGGCCGCCGACGCACAGCGTGGGCACATAGAGAGGTACCGGCTAGATGAGACTAGCACGCTACACAGGGTT
>JADDPP010000298.1 GCA_016781845.1 Rubrobacter sp.
GCCGAACGGTATCCCACCCTTGCCGCGGCGATCGCCGCGTTCGACGCAACGCTCGCCGCTAAGTCCCCGCGCACTGCGACGAACTACCGATCCGCGGTCAACCGGCTGTGCGAGTTCCTCCGTGAAAGCGACTTGGATCCGCAGACGCTAACAACAGATCACCTGTCCGCGACTCTGCTGGAGGACTTCTACACCTGGCTGCTATCCGTATACGGCCGCGACCGCCGCAACACCTCCGTCACGTACACAGCGGGTGCGCGCGCCCTGGTGAGATTCTTGGACAGGCGGCGCTGGTTGCACCCAGATCTGTCGTACGAGCGTATGAAGGACGGTGCAAGCACACTGATCGGCCGCGTCCCCTACCGCACCCCGCGCGTCGACGACGCAGTGGCACTCGTTGTGCTTTATGTCAATACTTTGCCTGTTGCTCCTGCCACCCCGACAAACGAGCGGGCGCGCCTGGCACTGCTCCGCGACAAGGCATTGCTCAACACACTGTACACCACGGGAATGCGGCGCGCGGAGCTCGCCAGCCTCGACCGCGCCGACATCGCGAACGGACGGGCCAAGCAGGCACTGGTGACCGGCAAGGGCGAGAAGGAACGCGTCGTTTTCTTCGACGACGCTTCCCTCACGGCGGTACGAGCCTATCTCCAGGCGCGCTGCGACACCTACCGCCCCCTCTTCCTGCGTCATGACGACGGCCGGGGCGCGCCCGGACCACGCGGTGAGCATTGGCGGCTCTCTCCGCAAGGAGTTTGGGGCGTAGTGAAGCATTACGGCAAGCTGGCTGGCATCGAGGTCACGACTCATCACCTTCGCCACCTCAAGGCTAGAGTTATGTTAAACAACGGTGCGCAACTCTCGGAGGTGCAGGATATTCTCGGTCATTCTTCACCCGAGACAACGAAACGGATCTACGCGCCATACACTACCCAGCACCTGCGCGAGGCGTTCGACCAGTTCAGCCTCCCCGCCGAGGAGGTTGCCGGGCGCGCCAGGCATGGCGGATCCAAACAGTCCCCCTCGGCGCTGGACGAACAAGAAGAAGTGGCCTCTCCTACCGAGTAACTTTTCAGCGACTGGCAGCCAACGGACTGGCTGTCCGATATTAGCGTCAGTATGTGTCGGACAGGTTTCGCTTGACGCGATCGGCAGCAAGGGCTACAGTGTCAGTGTCGCAATCCCCGTACTGCACAAGGAGGCAACAGATGGCGCTAGCTGTGCCGAGCCGGTACTTTAGCAGCCTCGTAACGCAGTTAGAGCAGGAGCTCGGGCTCTCAAGCCAGGATCTCGCGGGTGCTGTCGGCGTTTCCGGCCGCACCGTTGAGCGGTGGCGTCACGGCGCGCTGCCCCAAAATGAGGCCCTCAAGCGGCTCGACGAGCTCGTAGCACTACACCGCAGGCTCTCAGAGACGTTCACGTCTTTGGAAGCGGCTCGTCAATGGCTGCATCATCCCAACGAATACCTGCGAGGACTGAGGCCGGCAGATGCGCTCCGCACAGGTCACCTCCAGCAGGTGCACGGTGCTCTCGAGGCGATAGACGCAGGAATCTATCAGTAACGCTAAGGGTAAAGTGTGGCCGCACCGGACTGGGACGCGGTAACTGCTGCCATCACCAAGGCACCTGCTATCAGGTGGCGGGGCCGGGCATGGTGCGTACACAGACACCGATATGAGGCGACAAGCCACCGTGGCTCCGAACTCGTGTCGGGTCGCTTCCATCGCGCGCCCGACCGATTCCCTCCAGAGCGGTGCTTTCCAGCCCTGTACCTGAGTCTGTCACCTGAAGTGTGCATCGCCGAGCTTTTACGTCACACAAGTCCGCTGAATATGGACCATATCCGTGAGTCACGTCTCAGCGAGTTACGGGTTAGACTGAATGCAGTGCTGGATGCCCGCGATCTGGACGCTCTCGGCCTGACACACGAGATCCTGCTGAAGCCGCGCGAGCACGAGGCAGGACAACGGCTCGGGGAGACTACCATGCACTGCGGCTACGAGGGACTGTTAGTTCCCTCAGCGACAAGACTGGGCGACAACCTGATAATCTTCCCCACCGCCCGCAAGGAGACATCCCAGCTCGATGCAATCGGCTATCGTGACCTCCAGGAGGTTTACTACATCGATTCCTAGCCCAGCGCCCTGGCAGATCACGAATGAACGCGGCTGCAAAGAGC
>JADDPP010000388.1 GCA_016781845.1 Rubrobacter sp.
ACTAGCTGAGAACATCATAATCGCTCTCTTCGCTGCCGAACTTGTGGTGAAGGTAGCTGTCGCAGAGAATCGACTGCGCTATCTGCGTACCCACTGGCTCGATGTGCTCATAGTAGTTCTTCCCTTGTTGCGTCCCTTAAGGGTTCTGCGTATCCTACGGCTGCTGCCTATCCTTGCTAGAGGGGCGTTGGGACTTCGGCGAGTGATGGGACCGTATCACGGCGGCTGGGTCCTCCTAATAGGACTCGGCTCAGTGTTACTCAGCGCAGTGCTGGTGACCGTATTCGAGCACGGAGCGGATAGCACAATCAAGACCTTCGGTGATGCTCTGTGGTGGGCTGCTACGACCGTCACCACCGTCGGCTATGGTGACAAGTTTCCTGTCACGCCGGAGGGTAGAGCGGTCGCCGTATTCCTAATGGTCATCGGGATTGCGTTGTTCGGAATGTTTACGGCGGCGATAGCAGCATACTTTGTGGACCGCTCCGCCAAGCCAGAGGACACTATCACCTTGCGTGACTTGATGGATAAGCTGGATAAGCTGGAAGCACGAGTAGAGGAGCTACAGACACAGCAGCGGTCTTTTGAGCGGGTTGACCGGAGATAATCAAATGGTTAGGGACCGGACATGCATTACGTGTGGGTCTACTGTCGAGAGTGAACGGGGCTCAACGTCTGATAGAGAGACTCGCCACACCAGCTACTGCGCTACATGCCTACAACAGAGCTAGGATCAAGTGTAATGGCGACTTATCATGCCGACGGTACGGTGTGCCTTGAGGGGACAAGGTCTGTGCCCAGAAACTATTCGCCATGCTGCGAGGTGTTCGACTACCGCACTGCGGCTTGCGTCTATGACATCCGATATGAGTGGTGGCCGATATCCCACCAATGGGTGATTGTGATAGCTGAAGTGGCAGGTGGTGGAGGAATAACAGTGTCATATTGCCCGCACTGTGGAAGGCTCAAGCCTGAGACGCGACAGCGAAGATAGGAGTGGACCCGCTCGCCTGTGGCTAAAGGCGTACACCTTATGCTGCACCTTGTCGAAGGGACGGCGGGCGCGGTCGTGGTCTGCGAAGGGTGAAAGTAACGGATTTGCTACAGGTTCTCGTCCGGCATGTGCCTGTAGCATGATTGCCAAGGAAGAGGTCGCGAGTTCGAACCTCGTCTCCCGCTCCACACGTCAGGGCGCCGATTCTTCGGCGCCCTGATTCCTTTTAGCCTGTGCTAGCGGTGTCTTCCGCGGGCGATCCTCAGGGAGCCGACAGCCAGTGCTAGCGCGCTTACCAGCACCGAGGCCGTGAGGATCAGTACGTAGGCTCGGCCTTGCCCCTCGTAATACCACTGCGCCAGAGAGACCAGCGGGGAGATAGCAGCAATCTCGCCCGCGACGACCCGGAGTGCCAGGTCCCTCAGCGGCTCTACAAGAAGGTAGCCGAGGACGAAAGTGAGCGTGCCGAGTGTGGCGGCTTCCAGCGCCGGAGTACCGCCCCTGCCCGCTTGCCGTTCCTCTACCTCTCGCATCAGCTCTCGTCCGGGATGCCCCGGCCCGCGCTGGTCTGGATGCTGTTGCCTGCGATGTCATCATACGGACCGGCCATATCGCCCGTGCCTACCGTCTGTGTGCCGCCGGGGGACAGGCTTGGACCGTAGGCTGGCGGACCGAAGTCCTCGGTCGCTCCCTCGACGGGTAACTCGAACTCGGGGCCCACCATCTCGCCCTCCGCTCGGGAGAGTGCGTGCTCCCCCGTCTGGTTCAGCACCTCGTCCGCGGAGTAGAACCGCTTGGACGCGGGCAGGTACATAAAGACCTCGTCCGGCAGGCTGGGCAGTTGCTCCCGGATCTGGTCTCGCGTGAGCCCTTGAGACATATCCAGATCGCTCAATTGTCTGTACATCTCGCGTGTGTCGAAGGCCATGCGTGTCATCCCCCTCAATCATTGGATTGTCGTACTTCTTCCAGCTACCTGCGGTCGTGTTGTCCTCCTGACAGACAGCGAAGGACTCAGAATCACGGAAGCGGTCTTTCGGGCTCGGCTGCGTTACTCTTCCAACTCGGCGAGCGTCAAGCTCTTCTCTAGCTCCTGTTTGTTGCGCAGTATCGTCACCGTGATCCTGTCCCCTGGCTCCTTCTCTCTCAGCATAACGATGAACGCGCTCTCGTTCTCGATTCGCTGGCCATTGATCGCAACTATGATGTCGCCCTGGCGTATGCCAGCCCTGGCAGCGGGTGTGCCCGGGAGTACCTCGGCTACCAGTTGCCCTGGTATGTATGGGACTCCCTGCTCAATAGCGTCCCGAGGCGTGATAAAGCTGGCTCGCACACCCATGTACGGGTATGTAGCTCGTCGCTGGGTGATTATCTCCTGCGCTACGGAGCGCGCTGTATTGACGGACACGGCGAAATTGATGCCCTGAACCGGCACCCCGCTCCCGGCTGAGCGCTGGCCCAGGGTGTTTACGCCGATCACCTCGCCGCGCAGGTTGAGGAGTGGACCACCGCTGTTGCCGGGGTTTATCGCTGTGTCGGTCTGAATAAGGTCCACGAGCAGAGGATCATCCTGTGGATCTGTTGGGTCGCCAGCGGGCTCTCTAGCTGTCCTGCTCAGAGCCGAGACCACGCCCGTGCTTACGGTCGGCGCGCCCTCCATGCCGAGCGCGCTGCCGATCGCTACTACTCTCTCGCCCACCTGCAATTTCCTGGAGTCGCCCAGTCGCGCCGTGGGCAGGTTCTTGTTCTCGATGCGCACCACAGCGATGTCGGAGAGCTGGTCGGCGCCTATCACCCTTGCACGGGAAATCTTGGTGCCGCTATGTACCACGAAGACCCGGTTCGCACCCTCAACGACATGGTTGTTCGTGATGATGTGCCCCTGCTTGTCAATGATAAAACCGGAACCCGTGCCGCTACCCTGGGGTGTCTCAGCGATGATCTGCACGACTGCGCCGCTCACGGAGCGGACCACCTGTGGCACCGCCTGGTCGCTGCCCGGAGCAGCCGGACTGATGGGTGATGTAGTCGCCTGTGCCCCCCGTTGCTGCGGGGATTCTGGGACGGCCGTGGGTTGCTGCGGGGGCTCCTGCCCTGGCTGGTTCAGCGCGATGTTAGTGTTCTGTGTAGGCTGGCGCTCGGGCAGGGAGGCGCTCGTGTCGGCTACCGTTGTGGGGCTGACGACCCTCGCCGCCGGGCTGGTGTCGGTGGGTCTCACGCCGCTCGACGTGTCCTGGCTGCCGCCCAGCTGGCAGGCCGCCATCGTTGGAATGGCGAGGATGGCTATCATCATCGCTTTCAAGTTCGACTTCACTGTAAGCGCGCTCCTTGTCTCAGACCATTCGACGTTTCCACTGCTTGATTATAAGCAAGTCCCAACCCCGTGCGGCGGGAGTACGTACTAGACAATGCGCTGGCGGGACAAAAGTACTGTTGTGTTATCCTTGCCGCGACTATAGAATAGTTGCGTACACGCACTCTTTTGTATACCGTTCTTACGTTTGCCACAGAAAGGAACCCTGGATGTCGAGGCTGCTCACCACCACCCTGCTCGTACTTCTACTGATAGTCGCCGCGATGCCACCGTCCGCTGGGGCGGCCCCAACCCGCGCAAGCAAGACCGTGGCCTCCGAGTGGAAGGAGACCGTTGCCAGCCGCCGCGGAACCTCCACTCGCTCCGCGCAGGACCGGCCACGGCTAGCCCCCCACGGGCACGAGGGGGACGCGCAGGCGGCGAGGAGGATCTCGCCGAGCGTGACGTACACCAGTCCCCCACACCGCGCCCCGAACCGCTTCAACGCCGTTGGCCCTCACTGGAAGGCGAGCGTGCCGGATGGCGCAACCGTCGAGGTGTACGTGCGCACGAGCGCTGATGGGGCGAAGTGGGGCGAGTGGCGCCTGCTGGAGCCCAACCACGGCGACGAGGCACGGGACCGCGATGGCAGATCGTTCGGCTCGCTCGTCATAGGCGCTCTCTCCACGCACGCGCAGTACCGGGTCAAGACCTACCCCTCCCCCCGCGGCGAGTGGCCTCGGGTGTCTGACGTGACGCTAACCTTCATTGACTCCACCGCCGGCCCCACGGCTCAGCAGGCTCAGGCGTCGGTCACAACCGGCTACCGCACCCAGTCGCTAGGCGCCGTCCCCGCACCTACCATCATCTCGCGCGCCGACTGGGGCGCGGACGAGAGCCTGCGCTACGACGACCAGGGCAAGGAGGTGTGGCCGAAGAGGTGTCTGCAGGTAACCAAGGCCGTGCTGCACGACACGGTTACCCCGAACAATCCCTCCAACCCGGCGGCGGTGGTGAGGTCCATCTACTACTATCACGCCGTGACGCGCGGCTGGGGGGACATCGGCTACAACTACCTGATTGACGAGCAGGGGCGTATCTACGAGGGGCGCCACGGTGGGAAGAACGTCGTGGGGGGCCACGGCCTCTGCTACAACTTCGGGAGCGTGGGCATAGCCGCGCTCGGCTGGCACGGCCCCGCGTACGGCGGGACCCCGGAGGGCGTGCCCCCATCGGAAGCGATGGTGGCGTCCTTCAAGAAGCTCACCGCGTGGCTGTTCGACATGCATGGTGTGGACCCGCTCGGCAGAGGTATCTTCATGAAGAAGAACATCGAGCCGTTGGCCGATCTCCCGAACATTATCGCGCACCACGACCTGAGCCGGTCCTCCGTGCCCTGCAACAATACCCACGTGGACCCAGGCTCCTATCTGTACAATCGGATACCTGAGATAAGACAGGCTGTGGCGGACATGATGGGCTACAAGCCTACGCCGAACCCCGCCATCCAGAGCGTGAAGTTCACGCCCACAAGTCTGTATATGAACCAGGACGTCCGCGTTGATATAACGATACGCAACGCCGGGACCGGGCTAATGGAAACGCAGGGACCGAACCCGGCGACGGTCTATCTGGAGTCGCAAGACTTTGAGGACCTCGGCTTCGCGAAGGTGCCTGGCAAGTACAGGGTGTTCGTGGAGCAGAGCGGGAACCCGACGGGCGAGATTCGGCCATATCGCTTCGGTCTGGGCAGCCCGTTGCTGCGGGGTGAGACCCGGACCATAACCGGTTTCATCACGCTGCCACGCACGGGTGTGTCCACCTGGTGGGGAGGTCTCAACCAGGAAAGCATACGCACGGTCGTCGAGAGAATGGGTGATACAGACGTTGTAGTCGCCCCGCCTGGCTCGACGATGCCAACGATTACCTCCAGATCTCGGTGGCCGCACAGCATCTCCCCGAACGGTGACGGAGTGCAGGACGGCTCGCGAGTACAGGCGACGTTCTCAGAGCCCGTTACATGGACGCTGGAGATCCGCGACTCGACCGGCGCGCTTGTCCGCGCGTATACGGGCTCGGGCAGCTCCGCGAGCGTGGTGTGGGACGGCAAGACCGCGTCGGGCCAGGTAGTCCCAGACGGCGCGTACAGCTACCGGCTGCTGTACACGGATACCGAGGGCGCGCCGGGGATGCCGAGCCGGGACTACATCTACGTTGACACCATCAAGCCAACGCTCAGCTCCCCCGTAGCCGCTGGCTATGGGACGTACAGGCTCACGTTCTCGGTTGGCGAGCGCTCGGCGGTCTGGGTCAGAATTGTCAACTCCGCGGGCAAGCAGGCCGCCGCCTTCCCGCGCACGACCAGGGAGGTGGGCAGGCCGACGCTTACGTGGGGTGGCAAGCTGCCGGACGGCACATACGCCCCAGGCGGCACGTACTACTGGAACGTGTACGGCATAGACGCGGCGGGCAACAAGTCCAACCCCTATCCGCTCCGACAGTCGTTCAAGGTCTCGGCGCCGATACAGGTGATAGACAACAAGGCGGCGTCCTTCTCGGCTTCCTCGAACTGGGTGCTCGGCAGCTACAACTCGCCGTACGCGGGCGGCTACAGGTGGCGCAAGGCGAATGGCTCGGACACGGACCGGGCGACATTCTCGGCCACTCTGGCTTCGGGTACCTACGACGTGTACGTCTGGTATACATCCGGCACGAACCGTGCGAAGACCGCGCGCTACTCCGTGAGCACGTCGGCTGGCGTGAAGACTGTCCTCGTGAACCAGCAGACGGGCGGCGGCGCGTGGCGACTGATCGGCAGGTACACCATGGCAGCCGGGGCGAACAGGGTGTCGCTCGACGCCGCGGACGGCACGGCGGGTGTCCTGATCGCGGATGCGGTGAGGTGGGTGAGGCGGTAGGCCAGGCGGTTTAGTACCGCGCCCACGGATAGACTGTTGTGAGGCCGGTGCAGGGACAGGCGTATGCTCCGCCCCTGCACCGGCCTCACGGCCCCTACATCTTCAGGGCCTCAGCCCGTGCCTCCTTCGGGTTCGGGTTGGGCCTGTGACCGTGCTTTCATGCTGACGTACTCGACGACGGCCTGGTAGACACGACCGTCGTCTCGGATGCGTTCCTCCAGGTTCTCCGTCATGCTGAATCGGCGCAGCGCCTCGGCCACGGCGGCGTCACCAGAGGTGTCCCGTTGTGATGGCAGGTAGCCGAGCCTGGACAGGTTAGCCGCGAGCTCTTGGACCACTTCACCAGCGAACTCGAGCGTGGACTCGTTGGGGCGGGGGTAGTAGAGGATATGGAGGCGCAGCAGGCGGGCGAGCTCCTCGATTGGTTCTGGATGGTCGTCAACACGCAGGTCCAGGAATCGGTCGTTGAAGCCGCCGTAGCCGCCGCCCGGCTTGACGACGACGAGCGCGGCGGACTGCTGCCCCCGGCTGTCCCCACCGGCCGCCTGCCCCGCCCGGAGGGCCGCAACGAGCCGGACCGCGAGTTCCTGCCCCTCCGAGCCCTCGAAAACGGAGGCCATGGCGTCCACCGTCTCGCCGCTGACCAGGATGTTGCCCTGGCAAGCGTAATTCGGGCCGGTACGTCCACCCGCCCAGGGGAAGCAACCGGAGCCGGTGTAGGTTGCCGCCCTGCCGAGGGTGTCCACCACGCCGACCTGCCGAGACTCGCGATCCGGGTCATCCGATAGAAGCATATCGAGCGCTTCCTGAGGGTGCGCCCCACGCGCGAGCAGTTCCAGTCCCCTGGGGCCATACGACGTGTTTGCCCAGGACTGTGTCGCGATAGCACCCACACCCGCCATCGTCCACGGCACGACGGAGCCGACCGCGAGGAACTTGCTCTGCGTGGCGACGCCGAGCTCCTGATGCTCGGGGTCCCAGGACACGATGGAAAACGTAGAGGGGTGATACGGCACGTTGGGCCTCCTTGCTTGCAGCGGCGCACGTTCGGGTGGCGCTTCAACTCTACTACAGCTCCGCGCCGGGTCCGACGGTTGCACGCATGCCTCGGCGATTGTTGTTCCGAGCCCCAGCGAAGGCTTCCCGGCCTCATACATCTCTGTCAGAGATACCGGCGTGGACCGGTACAGCAAGGGGCGCCTCCGCAAGTTGCCTCTATAGCGGCTGTCTCATCGCTCGCGCACCGCTCAGAGACGGTGCGTGCCACTATCCCACAGAGTCGAGATTACTCATCATCGACTTGGTCGCCTGCACCGTTGTCTTCCTCGCTGTCCTCGTCCCCATCCTGCCCGGTGTTTGAGTCGCCGCCATTCGAGTCGCTGCCGGAGGAGTCGACTTCCTGGCCCTCGTTCCCCGTATCTTCGGTGTCAGAGCCTTCCTGAGTTTCTGCGACCTCGTCGGCAGTAGGAACGGCAGTAGGAACGGCTACTACATCGAGGTTCGGCTCCCTGGTCGGCTCCACCCGTGCGGGGGTAGCGGGCCTGGGAGTGGGCGTGTTGGTCGGGTCGGGCTTCGGTGTGCTGGTAGGCTCGGGGGTGGGCGTGTTAGTCGGCTCTGGAGTTGGTGTGTTCGTAAGTCTCGGCGTCGGAGTGTTGGTAGGTTCAGGCGTGGGGGTGCTTGTTGGTCTTGGAGTAGGGGTGCTGGTGGGGTCAGGTGTTGGTGTGTTCGTAGGCTTCGGGGTCGGGGTATTCGTCGGCCTGGGAGTGGGCGTGTTAGTCGGCTCTGGAGTTGGAGTGTTCGTGGGCTTCGGTGTTGGAGTATTCGTAGGCTCAGGCGTCGGAGTATTCGTAGGCTCAGGCGTGGGGGTGCTGGTTGCTTGTCGGCGGGGCTCGTTCACTACGCTCGTATCAGCAGGCAGCTCGGGCGTGGGTGTGCTCGTCGGTCTGCGCGTCGGAGTCTTTGTAGGCTCCAGCGTCCGCTGTGCAGGCGCTCGCAAGGTGGAGATTGTCACGGCTGCGTACGCGGAGCGTCCGTCAGCGTTTCGTGCCTGGACGCGGTAGCGGTACGTCTCGCCCGGCGTGAGGCCCCTGTGGACGTACTCGGTCCTCGTTCCTGACAGGACGGCGAGTCTCTCCCAACCGCCTCGTCCGGTCGAGTACTCCACGACGTACGATGTAGCAACTGGCCCTCCGGCCCGGCGCCACCTGAGTTCTATTGAAGTGCGTGAGAGTGCGCGTCCGGCAAGCTGTGCGGGACGCGCTGGTGCTGACGGCCTGCTGGCTGTCTGTGCAGGTCTGCTGGTCGGCGTCTTTCCGCTTGTGGGTGAGGACTCAGGTTCTGTCGTGCTGGTCGAAGCCTGCGTGGGTAGGGTGGCGGCGTCGGTGGGTGGGCTTGCTGTGCTGGTTGAGGTTGGCCCCCCCGTAATGATGGCTGTGCTTGTGGGAAGGCTCATAGCCGCGCTTCCCAGCAGGTCGAAACGGCTGTTTAGCAGCAGGCAGCCGAGTAGCAGCGTCACAACCAGGGCGGGAGCAAGTAACAGCAGTCCGCGCGCGCCGCGGTTGCGGGTGGCCGCTGGATAGCGAGTCACCGGGGCAGGGCGGGCGAGTGCGGTCGTGGCTCTCGGCACAGAAACGAGTGCGTTATCGGTGCGTATGACAGGGATAGCGACGGTGGCAGCACCGGCGCTTGCGGCGGCTACCGAAGCGGTGCTGAGGGCATCCTGAAGTTCGTTCCGCATATCGAGAGCGGTAGGGAAGCGCTCGGTTGGGTCCTTGCTC
>JADDPP010000437.1 GCA_016781845.1 Rubrobacter sp.
GGTCGTAGCAGACGTGGGTCTCGAGCGCCTCGCTGGGCCAATATCTGCCCGATTACGCCGTCGCGCAGGCGGACCTCGTACCAGCGGCCGCCCACGACATCGGTATATCGTTGATCCAGTAGGCGGCATCCCGCTCGGCCTGCCCCACCGCCTGCCCGGACGCATCGAGGAGCATGCCTTCGGATTGGCGCCAAACCCCGAAGCGAGTGCCGTCCAGAAAGATCTGGATGTCACCATGCGACAGGAACAGTCCGCGTATAGAGATTCGTCACCTGTGGGCCGTGGTCCGGGCCAGGATGTGCAGACCATGGAAGCCGGAGATGGTGTAGAAGGCGATGAGGGCGCGGTCCTGGGACACGGACTTGACGCTCCCCCTCGTCTTCTCGCTGACGAACCGCGTGTAGACGTAACTGATGGAGTCCGACACGTCAGATAGCGACGCTGGTCCCGAGGGTAGGAGCCCGGACAGTTCCGTGTCGAGCCACATCTCTCCGTCGGATAGCATCTGGCTTTGTCCCGCGGCAGACAGGTTGCGCCGGACCAGGAAGCCGAACAGGACGAGGATCGCGAACGCTGGTACGCCGAAGCACGCCAGTGGCAGCGCGAGGATCAGGTCATCGGCTCGCAAAATACCATCCTCCTGCGGTCTCTGGAATTACCAGCAACCCCGCCACCAAAACGAGAACAGCGTCTCTCCTGGCGCGCAAGCTTCAGCCCGACTCTTCCTTCCTCGCCGTCGGGCTCAGGTTTTCCCTCTCCGAGTCACCACCTGGAGACGTGCAGGTGGCCAGCAGAAGCGTGCACGTCAGGCCAAGTATGCGCCAGTGCCTGTTCGCGAAACCTCGAATCCTCAATGTCGTCTCCTCTTCTCTTCCCGATACAAAGTCAACTCGCCCGCTCTGACGCGCTGCTTGGAAAGCAGTATGGCGACCTGATTCCGAACCCTTAGGTCCGTGTTGGGGCAGCCCGCGAATACGTGATGTTTCGCAGGTGTCACGCCCGCCTGTGACCTGGCTGTGCGCGAGGAGTACTGACCGCTAAACCGACCGCAAGCTTATCAGGCCCGAAGAGGGCACATCCAGTGTGTGGAGGCCACGGCTCAAGTCAAGCCTCTCCGCACGCACCAGCCGACCCCGGCAGTCGCGGACCTCCAGCTCCGTCTGGCCGACGTCTTCTTCAAGCTCGAGCACTACGCGGTTCGCGAGCGTGCCGTTGACGACCAGGAGCTGTGGTGGAGTTGCGCCAGCAACGGTGGCTATTACCTCCTCGTATACCGCGCATACGTGCTTGTTCACCGTGTGGGCATGGACTACAGGGTAGAGAGACTCAGGATGGAGGGGCGCCAGCTCGCCGTCGAGCAGCACATCGCGGTGCTCCAGCCAGAAGTCCAGCCAGAACCGCAGCATCTCCAGGTGGTCTGGAGGCACACGGTCGAGGAGCACGGAGATTTGGGGGACGCTGAACAGCACGTTGAGCAGCTGCAGAGCCGCGCTCTCGACCGACTCGTCGAAGTGCCACATCAGCATGTCAGAGTGAGCGGCGGTGTTGCCGCACAACAGCCGGATGTCGAGGGTCCGTATTCGGTTCTCGATAGCATCGTTTGGGCAGTCACCCGCACGGAACATGTTGCCGTACTTGCGCATCAGCGGGCCTATGTAGCTCTGCCGAAACTCCACCATCACGTCTGGCTTGAGTTCGCGCAGTCGGGTCATCACGTCGGTCAGCAGCCGGTCCACCGCTGCGGGCACGCCTGTATAGTCGCGGCCGCCCAGCGCTTCCGGCCCGGCGCCTTGCGGCAGACCGGGACGGCTGGAAAAGGAGTCTACGAAGTCGAGCTTGAAGCCGTCGAGGTTCCAGTCGCGCATGGCGCGCTCGTACGTGCCTATGAGGTATTCCCTCACCTCCGGGTAGCGTGGGTCGAGCACTCCAGCACCAATTGAGGGCAGTTCAGCCAGCAGCTTGTCCGAGAACCGGGCATAGGCCCTGCTGTGAACGCCAACGAACGGTACCGAGTACCAGAGGATATACTTCATCCCCAGGTCGTGTACCCGCTCCACGTGCGCACGCATGTCCGGTATCTTCTCAGGCGCTGCCTCCCAGTCCCCAGTGTACGCATACCCGCGCTCGTTGCTCGTGGTCTGCCAACCGTCGTCAACTATCACAGCTTCGCACCCAAGCTGCTTCGCAAGCCGGCACTGCTCCTCAATAGCGGCGGGG
>JADDPP010000243.1 GCA_016781845.1 Rubrobacter sp.
GGTAATCACAAAAAACCAGCTACCTCACTGCGGAATGTGGGTCTCGGGAGTCTATGCCTTCGTGGTGCAGGACGAAGGCCCTGTGCGCTCGCGCTTCTTCGCGCCGGAGCTCGGCATCAGCGAGGACCCCGCGACGGGGAGCGCGGCTGGCGCCCTTGGTGCGTACCTGTTCGCTCACCGCGCACTTCCCACGGACGGGGATGTGCTCCACTTCACCGTCCACCAGGGAATCGAGATGGGCAGGCCGAGCGAGATAGAGGTAGAGGTGGCGGGCGGGCCGGACGGTTTACCAACCGAGGTCCGAGTGGGCGGCGCGGCGGTCACGGTGATGAGTGGCGAGATGAGGGCGCCGTAGTAGCGCTCGTGGTCTACATGGGAGTGGCTGTGCCGTCGGGAACCGGGGGCAGCAGGTCGCCGTCTATGCGCACAATCCGCACCCCTTCCGGCAACCGGGCCACCCTGAACACGTTGCTCAACCGCTCCTCGCGCGCCTTGAAGTCGCCCAGGAAGGAGTCCGCGTACGCCTCAATCACGTAATCAACCTGTACAGGGCGCTCCTCGCGCTGTGCGGCCCCAGGCTCCGTGGCGATCTCCGGCACCCGCAGGTCTATAGTGACGCCGTTCGCATCGGCCTCACGCTGTACCTCCGTCCTGACCTCGTCCGTCTGCCGGGTGGCCTCTCCCGAGGTAAGGGCGCGAGCATCTTCATACGAGTCCGCCTCCACCGCGGCGAAGAACGCCCGCACCACCTGGTCCGCCTCCTGCTGCGTGGGCGCGGTCTGGTCTTCGGCGGGTAGGGCTTGCCCGGTCTGCGTCGCCGAGATGGAGCGTTCCAGCGTTGGCGTGCTGGTGGGTACTGCGGCGGTTGGAGCTGCTGTACCGGTCGGGGGTGGGGTAGGCGGTATGGTCGGCATCAAGGTTGGGACAGAAGAGGGCACTACCTGCGCGCTGTAGGAGGGTGTGGCACGGGCAGCGACCGGGGCCTCGGCATCACGCGCGGAGGACAGCAGCCAGCCGCCGGTCAGGACCGCGCCGAGCAGCAGCATTGTCGCGGAGAGCGCCAGAATCATATCTCTTCTGGGGCCGATATACCTCACCTGCTGTGTTCACCTCCTGCGCAGAAATGTCCCACGCGCCCGCTAATACGCAACCTGTGGGTGCGCCAACACGTGGTATAAGGCTAGACGATGGGCAGCGAGAAGAAGAACGTGCTGCCCTTCCCCTCTTCCGATGTCACGCCTATCGTGCCCCCGTGACGCTCAATGATGGCCTTGCTGATGTACAGGCCCAGTCCCAGCCCCCCGTAATGTTCCGCTGGTACGTTCGTGCCCCGGAAATACAGCTCGAAGACCTCGGATTGCTGTCTTGCTGGGATGCCGATGCCGTAGTCCGTCACGGAGACGACCGCCTCGCCGCCATCCCGCTTGATGGCGATGTCCACCTCTTTGCGCTTGTCGGAGTATTTCACTGCGTTGTTCAGCAGGTTGGTTATTAGCTGCTCTATGCGCATTTCGTCACCCCGTACTCGTATCTCTCCGTCCGGTTTTGAGAGGCGCAGGGTGAACTCAGGTGTCGCCGTACCCATCTCAGACACCACCTCCTCGACCATCGAGTTGAGGTCGAAGGGCAGCATCTCGAACTCCAACCTGCCACTCTCTATGCGCGACACCTCCAGTAGATCCTCGATCAGGGCAGTTATGCGGTCAACCTGACGGTCAATGACGTGCAGCGGCTTGAGCATATCATCGTAGCCCTTGCGCCGAGCTCGCTGGTGCAGCAGCTGCGCATACCCCTTGAGGGACGTGACAGGAGTTTTCAGCTCGTGAGATGCTATGGACAGGAACTGGTTGCGGAGTTCCAGAGCGTGCTCTACTTGAGCGAGAAGCTCTTCCCTTTGCTGCCTCGCTCTCTTCTGCTCCGTGATGTCCACAATGGTAACGATTGAGCCGACCACGATGCCATCTTCGATGATGGGTGAGCAAGAGGAGAGCGCAGGTACCGGAGTCCCATCCTTTCTCCACAGGATTTCCTCGATGAGCCTTGCGCCCCGCCCGCTTCTGAATGCGTGGTAGATTGGGCACTCCTCCAATGGGTAGGGAGAGCCGTCAGGCCGCTTGTAGTGGGTGAGCTCGTGCATGTTCCTGCCGAGGCACTCCTCGGCAGTGTACCCCAGCAGGTTCTGAGCAGCACGGTTGATGTAGGTGCATCGAGCCTGCATATCCATGCCGAAGACGCCCTCCAGGCTCGAGTCGAGGAGGGCCTGCCACTCCTTGCGCCTGCGCTCCGCCTCAGCTGCCACCGAGCGCAGCTCAATCTCCGTGGTGACCGATGCGGCGAGGTCCTGAAGTATCTGGACCTCATCCTGCTCCCAGCTCCGGGGCTGCGTATCAATAGCACAGAACGCGCCCACTGCGTGCCCATCTCGGGTCACGAGCGGGATGCCCGCGTACGCCACTACGCCCAGGTCGCAGATCGCAAGGTTACTCCGGACCAGCGGGTGTTGCCTGGCGTCCTCGATCACGAGCGGATTGCGAGAGGCGACGACGTGCTGGCAGAAGGAGTGCGTGAGCGATGTCTCGCGCTGGGACGCCCACGGCTCTGCGAGCCCAACGCAGCTCTTGAAGTACTGGCGATCCTGCTCCACGAGCGTGATGAGAGCTACCGGAACGTGCAGGAGCTTCGTGGCCAGACGCGCCAGGCGGTCGAAGGATTCCTCCGAGGGGGTGTCGAGGAGGGCCAAGCCCCGAACGGCAGCCAGCCGGTCGGGGGCGTGTACGTGTGCAGCGTCGTCAATCATCCTCGTCATACTCTCCTTGCCAGTCCTCGTGCGCACAAATCGCTCTCGCGCGAGTTACCCAGCTCACGCCAGCAGCGACTCCGTACAATATTCTACCTGTCCCGGCAGCAGGAGGGGGTATCGCGTTCGCGCTGCCTCAACTCCCGTTCGGACGGCCGTCCAGGTTGGAATAGCTGACCCTTCCGCCCTGCATACGGATGACGTACGGGAACAGGGAGGGGTCGAAGCTCCGGCTGTGGGAGATGATGCATATCTGGGGAAACACTGCTGCAAGCTCGCCGCGCGTGATGAGCTCGATGAGGGCAGTCGTGCGCTCCTCGTCGAAGGAGCTCAACGGCTCGTCCATAAACAGGAAGCCAGGCGAGGAGCCCAACTCCTGCGGCAGGCTGGCTATGGCGAACGCGAGGCGCAGAGCGAGGCTTATCTGGTCCTTCGTGCCGCCCGAGTACACGTTCTTGCCCACGTAGCGGCCCGCCTCCTCGTCCCAGAGGTCCACCCGGTACTCATTCGTGACGCGAGCATCATGGTATCGCCCAGCGGTCAGCATCGGCAGGATCAGCTTCATGTTGCGCTCAGTCTCGGGCAGCACCCGGTCCACGATGCGCCGCCTCGCCTCCGCGAGAATGACGGATGCGCGTCGCTTGGTCTCCAGCTCGCGCACCGCCTCTCGGTGCTCGGCCTCGACATCCACACCGCCCAGGGTGTCGTCCGCGACACCGAGCGATTCCGACAGATACCTCTGCCGCGCCTGCAGATCCCGCAGCTCCTCCTCCGCGTGCGCCAGGTCCTGTGCAAAGGTCTCCCCTGGGACAGAACCCTGGGCGAGCGCCGCTGATGGCGAGCTCGGGTAGGCTCGGAGGGACACGCGTGCCTGCGCCACCGCCTGCTCTGCAGCACCCGCCGCGCGTGTCGCCCTCTCCAGTTCCTGCCGGGTGTCCGCGTCCTGTGGCAGCCCCAGAAGGGCGCGCAGCCGAATCGCATCGGCGCTGTCGCTCCGCCTGTCGGCCCGCAACCGGCTCACCTCCCGCTCCCCGTCCGCGATCTCCGAAGAGAGGCGCGATACGGCGTAGCCAATCAGAACGCCGACCGTGAGCGCAACGAGCAGGGACACCGCCGCGACGAGTGTCGCGCCCGCGCCGAACGCGATGAGTGCCGCGAGGAGAAAGAAGGATGTTCCGGCTACGCCCCCAAGCACGGCCTGAGGCCGCCGGCGCCGGAGCACCGCGAGCCTGGCTAGCCCCCGCTCGTAGCCATCCTGTGTCGCATCTGCTTGCTGTCGCTGCTCCAGTCGCGAGAGTTGCTGCAGGGCCTCAACGTGCTCCTCGGCGGCTTCCAGCTCTGTCTCGGCGGATTGCAGCGCGGATATTGCCTCGCGATGCCACGACTCAGCAACACGGTTCCGAAGCGTCTGCACTTCCCGCTGCCGCGCCACGGTCTGCTCCCGGATACTGGCTAGCTCCAGCCTCGCGGTGGTGTCGGCCACGCGCTGCTCATCCGCAGCCCGCACCCTGTACAGGTCTTCCAGCTTCGAGAGTTGGTCGAGGTTGAGTATCCGCAGCAGCGAGTCGCGCCGCTCGCGAGCATCGAGCTCTTCCAGCTTGGAGAGCTTCTTCTGTTCTACAAAGCAGGAGTTGAGGAGTGCGGTGCCGTCCAGCCCTCCAAGCTCCTCTATCACCCGTGCGTTCACGGCGCGCACCCCGGTTATGCGCTCGCTCTCGCCCCCGGCCGCCTCGACCACGAGCGATGCCTGAGTGGAGCGGTTACGGCGGATCGTGCGCTGTACGTTGAGCGTCGCGTCGGCTGTGCGGAGCTGGAGGCAAACGCGCGCCGAATCCTCCCCGTGTGTTATCAGGCTCTCGAGCGAGCGGGGGTTCTCCTCCGTGACGAGCGGCGCGCCGTACAGCCCGAAGTAGATGCTCTCGAAGAGGGTGCTCTTGCCGGACTCGTTTGGCCCCTCGACGAGTATCGCTCCGCGCTCGGGAAAGTCCAGGGTGACGTTTCGGAGCGACTTGACATTGGTGACCTCGATCCGTCGGAGGGTGATCACGTGTAATGCCCCAGCAGCTCGTCCCGTGCAGCGGCCCACAGCGCCCGTTCGTGTTCCGATTCCTCCGCCTCGATCCGCTCCTGCGCCACGGTCGCGATCTCCTGCGGCTGTGAGACGCGCACCCCGCGCACGACATCACGCGCGAACTCTTCCTTCAGGTGTAGCCGTGTGGCGTCGAGGTCGAAGTGAAAGTTCAGCTCTTCGCCCAGCTCCTGCAGCTGCCGCAGCCGCAGGGCGGTGTACTGCTCCCTCGTCGCCGCGCCCATGATTCGCAGGCGCGTAAGCGTCTCAGGCGAGGAGTGTGCCTGGAGGAGCTCCGTCGCTGCCTTGTGGGCATCGCCCTCTATGTCTTCCATCACAAGGTCGAGCGTCGCGCGCGGCTGTGGGCGGATGGGGATGTGCTCTACGTTCGTAACCCGTCCATCCTCGATGAGCAGGCTGAGGAAGCCCGGCTGGTGGTCCGTCTCGCCGTGCGTCATCCACTCGGTCGCGCCGGGGGCCGCCAGCAGCGCCCTGCCTGCCCGCTCGGTCGCTGGAGCATGGACGTGGCCCGCCACCGCAAGGACCAGGTTGGGAAGCGCGGCCGCAGTCCGCAGGCGCAGGACAGGCTCCTCGGCGCTGAGTCCGTGTCCCTCGATCGCTCCGTGGGTTAGGAATACGTTTACGTCCTGTCCTTCCGGACCGAGCAGAGTCGCGAGTGGGTCTATCGGGTTTTGGCCCGGAGACGGGGTCAGCCCTGCGATGCAGAGTGGCACACCGGCCACGGTAATCTGCCGCTTCTCCAGTCGGGGCGTGGCGAAGTACGTCAGCCCGCTGAGGCTCGCGAGAGGCGAGAGAGGCGCCACGCCCCCTTGCACCGTCCGCCCTGATGGTGTGTCGTGGTTGCCCCCTGCAGCGAAGGCGGCGACCCCCGCAGCGTTCAACCGGTGGAGGCAGCGCGCGACGAAGGCAAGGTCTGCGTTTGTGGGCGAGGGCGAGTCGAAGAGGTCGCCTCCGTGGAGGAATAGCTGCGCTCCTTGCTCCACGGCGTGCGATACCGCCCGGCCAAACGCTTCGCGCAGCCGCTCACGCCGCCGTTCCAGCTTCACTGGGGACATCCGCGCGTAGTATCGGCTCAGGTGGTTGTCCGCGGTGGCTACGATGCGCAGAGTTGACATACCTGATTTTACCGCTGTTGGGGTCTCGTTGTGGAAGGGGATACTGCCTTCGATGAGGTTCGATGAGGCGGAGGTCTCTGGAGGCGTCGCGCGCAGCGTATCTACGGATGTACGGGCGGGCCAACGGGGCTCGGTTGCTGGGCGCACGCGGGTGTATACAATGGTCTACAGTTTCGCTGCCCGCATCCGGCGACTCAATCTAGCGGGGGAGGTGTGTTATCTCGGCCACGCGAAGCGCTCTCAGCCCGGAGTTTCGCAAGCTCTGGGCGGCGAGCGCCATCTCTAACCTTGGCGACGGCGTCGTGCTGGTTGCCGGGCCACTGCTCGCTGCCGCTCTGACCCGTGACCCGGTCCTGGTAGCGGGGCTCGCCTTCGCTCAGCGGCTCCCGTGGCTCCTGTTCTCGCTTATCAGCGGAGCGCTCGTGGACAGGCTCGACCGACGGCGCCTCATGTTCCTCATGGATCTCTTCCGTTCAGCAGTGGTCGGCGCCCTCGGCCTCGCCGTGCTGCTCGACATCGCGAGCCTGCCGCTCCTGTACGTGGTGTTCTTCCTGCTCGGCACGGCGGAGACGTTGTTCGACACTGCCTCTCTCTCCGTCTTGCCTTCCGTGGTGCCCGATGGCAGTCTGGAACGGGCCAACGCGCAGCTGTTCGGGGTCCAGATCGTGACCAACCAGTTTGCCGGACCGCCCCTGGGAGGGTTTCTCTTCGCCGCGTCCGCAACACTCCCCTTCCTCCTGGACGCTGGGTCGTTCGCCGCGGCGGCTGCGTGTGTCCTGGTGATGCGCGGCAACTTCCGAGTCGAGCGGCTCGAAGGCACTGCGCCGACTACACTCCGCTCCGAGATAGCCGAGGGTCTAAGGTGGCTGTTCCGCCACCGATTCTTGCGAACGCTCGCCCTCGCGATTGGGGTGATGAACCTGACGCTCACGGCCGCGTTCTCGATCATGGTGCTCTACGCCCAGGAGCGGCTTGGACTTGGGCCGGTCGGCTACGGTCTGCTCCTGAGCTCTCTGGCTGTAGGCGGGATCGCGGGCAGCGTGGTGGCGGAGCGCATAGTGGGGTGGCTCGGGCAGGGCACTCCATTGAGGGTGGGACTCCTCATCGAGGCGACAACTCACCTAGTCATCGCGCTCGCGACTGACGTCTTCGTCGTGGGCGCTATCCTCGCCCTCTTCGGGTTCCACGGCATAGTGTGGGGCGTGGTCAGCACCTCGCTCCGCCAGCAACTGATCCCATCTCGACTGATCGGGCGAGTCAACAGCGTGTACCTGCTGTTCTCGAGTGGTAGCGTGTCCCTCGGCGCCCTACTGGGGGGTATGATCGCCAGGGGCTTTGGGCTCACCGCACCCTTCTGGTTCGCCTCGTCCGGGATAGTCCTGCTGACCCTCCTTGTGTGGCCGGCCTTCTCAGATCCTGCAGTAGCCCAGGCCAAAAGAGACGCCCATGCCCCTCCTGGGAGCCTGGCGTCCGCGAGCACCGAGTAGCAGGAGGGTCTCGCTCTGATGATGTCCTATCTCGTGGATACTGCTCCTCCACCTATGAGTGAGGAGCGCCCGGAGCCATGCCTGATCATCTGACAAGGTGGGCATCCCCGGTGCCCCGGCAACCCCTGCCGCCAGTTCCCGACGGATACCCAGGCACGAAATTGCTCTTGACAGGTGTGGGGATGGAGTTCTATACTTACATCGTTGTCGGGGCGAAGAGCTCCAGTGCCACTAGCGGGCATGGTGAAGGGGTATCATAGGTGCTTCCCAAGCATCTGGCACGGGTTCGAATCCCGTTGCCCGCTCCAGACACTGCGCGGGGGTAGTTCAGTGGTAGAACGCTTCCTTGCCAAGGAAGAGGTCGCGAGTTCGAACCTCGTCTCCCGCTCCAAAACCCACGTAAATGCGTGGGTTTCCTTCTTTTAGGTCGCCCACAGGCCGTGCGTTTACGGCCGGATACGCAAATAATATGCAGAAGGGTTAGGTGTTCAGCCTAGCCCCTTCTTATTGCCCTTGTTCTCACTATGCGAAGTCCATTGTGGTCTGACCAGTTTCCAGTTGCGCCCTCTTACACTGGTGCTATGGTAACGGTATCTTCTCAGTCCACTTGCCGTCATGGTAGCGGAGGTACCCGTCCTCTAGGTAGATCTTCCCGCTCCATGACTGGGAATACTCATTCCACTCAAGCCCGAACTCATCCGGACCGGGAGTGCCCTCAAGACCCTCTTCTGGCAGTGCGTCAGCAACGTCTATGGCGCTCCGTAGACGCTTGCAGAACTCCGCATCTGTTAATGGGTCTTCTATAGAGAACCGCACGGCTCCCACTGTAATCTCCAGTGGCACGTATACTCGCCACTTGTTCGGAACCTTCTTGAACAGTCGCAGCAATGCGTCCCGAACCGGAGCGTACGACTCGTCCGCGAACTTCTCCAGCCAGACTTTTAGTATAGTCTTGATGCTATAAGCAGCCAGCCCGGCCCCACCCACTGTGAGAGCATCCACAATGGTAAACGATACGGAGATAGCATTTCCGCCAGCCTCCGGCGGCTCCATGTCCTAACGATTGGCAATGATGTGTAGGTGCTGCTGGTTGAGTGCATCAAGAAGGGGGGCGGCGACGCTGAAGGGTAGGTGTTGTATCAAGCCAACGCTCACGACGAGTGAATGTGTGTCTAGTGGTGGGTGCTCGCTCATATTCTGCCCCATTTCTTCGGTGGGTAGGCTATGCCAGTCACGCCCAGTTGTGTGAAGATGTGCGCTAGTCGAAAGCGAACGAGAAGGACAACTGCATGAGTTCGAGCCGTAACAGAGGTCTTGCTGGGCGCATCGACCGCATCACCGAGGTGCCCATGCTCGTCCTAGCTTTCCTCTACGTCCCCGCGTTCATCATTGGCTATTTACCTGGTGTCTCTCCGAGCATCCGCAGTAGCGCCGGACTAGTGCAGCTTGTCGGAAGTACTCCAGCATTTAGGTCTGTAGGGGACG
>JADDPP010000054.1 GCA_016781845.1 Rubrobacter sp.
TGAGTACGACGAACTTGAAGCTCCGGTGTACTCCCTCGAAAATCTCTTTGCGGTTCTCGAAGCCGAACAGCCCCGTCACCTCCGTCTGCTCGAACAGCATCTCGCGCAGCTGCTTCGTGCCGAGGTCGGTGTAGATGCCGCTCGGGATGACGATGCCGCAGTAACCGCCCGCGCGCAGGAGGTTGTAGCACTGCTCCGTGAAGACAGCGTACTTGTTAATCTTCCGTGCTACGCTCTTGCCACCTACCTCTGACCGCTGATAGATGTAATGTGGCGCTTTCTTGAAGTACGCACTCACGTGCGGGTAACTGCTCGCGTAATCGAGCCACGCCTGCTGTATTTGGGGGTCCTTTAGTAGCTTCTCGCGCTGCTTCTCCCAACTCTTGATGTCGAGTTTCTTCTTCTGAATCAGTTCATCGTACTGTTGAAAGAACTCCTTCTCGTCGGTTTGGAATACATCCCAGGGTGGGTTGGTGATGATGGCGTCGAACCCGCCGTGGTCCTGCAGGATGCGGTCGAACTCGTAGCCCCAGTGGAACGGCTCCAGCGCGGCGATGTCATCCGCCCTCAGGGCGCGCTTCGTCGCCTTGCCGTTCGGCTGCGCCTGCTCGTACCTGATGCCGAGGTCGAGGAAGTCCTGCAGCAGGATGTCGTTCAGCTTCGGGCGGGCATCGGTCTTCAGTTTGTCAATGTCCCTGCGCAGCGCCTGCAGGTCGGAGGCGAGGTTTGCGGTATGGCGGTAGTTGTCCACCATCCGGTTCTTCTCGTCGAGCAGCCGCTGGTACTCCCCGGCGCCCCAGAACATGTTCGACCGCCGTGCATCAACACGCAGCAGGCCCACGAGGGAGTTGCCCGCCATGATGTTGAAGTCTATGTTCGGCAGGGGCTCCAGATCGGCCACGCTCTGTGCGGAAGAGACGAGCGCGAGGAAGAGACGCAGCCTTGCGATCTCCGTGGCCTCCTCCATCAGGTCCACACCGTACAGGTTGTCGGTGATGATCTGCTTCTTGATGTGGTACGCGCGCGAGCGGTGCGTCTCCACCCCGTGCAGCCACTCCTTGAGCTTCCGGTCGTTGAGCAGGTTGATCTTGCCGATGACCGCGCCGTAGACGTTGAGCAGGGTCTTCATCGCGGCGACGAGGAACGCGCCGGAGCCGCACGCGGGGTCGAGCAGGCGCAAGGAGGGCAGGACATCGAAGAGGAGGCGGCGGCAAAGGTCGGCGTCGAGCCGGGCAAGCAGGTCCTTGAGGTCATCGAAATGGCGAGGCGGCGGGAGGCCGGGCACGGCCGGGCTGTTGATCTTGTCCAGAATCAGCTTGTGGATAGTGCGCTCGCAGAGGTACTCGGTGATCTCGGGGCGGGTGTAGTACGCGCCGAAGTCCTTCTGGTTGATGTACTTCTCGAAGATATAGCCGAGCACGTCGGGGCTGATCTCATCGTCCGACTCGCCCGGCGTGTCGTTGAGGTTCCAGGAGTAACGGCCGAAGAGGTCGAGCAGGTTCTCGAACGCGCGGTCGGGTATGCGTATGTCCGGGTACTGCAGCTCGATCTTGTGCTTCAGGAAGAGCCCGCCGTTGAGGTAGCGGACATCGCCGATGAGCCTTCTCGCCTCCTGGGATCGCTTCTCAGGGGGCTTCGCGAACCCCTCGAAGAAGAGCGCCTGCAGGAACTCGGAGTAGTAGCGGTCGGGGCCGCGCTGCCTGCTCTCGTCGAGCCTGGTGCGTAGGTAGTGTATGTCGCCGTCCACGAACCGCTTGCGCTGCAGGAAGTACACGAACATCAGGCGATTGAGGATGACGGAGGCGTACCAGCGCCTGTCCTCTGCGTTCGGTATACCCTCGATGAGCTCCAGGAACTGGGCGTGCTGGGTCTTGAACTCCGCGTAGAACTTCCGCGTTACGCGCTCGATGTCCAGCGCGCGGCTGAGGCGGCGGACGCTATCCACCACCGAGGGCGGCCCTGCCTCCAGGTCGGTGAGGTCAACGGCCATCGCCTCGATCTTGCTGAGGAAGAGGTCGCCGGGCTGCCCCAGGGAGTACCAGTGCTCGCGGGGATACGCCTTTGCACCGTCACGCTTCACCCAGTACCAGAGGCTCTGAGTACGCTGGGAGTCGAGGAAGATGAGCAGGTTCTCGAAGGTGTGTTTGGCAGTCTCGTTGTACACGGCGCGGCGCGCACGGGCGTCGGGGATGAGCCCGTCCTCCGTGGTGACCTCGTACACGACCACACCGCCCAGCTCCGCGATTGGCTTGCGCCGGTAGGCCGCGTCACCCACCCGCACATCGGCGGGCGCCGCGGCGGACGGAGGCCGCGACCAGCCCAGCTCTTCTATGAAGAGTCGCCCAAGCTCCATCTGGTGCAGGAAATCGCGGGTGGATGCTACGTCGAGCGCCATATATAACCTAGCCTCTCCAGTTTCCCTGTGACGCTATCAGTGCCCCTGTACGGACGGACGAGCCAGCCCGAGAGAGCAGATGATGTGCGGCTCCTGTTGTTCCTGTTGCGCGGAGACCTCGCTGAGGCGGTCTTCGTCGTGCAGGCCGATGACGAGCTCCGCGAGCTGCTGGTCGCTTATGCCGCTGCGGAGCTGGCGGTTGAGCGTATCCACGGCGGAGGGGCGCAGCGGGTACGCGTAGATGCTCTGTATCGCGTTGTGCAGCTCACGGGTGTCGAAGATGGTGCCCCTCACCGCCTCGGCGTGCTTCTTGAGCCGCTCGTATGTGCGGAAGCGCGCGCCTGATGGCCTCCCAAGCTGGCCGCCTACCTGCTTCTCCTCCTCGACGAGGTGTTCAACCCCCTTCCGCACAAGCTCGTGGTGCTCCGGCTGACGGGGTATGGCGGGGGTGTCCGGGTGGCACGCGGCGGCCTGGAGGATCGCTAGCTGCGACTGCGTGACGGGCTTGCCGTCGCGGTCTATCCAGGCGAGCGCATCGCTGCCGGCGGCGGTGCGCGTGTACACCAGCACGCCCTCCGGTCCGGCTGGGCCGGGCTCGTGCGCCCGAGTCGAGTACACGACGTTCGGGAGGTCGGGGATAATCTTCCGGAGCCTGGGGTCGGCGTCCGTGGCGTTCTTCCATATCTGGTACGCCTGGGATGCCAGGTCCACCTCCGTGTCGGCGTCGCCGTCCATGATGCCCGACTTCTCGGTGTAGATGTCGCGGAGCGCCTGCTCGCTCATGTCGTCCTCGAAGAACGTCTCGCCCGCGCCGACGACCTCCTCGTTCTCCCTGAGGCGCTGCCTGACGCGGGCGCGCAGCCGGATGATGCGCTCGATGCCGTCCGCGGGCAGGAAGGAGTAGCAGAGGATGTCCTCTGAGGTCTGGCCGATGCGGTCCACGCGTCCCGCCCGCTGGATGAGGCGGATAATCGCCCACGGCAGGTCGTAGCTGACGATGATGGAGCAGTCCTGAAGGTTCTGCCCCTCGCTGAGCACGTCCGTCGCGATGAGTGCTCGCAGCTCGCCGTGCCGGGCCGCGTACGCCTCCTTGTTGTTACTGCGCGGGCTGAAGCGCCATGCAAGGCTTGTGGGGTCCTCGGAGTCTCCGGTGACCTCCTCCAGCGCCTCCACCCCGCGCGCCTTGAGCTCTCGCGCCAGGTAGTGGGCAGTGTCCGCGAACTGTGTAAAGACGAGGACCTTCTCACGAGGGTGCTTCCTCGCGAGGAGGTCCAGCAGGGCGAGCATCTTGGCATCCCTGTCCGGCGCCCACTCGCCGCAGAGGTGCAGCGCGCGCGTGAGAGCTTCCGCGTCCTGCAGGAGGTGCGTGCGCAGCTGCGAGTTGAAGAAGACTGGACGCACCCAGGTGAACCGGCTTCTGAGCCGGGCGGCGTACTGCTGGTACACTGCGGCGGCGCGCTCCCTCAACTGGCCGCCAAGCACGTCCGTCGTGGCCGGGGCCACCAGCAGGGCGCCGCCGCCCATCTGGTTATCGTGCTCGTAGTCGGAGGAGCCGTCGTCCTCGTCGGAGAGGCCGGGGTCGAGCAGTTCCGCGCCCTGTGTGCCGAGCGGCAGTGGGAGCCCTTGCTCGATGGCGTGGACAAAGACGTAGTTGCGCAGGATGTGGCGCTCGATGCTCTGCAGGAAAGCCGGGCCACCGCTCTCGAGTCGCTTGAAGAGGTTTGTGCGGCAGAAGCCCATAAGCCGCTTGCCCGCGCGCCCCAGCCCCTCGAACTGCTTCTTTTCCTCCGCGTTGGGCCTCTGCGCGGGCTTTGCCGCCACGTAGTTGCCCAGGCCGTACCGCGGCAGGCTGAGGCCGTTCACGGCGTCTATGACGGGCTGGGAGTACAGCCGGGCGTAGGGGTCGCCGGGATCCTTCTCGTTTATATCGAAGACGGCGGTGCGCGGAACCCTGGCAGGGAAGTACGAGCGAGCGCCGTCGCCGAGTGTGAGGTATTTGCGCCCGCTCTGCGGGTCGGTCTCGGCGTAGTTGGCCTGTATGAAGCCGCGCGTTCGGCGCACCATGTACAGGCGCATAAGCTCTCGCCAGTCGTCGGGATACTCGCTCTTCTCGAACGCGGCGAGGGTGCGGACCCCACACTGGTGCCGCCCGATGAACTCCGTCTCGCCTATCTCCTCGATCTGCTTGTCGGGCCGGATGCCGAGGTCCTGCCCCTCGGGCACGAAGAGGCGCAGCTGGGAGGAGAGGTCGAGGTACGTCTTGTTGTACGGGGTCGCGGAGAGGAGGATGCAGGAGCTCTCGTTCGTGCGGATGTACTCCTGGATGGCCCTGTACCGCTTGCCCTCGCGGTTTCGCAGGTTGTGGCTCTCGTCAATCAGCACCACCCTGTAGCGCTTCAGCTCCGGCAGCTTACCGATGGCCTGGCTGCTTGGCAGCACCCGAGCGAGGAGGCGATAGCGATCCACGTACTCCTGCCACATCGGCACGAGGTTCACCGGGCAGATGATGAGGGTGTCCGTTCCGTGGTCGTCCTGCATTATTCGGGCGAGCGCTGTCGCCATCAGCGTCTTGCCGAGGCCCACCACATCGCCGATGAGCACCCCACCGCGCGTATTGAGGTGGTGCGCGGCGATCTGGACGGCGGCCTTCTGGAAGGGAAGCAGCTCACGGTCGAGGTCCTTGGGGATGCGGAACTCGTTGATGCCGGTGCGGGCCTCCTGCGAGAGGTGGTAGGCGATCTTGAGGTAGATGTGGTAGGGAGGCGGGTCCTGCTCGCGCGCCCAGCTGGTGTCTATGATCTCAGCGAGCTCGTGAGAGATGTCGAGACACCAGCGGTCGTTCCACCGTTCGTCGAACCAGATCTGCAGCCGGTCGCACGCCTGCTGGTCGAGGACGTCTATGTTGAGCTCGCCCTGCCGTGAGAGCCCCGCGAAGGTGAGGTTGCTGCTGCCCAGGAAGCCTACTATCGGTGCGTTGTAGTCGTCGCGGTGCAGGAGGTAGAGCTTGGCGTGGAGGGGGTAGCGCAAGAAGAGCTTCACAACGACCTTGCGCGCGCGAAGCTGTGCGCTGAGGCGGCGCAGTCCCTCCTCGTCGGCGTTCGTGGGCGCGCCGAGCTGCAGCTGCTCGCGGAACTCCGCCGCGGCCTCCCTGTTGAGTTGCAGCACCGCCTGGTTGTCCAGCCCGTTCGCGCTGCCAGTGAGGCTAAGGGCGGAGCGCAGAAGTTCCTCCGGGCGACCCTGCATCCCGATCATTAGCCGACAGCATGAGCCATCGGCGCCCGACCACGGCTCGACAAGGTGGTCTATGAGCTTCCAGCCGCGCAGGTTGAAGTAGCCAACGCAGAAGTCCGCCCGCTGAGAGTGCTCGAGTGTCCGCTTGAGCGCGGGCAGCAGCGACTGGTCAATGTTGTCGTAGATCTGGGGCATGCGCGCCTTTCTGCGTGTGTCCTGTGTCGCGCGGGGATTGTAGCATACCATAACGGGTAGATTCAGTCGAACGCGCCGGCGTGCGTGGCGATACGACGGACGGAGAGCTGCGGAAGTGGGGGCGTAGCTCTCCTGTGGTGACGGCGGGCTGTACTGTAACATCCATCACAGTACGGCCTGGAGGAAATCGTCTAAGCTGGAAGTGTGGGGCAGGATCTGGCGCGTGCAGGCGAGCGGGCTGTTATAACCCGAGGGTGTGAAGCTCTTCCCGCCTTCGGTCATTAGAGAGGGAGTACCAGGGAGTATGACGGAGCGATTCGACGCAGTAGTGCTCGGGATGGGACCAGGCGGCGAGGTAGCGGCAAGCAGGCTGCTGGCCGCCGGCAGGAAGGTGGCGGTCGTCGAACGGGAGCTCATCGGCGGGGAGTGCGGGTACTGGGCGTGCATCCCCTCGAAGACGCTGCTGCGTCCACCCGAGGCCAGGGCGGAGGCGACCAGGGTGGCGGGCACAGGAACTCCCGCCCTGAGCTGGCCGGAGGTATCCGCGTACCGTGACTACATGATCCGGGGCCTCGACGACACGAAGCAGGTAAGAGGATACGAGGAGCAAGGCGCGACTGTGCTGAAGGGGATGGGCCGCATAACCGGTCCAGGCACGGTCGAGGTGGACGGCAGAGTCCTCCGCGCGGACAACATCATTATCGCGACGGGCTCGGACGCAGCGATTCCTCCGATTAAGGGGCTCGATGATGTCCGGGTGTGGACGAACCGCGAGGCTACAACTCTCAAGGAGATCCCGGAGCGAGTCGTGATGGTCGGAGGCGGCCCGACGGGGATCGAGCTCGGCCAGATGATGGCCCGGTTCGGCGCGGAGGTGACGATAGTGCAGTCCGCGGAGAGGCTGACAAATCGGGAGGAGCCGAAGGTGAGCGAGCTCATCCAGTCCGCTCTGGAGGAGGAGGGTATCCAGCTCCGACTCGGACGGCGGGTAACGGAGGCGAGCAGGGATGGGGCGGGGACGATTGTCCGGCTCGACGACGGCTCTACGATCTCTACGGACGTAGTCGTGATCGGCGCGCGCAGGTCTCCTCGGACCAGAGGGATCGGCCTGGAGGCGGTTGGGATCGAGCCCGGTGAGAAAGGGCTGCCCGTTGACGATTGTTGCCGCGTGGCGGAGGGTATCTGGGCTGTGGGTGATGTCACCGGGATAATGCCCTTCACCCACGTCGCGAAGTATCAGGGACGAGTCGTAGCGTCGAACATACTGGGTAAGCCCGCCCGTGCTGACTACCGCTCGGTACCCAGGGTGGTGTTCTCTGACCCTGAGATCGCGGCGGTCGGCCTGACCGAGGAGCAGGCTCGAAAGGCAGGCGTGGATGTGGTGACCGCGACGGTGAATCTGCCGGAGGCGATCGCCCGCCCGTGGACGTACGAGCAGGACCCGCGGGGACATCTTGGGCTCGTCGCCGACCGCGCACGGGGGGTACTCGTCGGCGCGTGGGCGGTCGCTCCGATGTCCGGAGAGTGGATACATCAGGCATCGCTCGCCATTCGGGCTCAGGTGCCTGTCGCTACACTCCTCGACACCGCACCACAGTTTCCGACGTACTCCGAAGCGTATCTGACGGGGCTGGAGGAGCTTGGCCTGTGACGCGCCGCGACTGGTAGATACGGGTAGACAGGGGATAGACAGAATGGCGAGCAGGTACGACCTGGTGATTATCGGCGCGGGCTCGGCCGGGCTAACCGCGGCCTCTTTCGCACGGCGGCTTGGCGCGAGCGTGGCGCTCGTGGAGCGAGACCGTATCGGCGGGGACTGCACCTGGACCGGCTGCGTGCCCAGCAAGGCACTGCTGCACGCCGCGAAGGTCGCCCACCAGATGCGCCACGCGGACTCCGTGGGCATCGAACCCGTCGCTCCAAAAGTTGACTTGGGCAGGGTGATGACGACTGTGTGGGCTGCCATCGAGCGGGTGTACGCCTTCGAGACTCCGGACGTGCTGACCAGCCAGGGAGTAGAGGTCGTATTCGGGAGCGCCCGTTTCCGCGATTCGCACACACTCGAAGTGGACGGTCGTTTGCTGCTCGCCAGGCGCTTCGTGATCTGCACCGGCGCTGAGCCGGCGCTGCCGCCCATCCCCGGACTCTCGGCGATTCCAACGCTTACTTACGAAAACGTGTTCGAGCTGGAGGAGTTGCCTCGCCGTCTGCTGGTGCTGGGGGGCGGCCCGGTCGGCGTCGAGCTCTCCCAGGCGTTCCAGCGGCTGGGCTCGCACGTCACCATCATTCAACGGGGAGAGCGCATCCTCTCGGTTGCGGACCCCCAGGCGAGTTCGGTCCTCACCAGGGTGCTCGGTCGCGAGGGGGTGACGGTATGCACGGGCGCGGAGGCTGAGCGCGTCGAGAGGACCCAGAGCGGGGTGAGAGTTACGACATCAAGAGGGGCGTTCGAGGGCGACAAGCTGCTCGTTGCCCTGGGACGCAGGCCGAAGGTCGCGGGGCTGGACCTTGAGAAGGCGGGCGTGGAGTTTTCCGAGAACGGCGTGACGGTAGACGACCGGTTGCGTACGAGTCAGGCACACATCTACGCGGCGGGGGACGTGACCGGCAGCTTCCAGTTCACGCACTACGCTGGCTGGCAGGGCTACACCGCCGCCCGGAACGCGCTCGTGCCCGGCTCGGGACGCGGCACGCGGCAGACCGTGCCGTGGGTAATCTTTACCGACCCGCAGGTGGGACAGGCCGGAGCGAGCGAGCGCGAGGCCCGCGAGCGGGGAGAGCGGGTGCGCGTACACCGCTGGCCCGTCGAGCGCATTGACCGCGCGCAGACCGTGGGTGAGCAGGAAGGGTTCATCAAGCTGGTGACCCGGCCCGATGGGACTCTCCTGGGCGCGACGGTGGTGGCCGGGGCGGGTGACGAGCTCACGAACGAGCTGGCGCTTGCGGTCCAGAATGAGTTGAAGCTTGGAGAGCTGGCGAGGAGCATCCACGTGTACCCAACGTACGGGATAGGGGCGCAGCAGGCCAGCTCGGACGCGACAATGTCACGGTTTACCCGCGGCTGGCGAGGGTCGGCTTTGCGCGCCCTCGTCAGGTGGTGGCCATGAGCACAGGCTACTGCCAAGACAATCGCTCCGGCAGTCAGCCCTTCGTATCGTGGCGCGCCCGCTGAGCGCAGGCAGGCTCCTGGCAGTTGAGGCTGAACGGGCTGTTGAGCCGCGGCATCGTCCTTGCCCGTGTTTCTTCGGTTCCTCTCATCCCTCGCCCTGGGCGGCCGCGGCGGGTCCATTCACAGCCGTCCTGCCTCACCTCGCCACCCGTGCGGAACTCCTTACCCCTGTCACGCTTGCAGGGGTAGGGCGAGGCGGAAAGTCGTTCCCTGACCCAGCTGCGAGTGGGCGGTGAGTGTCCCCCCGTGCGCCTCAGCGATGCTCCACGCCAGGTACAGCCCCAATCCCAGGCCTTGCGAGTGCGGACCCGACGCGAAGCGCTCGAAGAGCCGCGGCAGCACCTGGGTTGGGATGCCAGGCCCCTCGTCTCGTACCTCGATCACTGCAAGCCTGCCGTCGTGGGTCTCCTCCTCGCTCACCTCCACTGTCACGGGCACGCCCTTTGGAGAGTGCGTCAGGGCGTTCGCAAGCAGGTTCTCCAGAGCCTGCCGCAGCGCGTCGGGGTCGGCCTGCAGTACGAGCTCCTCGGGGGCATGCACGTTGATCTGGCCTTCGCGAACTCCGAGCATCGCCGCCGTGTCGTCGGCCAGGTGGGCGAGGTCCACCGGCTGCAGCGAGAGGGAGAAGAGCCCCTGATCGAGGCGTGCCACGTCTAGCATCGCGGAGATCATCCGGTGCAGGCGGGAGAGCGCTATCTGCGCCTCCTCGGCGTGCTCGGTGAGCTTGGCGTCCTCCAGGCGACCAGCGCGACGGTGGATCAGGTCCACACGAGCCTTGAGCGGCGTCAGGTGGTTCCTGAGATCGTGCGCGAGCACCGTCACCATCTCGTCGGCTGCCGTGCGTCTGGCGGCCTCCACAGCATCGCGCGCGATCTGTTCAACCAGCTCGCCTCGGTGGGCTACCATCCCCACCCACCGAGCCACAGCCTCCAGGAAGCTCAGGTCCTCGTCGGTGAAGGCATCAACACGGGAGGAGGCGGCATGCACCGCGCCACGGAGCTCCCCTGCGACCGCCATCGGCACGGCCATCAGGGAGCGGACGCCTAGCCCCCGAGTGAAGCCGGGGAGCACCAGAGGGTCCTCCTCAGCGTGGCCCGTGATGTAAGGCTCCCCCGTCTGGTAGACCTCCACAACGCGCCCTCCGTTGGCTACCGGTAGCCGGTCCATGCCGATCTGCCTCTGCCGCCGACCCATGGGGGTATTGCTGACCCCCATCGCGACGAGGGTGTTGATCGAGGGGTCGTGCAGGGAGACGTCCACCTTCTCGGCGCCGAGCGCGCCTACGAGCAGGTCCGCGGCCTGCTCCAGCGTGCCCCTGAGGTCGGTGGCCTCGATAGCGAGCAGTGCCTCCAGCGTGGGCAAGAGCTTCTCTCGTCGGGCGTGAGTCCGGTTGGGATCGTGCGTGGCGTCCATGCGTCCCCTCGCGATTCGTCAGCACCGGCGGAGGCGGGACGTGGATGCGGGCGTCGCCGCGCCTGGCCGGTCAGAAGATCACTCTTGTCTACGCGCGGTCGTGGCGAGCGAGCTTCTACGGCCCGGTATCGAGGAGGCGGATCGCTGTAACCCCGCGCAGGACCTCAGTGTATCATAAGGTGCTGGTGTGTATTCCTCGCACAGTGCGACGAAGCAGGGTGATAGCGAAGTGGGGGTGGAATGTCTACGCTTTCCACTTTCCGCAGCTCCCTGGCGGTCATATCAGCGCGTAGAGACGGTGCACGCAACGTCTGCGTGGAGTTACAACACAATCGTTGAGTCCCTTCGCTTGCGTGCCGGAAGAACTGCCGTGACGATGTGAGCCGTAGCCATACCTCTGGATGTGCGCAGCGGCTTTCCCTGATACGACAGTGGCCCTGCCCAGCAAGGTAGATGCGATGTAATCTGCACACTCAACGACGGGGAGGAGAGGCCGATGGCGGACGAGCAGGAGCAGCAGGCAGTGGCGCGGGAGGGCAGGCCGGAGCTCGACCCTGAGGAAGCGCAGGTCTATGCGGAGGCGTTGCGGGCGCTGAACCGGGCAGGCGTCCCGTATGCTGTCGGCGGAGCGTGGGCTCTGCATTCGTACACAGGGCTTCGGCGCAGCACGAAGGACCTGGATCTCTTCCTGAGGGCCGAAGACTTGCGGTCCGCGATGGACGCGCTTGCAGAGGTGGGCTTTGAGGCGAACGTAGAGTATCCACACTGGCTGGCGAAGGCTCACCGGGCGCCGTACTTCGTGGACCTCATCTTTGCCAACAACAACAGCCGTCTCCGAGTGGATCAGGTGTGGCTGGACCACGGTCGGCAGGTCGAGGTGGCGGGGGTACCGTGCCGTGTCATCTCCGCGGAGGAACTAATCGCTTCCAAGACGTACATCGGGGTTCGCCACCGCTTCGATGGGGCGGACGTTGCACACGTGATTCGCGGTGTGCAGGGTAAGCTCGACTGGCAGCGCATCCTGTCGCGGTTGGGAGACGACGCCCAGTTACTGCTGTGGCATCTCATCTTCTTCGACTTCGTGTACCCCGGCCATGCTGAGTACCTGCCACGGGAGCTGATGGTGCGCCTGTTCGAGCAGGCGAGCTCCCGATGGTCCACCCCCGACGATCCGAAGCGTTTCCGCGGCACGGTGCTAGATCAGTTCTCATTCGTTGTGGACGTGGAGGACTGGGGATACGAGGACCCACTCATCATTCAGCCACTGGTAGATGAGGAAGGGAACGTCATGGGCCGGTAGGGGCGTGCGCCGGTCAGGTAGGGGGCGCTGCGGTCCCACGGTGCGCCTCCCGTAGCTTACACGTTCCGCCTGCGGCTGCTATATACTGGAGCCGCGCTCCGGTCGGAGTCTGATCAGGCGGGCAAGGCACGGGCATCGGCGAGCGGGAGCGTCCCCGGCAAATGCAAGGCGAGGCGGGAGGCGGACTACATGGCGAATGGTATGGGTGTGGGGATCATTGGCGTGGGGCGTACGGCGCGGGCGGCTGCGATGGGCTGCCGGGCCGCGGGCCTTCGCCTTGTAGCCGTCGCGGAGGTGGACACAGCGAAGGGAGAGGCGTTCGCTGCGGAGTGGGGCATGATGCTTCATGCCTCGTATACACAGCTCCTCGCACGGGATGACGTGTCGGTTGTTTTCGTGCTGCTCCCGCACTTCCTGCATCATCCGGCGGGGCTCGCGTCGCTGCGGGCCGGCAAGCACGTCTTTATGGAGAAGCCCCTGGCCGGTACGGTCGAGGAGTGCAACGACCTGATTGACGCCGCACGAGCGGCCGGGGTGCGCCTCATGGTGGGTCATCACTACCACTTCACGGCTCCGACCCAGGCTGCGCGGCGTATCCTTCAATCAGGAGAGCTGGGCAGGCCGATCATGGCGATGGACGTGTGGCACAAGCCGTTCTTCGGTGAGTACCGCCCGCCGTGGTTCCTTGATGCGAGCAAGGGAGGCGGCGCCTGGCCTATGAACGCTCCTCACATGATTGACAGGCTGATGTGGTGCACGGGCAGGCGGGTGGAGTCGGTGCTCGCGCAGGTTGGAAGTCCTATCTTCGGTCTCTCCGCCACCGACTCGGGAGTGGCCCATCTCCGCTTCAACGATGGATTCAGCGCCACTATCTGTCACGGCGCGTACAAGGACGGGGTGCCGCGCCTGGAGACAGAGTTCATCTGCACCGAAGCCATGCTGCGCGTAACCGCGAGCGAAGTGGCCATCGGACGCGCAGGAGAGTACAAGCCGGTGCCGCTGGAGAAGACGAACGCTTACCTCGATCAGGTCGCGGCGTTCGCACGGGCGCTCGAGTCAGACGAGGTGGAGACACCCATCTCCGGGGAGTATGGGCGGGAGGTCGTGGCCGTGCTGCAGGCAACCGAGGAGTCGGCGCGGCGTGGGTGCGAGGTGCGCGTGGCCGAGCTGCTGCCGGTTGGCACTCAGCTGGAAAGGGGCGCGTAGCCAGGTGCGAATCACCGAGATGAGGGTCACTCCGGTAGCGATGGCCGATCCTCCACTCCGTAACTCAGTTGGCGTTCACCAGCCCGTGGCCCTCCGAGTGGTCGTTCAACTTGCGACGGATGAGGGGCTGACAGGACTCGGTGAGGCGTACGGTGGGAGCGCACGGGTAGCCAGCCTGGAGGCTGCGAGGAAGTGCGTGGAGGGCAAGGACCCGTTCCAGCTATTCGCCATCCGCAGGGAGGTCCCCGACCCCGGAACCTTCAGTCCCATCGAGGTGGCCTGTCTCGACCTTGCAGGTCAGGCAATGGGGCGGCCGGTGTGCGACCTGCTCGGAGGCCGCGTTCGGGACGAGATACCCTTCTCCGGATACCTCTTCTACAAGGAGGAGCGTCATCCCGAGTACGACGGTGTGGACGACTGGGGGAAGGTTCTCTCCCCCGAGGCTATGGTTGGAGAAGCTCGCCGGTTCATCCGCGAGTACGGCTTCGAGGTGCTGAAGCTAAAGGGCGGGGTGCTCCCGCCGGACGAAGAGGTGGAGACGCTGCGCCAGATGCGCGAGTCGCTCGGCCCGGATGTCGGTTTGCGGATCGACCCGAACGGCATCTGGACGGTGGACACCTCGATCAGAGTCGCGGAGGCGATAGCGCCTCTTGGGATAGAGTACTACGAGGACCCCACTATCGGCATGGACGCAATGGCCGAGGTGCGTCGGGCCATTGATATGCCTCTCGCGACGAATATGTGCGTTACGTCGTTCGCGCACCTGCCCCATGCGGTGTCAAAGCGCCCGGTGGACGTAATCCTGGTAGATCACCACGTGTGGGGCGGGCTGCGGGAGTGTGTCCGGCTCGCCCAGTTCTGCGCGGACTTCGGTATCAGCACCTCCATGCACTCGAACAGCCACTACGGCATCAGCCTGGCGGCCATGGTGCACCTCGCCGCCGCCATGCCGGAGTTGACGTATGCCTGCGACACTCACTACCCCTGGGTAGTCGAGGACATCGTGCAAGGCGAGCCGTTCACATTCCGGGACGGCAAGTTGCCGGTTCCCACTGCGCCGGGCCTTGGCGTCGCGCTTGACGAGGAGAAGTTCGCGAGCGCGGCGGAGCGGTATCGCCGGTACGGCATCACCGACCGGGATGATGCGGGCGAGATGCGCAAGCGCGTACCGGACTGGGACCCGGTGGTGCCCCGATGGTAGGGTTTGTCGTTTGCAGACAGAGTACAGGCAGCATCTCAGGAGGTTGGTGACCGAGATGCCTATGGCTCCAGACGAACTGCAGGCGCGCATAAAGGGGATGCTCTCGTTCCCGGTCACGCCGTTCGACGGGCGCGGTGAGGTGGACCTGCCACGGTACCGCGAGCACCTGCGGTACATGCTGGAGAGCGGCGCGGACGCCTTGTTCGTCTGTGGAGGGACGGGTGAGTTCTACTCGCTCTCGCTGGACGAGTACCGGGCGCTGGTCAGGGCTGCGGTCGAGGAGGTCGGGGGCAGGGCGCCCGTGGTGGCGGGAATGGGATACGGCGTGAGCCTTGCGGGAGAGTTCGCCGAAGCCGCGCAGGCAGCGGGGGCGGATGGCCTCCTCGTGCTGCCGCCTTACCTGCTGCAGGCCGAGCAGGAGGGGCTGTACGAGCACTACCGGACGGTCGCGGAGTCCACGAGCCTCGGACTCATCCTCTACCAGCGCGACAACGCCCTGTTCACCCCGCGCACCGTCGCCCGGCTCGCGCAGATACCGACCGTGATCGGCTTCAAGGACGGCCACGGCGATATGGAGCGGTTGCTGAGGATCAGGCTCGCGGTTGGCGACCGACTGCTGCTACTGAACGGGATGCCAACCGCGGAGCTGTCCGTGCCCGCGTTCGCCGGGACCGGGGTAAGCCTCTACTCCTCGGCAGTGTTCAACTTTGTGCCGGAGATAGCGAGCGCCTTCTGCAACGCCGCTCAGAGGTCGGACCGCGCGGAGATGGACCGCCTGCTCAATGGGTTCTACCGTCCGTTCGCCCAGCTTCGGGACGAAGTGAGGGGCTACGCGGTTGCGCTGATAAAAGCTGGCGTAGAGGTGAGAGGGAGGCGTGCGGTGGGGCCGGTACGAGCGCCGCTCATCAGGCCCTCAGAGGAGCACCGGCGCCAGCTCACCGAGATCGTCGAGCAGGGTCTGGCTCTCGTGTAGAAGAGCGAGGTGTGATGAAGGTGTACGCGAGGACGCTGGTGGCGGAGGGCTTTGCGTTTCCAGAAGGGCCGACCTTCGATCCGGAGGGCAACCTGTACGTGGTGGACCTGAACAGTGGGGTCATCACCCGCATCCGGCAGGACGGAGATGTGGGCGTCCTGGCCCATACCGGGGGCAGGCCGAACGGCGCGGCTTGGAACAGCGCCGACGGCACCCTTACGGTGTGCGATGCCGGGCTGGCGAAGCTGCTCTCAGTCGCGCGCGATGGGCAGATCAGCGTACTTGCGAGGGAGTACGAGGGGGCGCCCTTCCAGGGGCCGAACGACTGTGCGTACGATGCGCGCGGCAACCTGTACTTCACCGATCCGCTCGGCTCCAGCCTGGAGACGCGCACGGGCAAGGTGTACTGTCGCCTTGCTTCGGGCGAGGTCACGCTCTTCGATGACGGCTACGCCTTCTCGAACGGGATCGCCTTTGGTCCGGAGGGCGACCTGTATGTGGCGGAGAGCCGCACCCGGCGCATCCACAGGTACATCCTGAGCGCGCCGGGGAAGTACAGGCAGAAGTCCCTGTTCGTGGAGCTCTCAGGTGGGCGGGGACCGGACGGCATGGCCTTTGACGTGGAGGGCAACCTGTACATCGCGCACGCCGGGAAGGGATGCATCGCCGTTGTAAGTCCCCAAGGCAGGGTGGTCGAGGAGATCAATGCGGGAGGTAGCACTCCGACCAACGTGGCGTTTGGGGGACGCGAGGGCGACGAGTTGTTCATCACGGAGGGGGAGACGGGGTGCGTGTACAGGCTGAAGGTGCGCACGCGCGGCCTTCCCTTGCACTGACGCCATTACGAGTCCGCTTGATCATCCTGCCTCTGTCGGAAGTCGTGGCCGCCCAGCAGCGCCAGGCCGAGCGCGCCGGCGAGCATCAGCAGGGCGCCGCCCAGCCAGAACACGGCCCTGATCCCGGCTGTATCCACCAGCAGCCCGCCCAGCCCGAGCGAGAGCAGGCGCATGGCGCTCCATGTCACGTCCAGCAGCGTGAACACCCTGCCGCGCACGTCCTCGCGAACCGCGCCCTGCACCGTGGAATTGAAGACAACTATTCCCGTGGAGGTGTTCAGCCCGTATACGAAGAGTATCAGGAGCGCTACGGGCAGCGGCGTAAACACCGCGAGCAGCACGTCCCCGAGCCCGCGCACCACGTACGGCACGAATAGCCATCTTGCGTCGCGGTAGTCGCGAGCGAGAGTGTTGGGGATGAGCGGACCCAACAGAGCGCCTGCGCCTATCGCACCTATCAGCCACGCGAAGCCCGAGGGAGGCAGCCCCAGGTGGCGTTGCGAGAGCACCACGAGCATAGCGCTCGTGGCGCCGGTAGCCAGGGACGCCAGCGCTTGCACCAGGAGCAGGCGTGACACGAAAGTGTCCCTTAGAGCGTAGCGGAACCCATCGCGAGCGTCGCCGAGGTAAGTTACCAGCCCCCTTTTCGTCGCGGCGCCCAGTTGCCCGGCGTGTGCCGGGATTCGCAGCGTGGCGACAAGGGCCGCCGACGCCAGGAACGTAACGGCGTTGAGCGTGAAGGCGGCGCCGGTGCCCGTGAAGGCTATGAGCCCCCCGGCAAAGGCCGAGGCCAGTATCTGAACGAGCCGTCCGGTTGACCACGCGACGGAGTTCGCGGCGAGGCGCTGCTCCTCGCTGGTGAGCGCGGGTATGACCGCCTGCACGGTTGGGTTGAAGAACGTATTGCCGGCGGCGAGTCCCGCGGCTACCAGGTAGGCGTGCCACGCGCCCTGCGGCCAGACCAGGGAGAGGGTGAGAGCGGCGCGGAGCATGTCCGCGAGGATCAGCACGCCCTTACGGCTGAAGCGGTCGATGATTACGCCGGCTATGGGGCCGAGCAGCAGCACCGGGACCACTTCGGCTGCGACCAGTGCCGCGACAGCGAGACCTCGTCCCGTGAGGTCGAAGACCAGCACGACGAGCGCGATGTAGTGCAGTGTATCGCCGAAGCTCGAGAGAAGCTGCGCGAGCCATAGCGGGAAGTACGAGCGACTACGCACGACGCTGGCGTAGGAACTCGCCACTCCAGCGAGCCGGTGCGTTGCTGCCTTCATAGGCTCACCCAGCGCCACTCAGCGCTCGTGCGGTGCGAAGTCCGAGAGAGGTAGATGTGAGACAGCGGCGAGCGATCGCAGCTGATAGACTGCGACGCGCTTCGTCAGTTGGGTTACGGCGCACCCCAGCACACCGTCCTGTATAACGTCAATGTCAGCGTTCTCTCTTTGTATCTGCTCGTCGGTGAGCAGGTTTCGCAGAGCATACCATCGCCCGCCACCCGATACAGTAAGGATAGCCGTCTGCAAGCTGGGGTTGCCACCGGCTCAGTGCCGTGTAAGAGCTCCGGTTTGGTGGGGGTGGACAGGTTGTGCATACATCGCGCAGACGTTGCGTGCAACGTCTCTACAGGTGGTTTGTCCTTCGCTGATTTGACCGCCAGACAGTCTGCTACCGGCTTCACCGCTGTTCTGACCGCGGGGCAGGTGTTGTATAGTGACAGCCAACCGGTATCGAGGGGGTGGCGGTTGTACTGACGCCGTAGGGAGAAGTGGAAGGGGAGTTCTGTATGGCAGTGCTGGATGCGTTCAGGCTGGACGACAAGGTAGCGGTCGTAACGGGCGGCAACCAGGGGCTGGGGGAAGCGTTCGCGCACGCGCTCGCGGGTGTGGGCGCGCAGGTCGTCCTCGCGGCGCGGAGCCGTGAGCGGTCCGAGTCGGTTGCGGCTGACATAGGCGCGGAGGGCGGGGCGGCGACCGTCGTGGAGGTCGACGTGACACAGCCGGATCAGGTGGAGCAGATGCTCTCGGAGGTCACGCAGCGGGTGGGGCCGGTGGACATCCTCGTGAACAACGCGGGGACGTGCTACCACCGTCCAGCGGCGGAGGTACCACTGGAGGAGTGGCACGACGTGTTCAACGTGAATGTTCATGGGCTGTGGTACTGCGCGCAGACGGTGGGCAGGCAGATGATAGAGCGCAAGACAGGTGTGATAGTGAACATCGGCTCGATGTCTGGCTTTATCGTCAACCGCCCGCAGATACAGCCCGCGTACAACGCCTCCAAGGCGGCGGTACACCATTTGACGCGCAGCCTGGCGGCGGAGTGGGCGCCGTACAACGTGCGAGTGAACGCGCTTGCCCCCGGCTACGTCCGCACCTCGATGGCGCCGGTGGACCGTCCGGAGTTCCGGCGCAACTGGATAGAGGATGCGCCAATGCAGCGGGCCGCGCTGCCCGAGGAGCTTGGCCCGTCTCTTGTATACCTCGCGAGCGACGCTTCGAGCTTCATGACTGGGACGGTGCTCGTGATAGACGGCGGGTACACTCTGTGGTAGGAGCGGCCGCGCGGGGGACCTCAAGCACGCGGCGGCTCGCGTCGCGGCGTCAGGCGCGGGCTGGGCTCTCCTGGACAGCCCAGCCGTTGCCGTCCGGATCGCTGAAGAAGAGGAAGGAGTTCCAGTCCCCGCCTCGCCCATCAACCCGGACGCCGCCCTCGAAGTGCTGGATCGCGCTGACCTCAACGCCCCGCTCAACGAGCTGGGCGCGGGCGGCCTCGATATCGTGGACGACCAGCTGCAGGCCCTGGACCGAGCCCGGCGCCGATTCCACGAGCCCAGTGCCCAGGGCGATCGAGCACGCCGAGCCGGGGGGTGTCAGCTGCACGACGCGCACTCCGTCGCCGACCTGGGTGTCGTGGTCTACGACGAAGCCGACCTGTTAGCTGTAGAACTGCTTCGACCGATCCACGTCCGCGACCGGAACGACCACCAGCTCGAGCTTCCAGTCCATAATGCATCGTCCTTTCGTGCTGCCCATCCTCGACAGCGAGTATGCCAGGCGTTCTATGTCGCGCGGTTGGTGACCGTGGAGCTGCCGCGGGAGAGCGGTGGCCTATCTGGGCGTCAACTCACCGGGACCAACCTGGCGACGAGCTCATCCAGGCGCTCCATTGACTCGTTGAGTCCATCTTCCATTCCCGCCTGGATGTGCGCATCACGTGCCTCGACCGACTGGAAGACAGCGTTGGCACGCAGCAAGGTTTTTCCGCCGTGCTCCTCCAGGGTGAGCGTCTCTAGGGAGACGTGGCCCGGCGCGCCCTCGAACTCGAAGGTACGCACGATGCCGTCCGGGGACGGTGTGCCGTGGAAGACGCCGTGGAAGGCGTACTCGTTGCCGTCGGCGTCCTGGTGGATGTAACGCCACGTGCCTCCATTACGGGCGTCGAGGCGGTCAACGGTCAGGGTCAGTGAGCGCGGCCCGTGCCACTGCACGAGCAGCTCCGGATCGGTGTGGGCGCGGAAGAGGAGCGCGCGCGGCGCGGCGAATTCCCTGGTGATCAGGATCTGCGGCACTCCGGGTTCTGCGACGATCTGCGTCTTTGCCATGATGCGCTCCTTCCAGATGCTTGCTGCGATACGGTCACTCACTCTGATCGTCCTGCGATGTCGCGAGCAGCACGTCGAGCCGGTCGTAGCTCTCTTCCCAGTACTCGCGGTAGCGGGCGAGCCACGCGGTCGCCTCCTGCAGCGGCTCGGCCCGCAGGCGGCTGGGCCGGGATTGCGCCTCTCGTCCCCGCGTTATCAGCCCCGCTCGTTCTAGGACCTTGAGGTGTCGGGAGATCGCAGGGAGGCTCACCGAGAATGGCTCCGCAAGCTCCCTCACGGTCGCTTCACCCTCGGCGAGCCGCGCGAGGATCGCCCGACGGGTCGGATCGGCGAGGGCTGCGAACGTCTCGCTAAGTTGGTCGGTCGGCACCTTGTTTAACCACCTCGTTACGTAACTCGCTTATTAAATACATCAGTCGCAGTCGCGTGTCAAGTGCTCATGCCTCTTCAGGCAGTCCAGACACAGAGAACAGAGTGATTTCCTGGTTGCTGTTGGTCTGGCGGACAGGTCGGGCAGACGTGCGGGAAGACGTTGCGAGGAGACGTTGCGTGCAACGTCTCTACAGGTGATATGACGGCGGTGCAGTTAGAGGAGGTGGGAGGTGCAGGTCTCCTATGTTGACTGCGCGGTGGCCCTGCTGCTGACAGCATACAGGCGGGCAAGGAGTGGGCGTGACAGGGTAGAATAGCCAACCGGTTGGTTGCGGGGGAGCGGGCCGCCGAGCCTGCTGCCCCCTGCTTAGCGATCCAGGGCGTCGCAGAAGTCCCTGACAGGAGTGCCGAGATACACAACGATCCAGCGGGAGATACAGTTCAGGTTTCACGGCAGGAAGTACACGCTAAACCACCAGTATGAGGGCAGGACCGGCTTCATCCGGATTGTAGCGATCTGGAGCGAGGAAAGAGGTCCGGTGCCGCTACCACCGAACTGTGGCAGCTACATCTCGGACCGGGATGCGCGCATCGCCGCGGAAAAGCAGATAGCGGCGTGGCTGAAGTAGATGGATGGTGGCAGGTGATGTCGAGTTGAGGTTATAGGGGCGCGGAGGTCACTGAGTGGGGGCGTTCGGTCGAGCGCCCCCGCCACCAGCCAGGAGAGGAGGCTACCGCAGATGGGGCTTGAGGTATTCGAGCGAGGAACGCTGCCCAGGTGGGCGCGGGTGCGGCAGAAGCTGGACTCGGAGGCGGTGGAGGACGTGGCGGCGGCTGTCGCGGAGCAGTTTCGTCGTCCCGAGATAGCGGCGAGCATAACGCCGGGCAGTCGGGTCGCGCTGACGGGCGGCAGCCGGGGAATAGATAAGCTTGACCAGGTGCTGCGGGCGGCCGTCGCTGAGGTGAGGCGGCTCGGCGGCGAGCCGTTCATAGTGCCCGCGATGGGAAGTCACGGCGGCGCGACCCCAGAGGGACAGGCGGGAGTGCTCGCTCACTACGGTGTGACGGAGGAGCGGATGGGCTGTCCGATTCGCTCCAGTATGGAGACCGTGCTGCTCGGACACGTTGAGGATGGGGTGCCGGTGTGGTTCGACAGCACGGCCCGGGCACACGCCGATGTCGTTATCCCTGTCAACCGGGTAAAGCCGCACACGGACTTCCACGGCCCCGTCGAGTCGGGCCTGATGAAGATGATAGCGATAGGTCTGGGGAAGCAGAAGGGCGCGGACACGTTCCACAGCCGCGGCTTTCATGAGTTCCACCACCTCATCCCCGCTGTGGCAAAGTTCACGCTGGATGCGGTCAACATCCCGTTTGGCCTGGCGCTCGTCGAGAACGGGTACAGCGAGCTGGCGATGGTGGAGGCGGTGGCGGCGGACCGGATCTGGGAGCGCGAGCAGGAGCTGGTGAAGATAGCCGCCGAAAGGATGCCCCGGCTTCTGGGGGAGCGTATTGATGTGCTCTTTGTGGACTGCCTCGGCAAGGACATCAGCGGCATCGGCGCGGACACGAACGTGGTGAACCGCTACTACGACGGCCCCGCCGAGGAGAAGCCCACAATACAGAGAATAGTGATTCGCGACCTGACGCCGGACACGGAGGGAAACGCCTGCGGGATTGGGCTCGCGGAGCTCGCGCTGCGGCAGGCTGTGGATAAGCTCGACCCAGTCAAGACGTATATGAACAGCATCACGGCGAAAGCCCCGGAGGGCGCCCGCATCCCACTCGTAGTCGAGAACGACAGGCAGGCAGCTTATATCGGTGTCGCTTGCTGCCTGAATACGGAGACGGAGAGCGCGAGGATAGTGCGTATTCGCGACACGAAGCATCTGGAGACGTTCTGGGCTTCGGAGCCGCTGCTGCCCGAGCTGCTGGAGACGGGGCGTGTGGAGGTATTGGGGGAGCCGGAGGCGATGAGGTTCGATTCGAATGGGATGTTCGCGCATGCGTAGGTGCTGTGTGCTGACTTGCTCCAGGGCGGTGTGCCCGTGTATCTGACGCGGCACCAGACAGCCGGGGGCGCGAGGTGGGCCGTGGATGGGCGATACCTGCCCGCTCGACTGAGCCTCGGACTGCTGCTCGAGTTCGAAGCGGACGCGCTGCCCCGCGTGCTCGGCAGCATACCCGCGGAGGGCACGGCGGATGGGATGCTGCTGCCGCCGCTGGAGCCTGACCACGAGGTGTGGGCGAGCGGGGTGACGTATCTGCGCAGCCGGGAGGCGCGGATGGCGGAATCCGGCACGAAGGACGTGTACGACAAGGTGTACGATGCCGAGCGGCCGGAGCTGTTCTTCAAGTCTCTCGGCAGGCGCGCGGTGGGGCACGGGCAGAAGGTGCGCATCCGGGTAGACAGCGCCTGGAACGTGCCTGAGCCGGAGCTTGTGGTAGTTGCGAACCGCCACGGGCAGATAGTGGGCTACACCTCTGGCAACGACATGTCCTCGCGCGACATCGAGGGCGCGAACCCGCTCTACCTGCCGCAGGCGAAGGTGTACGATGGCTCGTGCTCGCTCGGCCCCGGCATCGTGCTCGCTCACCCAGATGAGATGCGGGAGCTGGCGATTGAGCTTGCGATCGCGCGCGCGGGTGAGACGGTGTTCGAGGGGCAGACGGCGGTGTCCCAGATGAAGCGGCCGCTTGAGGAGCTGGTGTCGTACCTTGAGCGAGAGCTGGAGTTCCCCGCTGGGGTCTTCCTGATGACGGGTACCGGGATAGTGCCTGGGGAGGACTTCACGCTGCAGCGCGGGGACACCGTGAAGGTGACCGTTGGGGAACTGACCCTGGAGAACGAGGTCGGGTAGGACGTATTCGTGGGGGATTTCGATTGGACGTCCCTGCCAGTTATGAGGTCGGTTCGTGACACAATACTTGCGCCTGGAAGATGTAGGGCGGCTGCCCGCTGCGGGCGATAACGCGGCGATAGCGGTCCGGCGGCTGGAGGCGGGCACCGGGGTCGAGTACCAGGGCCTGCGCTTCACGCTGTCCCACACCGTGCTCGAAGGGCACAGGTTCGCGGTGCGGTCGGTAGCCGCGGGGAAGCAACTGCTCTCGTGGGGGTTGCCGTTCGGCGTGGCCTCGCGGCGCATAGTCGCAGGCGAGTACGTCCGCAACGCGAAGATGGTGGAGGTGCTGCGGCAGCGAGGGGTGGACTTCAAGATACCCGACGGCCCGAACTTCGAGGACCGCAAGCTAGAGCCGTACAGGCTGGACGAGGCGAGCTTCGTGCCCGGTGCGCAGCTACCTCCTCACACAGAGGCGCGGTACTTCGAGGGATATCGGAGGGATGGAGACCGGGGAGTAGGCACCCGCAACTACGTCGTGGTCCTGGGGGCGACCTCGCAGACGGCGAGCTACGCGCGCGCACTCGCCGAGCGCCTCGAACCGGTCGCCGGCGACTACCCTGGAGTGGACGGAGTGGTGCCCATAGCGCACACGGAGGGTGGAGGAACGAGCACGCCGAACAACTTGGCGCTGCTGCTGCGCACACTCGCAGGCTTCATGGTTCATCCGAACGTGGGCGCGGTGCTCGTGGCGGACTACGCGGACGGGGCTGTGACGAACCGCCAGCTGCGGCGCTTTATGGAGGAGCACGGCTACCGGCTTGGGGATGTGCGACATGAGTTCCTCTCTCTGGAGGGAGGCTTCGAGGAGAGCCTGCGGCGGGGCGAGGAGATAGTGCGCGGATGGCTGCCGGAGGTAAGCGCATGGGTTCGCACGCCGCAGCCGCTGTCGAGCCTAAGGGTCGCGCTGCAGTGTGGTGGGTCGGATGCGTTCTCCGGGGTGTCCGGTAACCCGCTTGCCGGGTGGGTCGCGAAGCAGATTATACGGCACGGCGGGGCGGCGAACCTCGCGGAGACGGACGAGCTTATCGGCGCAGAGGCGTACGTGCTCTCGAACGTGCGCGACCTGGAGACCGCCCGCGCTTTCCTCGGTCAGATGGAGAGCTTCAAGGAGTTGGTGGGACGCCACGGCCACACGGCGGAGGATAACCCATCCGGCGGCAACAACTTCCGCGGGCTGTACAACATCACGATCAAAAGCATCGGCGCGGCGATGAAGCGAGACCCGCAGGTGCGCCTGGATTACGTCCTCGACTACGCGGAGCCGATGGCACATCCCGGCTTCTTCTTCATGAACAGCCCTGGCAACGACCTGGAGAGCATAGCGGGGCAGGTCGCGTCCGGCTGCAACATGATCTTCTTCGTGACCGGCAACGGCTCCGTCACGAACTTCCCGTTCGTGCCTACGATAAAAGTGGTTACGACGACCCGACGATACGAGCTTCTATCGAGGGACATGGACGTCAACGCGGGGGCTTACCTCGACGGTGTGCCTATGGAGGCTTTGGGACTGGACATGCTCGACCTGACGGTGCGCGCGGCATCGGGTGAGCGTACCGCCGGTGAGCGCGCGGGGCATTCACAGGTATCTATCTGGCGTAACTGGGCGCGGGCGGATGGCCCGGCGGCGCGTGAGCAGCACATGCCGCCTGCGCCCTCGGGCGAGCCGCTGCCGGTGAAGCCGGGCGAGCCGAGGCGCGACCTGCGCTTTGAGGCCGCCCGAACGATTCGCGGCCTCGCCACGGACCAGGTAGGGTTGGTGCTGCCGACGAGCCTCTGCTCGGGACAGGTCGCGCGGCTGATCGCGGCGCGCCTGAACGAGAGCGGGATCGGTCAGGGACGGGTGTCACGCTTCGTAGCGCTGCCGCACACGGAGGGCTGCGGGGCGTCGGCGGGGTCCGCGGAGGCGATATACACGCGCACGCTGCTCGGCTACCTGCTGCACCCGCTGGTTGGGTACGGCCTGTTGCTGGAGCATGGGTGCGAGAAGACTCACAACGACTACCTTCGGGGCCACCTGATGGCGCGCGGTATCGAGCTCGACCGATTTGGCTGGGCGAGCGTACAGCTCGATGGCGGCATCGTGAAGGCCAGGAGCAAGGTGCAGGAGTGGTTCGAGGCGGCCCTCGCCTCAGGGCCTGGGTTCGGGCACGAGCCCGCGGGCCTCGGGGCGCTGCGTCTGGGGCTGTCCACGGTCGGTCCGGTGTCCGATGAGGTGGCGCTGAGCCTTGCGGAGGTGACGCGGGTGGTCGCCGGGGCTGGGGGCACGGTCGTAGTTCCGGAGAACGCAGGCGTGCTCCACTCCCAGGAGTATCTCCGGGGAGTGCTTGGAGAGCGGGCCGCCGAGAACACGCTGGCGTACGGCCAGATCGCGGAGAAGGCGGGCTACCACGTAATGGAGGCGCCTACGGACCACTGGGTGGAGACACTGACCGGGCTGGGCGCGACGGGCGTCGAGGTCGTGCTGGTGTACACCGCCGGGCGTCCTGTGCAGGCGCATCGCCTGGTGCCGGTGTTGCAGGTGTCAGACTCGGGAGACAGTCCGGACCTGGACCTCGTGCTCGGCCCGAACCCTGAGGCTTGGGCGGACGAGATGCTCGGTCAGGTGCTGAGGGTGGCCGGGCAGGAGTACACGCCCCGCCTGTTCGGCAGGGGCAACACGGACTTCCAGTTCACTCGTGGCTTGCTTGGCGTTTCTATGTAGATGCCGCGCTGCTGGTCGCGGCGGGCGAGCCCTGGTGTGGCGCCTGGAGAGGATGCTCGGAGTGAGACGGAATCCGGATGAGCAGGCAGCTCAGGGCCGGTGTCGGTGGAGGTGGTTGCGTTGCGCAGACGTTGCGTGTAGACGTTGCGTGCAACGTCTCTACAATGTGTTTCGCCAGCGCATAACAGGTTCTACGTAATTTGACCTAGAAAAAGACTCGTCATTTGCGCGATGTCGGAACTCGAGCTATTTCGTATTCTCATAGCAGGGAAGCGATGACCCTCAGACCTCATCTGGGCGCCTTGGTCTGAGCCGAGCTAGTGGCGCAACCGGCCGGATTGCCCCAACGGGGGTTGCCAGGCCGGTCTCTTGTTGCGCCGCAGAAGAAACCTGGGCTTGTGTTGATGGCTCATTTGTGTCCGAAGGAGAGCTACGTGTCAGATATCGCTAACAGGAGCGTAACCAGGCGTCGGTTCCTGCAAGGGGCGACAGCTACCACTGGCGCGCTTGTTGCCGGCACATACGTGAAGCCGGATATGCGCTCTCTTGGGGTGCCAGCGGCCTACGCGGCAGTTTCAGCTCCACCTCCTGAAGAGAATCCTCCTCCTGTGTTTGACACAGGCACTCCTGGCTACTGGGCGAACAGCGGGAATATGGACGCAGGTGGGAAGAACCTGTGGGACATGACGAGCGATGAGGAGTGGACGGCAGCAGGGGGGATAGGCACGAACCCATACATACACTCTACGATGTTCAACTCATTCTTCACGTCGTACACACCGTTCGGCTCGCTGACGATGCTGGAGTTGGCGAACAACGGTGTTAGCGGGTATGAGAAAAACAAGGTAGTGCAGGCAGCTGTGAAGGCGGCGCGCAGCCTGATAGCGGCGTACCTCAACGCTGCGTTCTATGGCTCTGGTGCTACTGGTTATCCTCTGACGGTGGAAGAGTTGCAGCAGATGTGGACGGAAGCAGTGCAGGCGAACAAGCAGGGGACGTTCAACGCGCTCAACTGCAAGCTGGACAACGCGAACAACGGGCTCCCTCTGGACGCGCCCTGCTAGTAACCCACTTGGGGCCACCCCGAACGGAGAACGGCGCGGATGGGCACATAGTCCCCATCCGCGCGCGGTCTACTTGAACGCCAGCACCCCGAACGCCTGAGGTCTCGGAACCACCCGCTTGAAGCCCGACTCCTGGAGCCGGCGAACGACGCCGCGCGTCACGCGGTTCCCGAGCTTGGACTCCGGGTCTCCGATGTAGTGAAAGAGGCGCCCGTTGCGGCGCAGCACCCGGTACAGCTCGCGGTAGAACTCGCCCGAGTATAGCTGCCCAGCCAGGCTGAAGCTGGGCGGGTCGTGGATGATACGGTCAAACTCCTCGCCCTGGAACTCGCGCACTCGGTCGAAGCTGTCGCCGACGAGCTGCACGATGCGTGGGTTCTCGAACAGGGCACGCGACCACGGGTTCTGCCGGCACAGCTGCAGCACCGCGGGGTCGAGCTCGACGGTGATAACCTCCCTGGCGGTACGCGCGGCCTCTATCGAGGTGTAGCCGAGCCCGGTGGTTGTGTCGAGCACGCGGCCCGTTACGGGCGCCGCCGCTCTGATCTTCTCGAGGGTGTCCCTGTGAGGGTCGGTGCCCTTGATCCGGTGCATGGGGAATCCGGCAAGGATCATCGTCGGCGCGCCCTCCGTCGCCATAAGGCTGTAGTAGCGACCGTACTCTTCTGAGTACACCTCGATGCGCCTGATTCCGCCGTCCTCCACCGCGTAGCAGGCGCCGGTGAGCGGCCCGCTCCCTCTGGAGTCGCGGATCATCTCCAGATCATCCCAGCCCACCCGCTCCGCACCCGGAAACAGAACGCCCTCCGGCTCGATGGCCACCTCCACCTGCGAAAGCCCCAGATCGGGCGAGACCGTGACGGAGGTATGCCCATCCTGCCGTGCACGCAGCAGTGGCTCCGCCTGGTAGTGTGAGAGAACGATAGAGGGGTAGGGGCGCTCGTTCACCAGCAGAGCTAGAGCCTTCCCGCTCGGTTGAGGTGGTCGCGGATGGCAGACCGCGCTGCGTCCGCGGCGTACGAAGCGCAGTGGCGCTTGCTTTCCGGCAGGCCTCCGAGCGCGTCGTCCACCTCGTCCGCGTCAAGCTCCAGCGCTCTCTCTACGGCTCGTCCTTGCAGCAGCTCCGTCGTGGCGGAGGCGGCGGCGATGGAGGCGCTGCACCCGAACGCTCGAAAGCGCGCCTCCTCGACCACGTCCCCGGATGCCCGAATCTGTATCTGTATCAGCAGCTCCCCGTTCGTGCCGTCCCCCGCCTGGCCCTTGCCTGTAGCGTCCGGCAGAGCGCCGGGGTTCCGGGGGTTGGTGTAGTGCTCGATGACCTGAGGGGAGTATTCAGTTACGGACATCTTTCCTCCTCTACGTGCGTGGATCTTCCGGCGCGAAGAGCTTTCCGAGGACGGGACTCTCGAACCACGTGGAGAGACACTGCATGTGTATCTCGTCCCAGAGGCGACCGTTCATCAACCAGCACTCCTTGCGCCTTCCGAACTCGCGGAAGCCCGCCTTCTTGTACGCCCTGATGCCTGCCGGGTTGAACTCCGCGACCGTGAGCGCCACGTTATGCAGGCCGACAACCGTGAATGCGTAGTCGAGCATCAGCTGAGTGGCTTCCGTCCCGTACCCCCTGCCCCGGAACTCCGGCTCGCCGATGGAGATGCCGAAGTCCGCCCGGCGGTTCCGGTGCCTGATGTCCATCAGCTGCGCCGTGCCCACGGGTTGCATCGTAGCCCGGTCGTAGATGGTAAAGCTTGCGTTGGTTTCGGATAGGGCGGCCCTGTCATACCATGCCTGCTCCGCCTTGTGCGTCAGCGGCCCCACTCGTCCGAGGTTGCGCGCGGTCACGAGGTCGTTCATCCATCGCTGGTACAGCGGCACGAGGTCGCGGAGCAGCGGCCCAAGTGCGACAAGCTCGCCGGTGATGTTGACCACCGGTTGCTTTTCCTCGCCAGCCTCTTTGTCCCCTAGGCTGATGGCGCCCCACCTTCCTGCAGGGACGGTATGGCTTCCTGGCTGTTTGCCGGGGCCGGCACCTCTCCGTCGTTGGAGACTTCCTCCCCACGTGTCCTGTACTCAGCGCCCCTGGTCCCGAGCTGTTCGATGTACCGGTCCAGACTGTTGATGTCCACCAGGTACCGCTCCTTGAGGAACACCGGCATCCCCGGTCTCGACTGCACGTCCTTGGGCGTCAGACCGTGCAGGACGCCCACTATCGGAATCCCCCTGACCCATGCAGCCCCCATCTCGGCCCAGACATACGGCGGCTCCAGAGCCCACGGCGTTAGCAGCACGACCAGTTCGTCGGCGTGCGCGAGAGCGGAGCGGATGTCCTGTTCATGGTCCGAGCCCACCCGTATCTCGGCTTCATCCAGAAATGTCGTGGCGCCCCGCTCGGCTATCTCCGCGGCAATCTGCTTCGCCACCCATGTATCCCGACCGCTGTGGCTGACAAACACCAGCCTCTGGCCACTGTCCATCGGCGTTGATTCGTTCTGCTCCTGGTCCGTCACTCGAAGTACGCGCCCTTTCAAGATTCCTGTGGATTTGAGCTACTCCCCGGCGGCCTCGACCTCAAGACGCTCGGCGTCCGGCTTCGACTCCTCCGTGATCACCGTCTGACTCTGCTCCCGGAGAAACTGCGCCACGTAGTACGGGCCGAGGCCGCCCTTGCCAGTGGAGCCGCTGCCCTTCCAGCCGCAAAAGCTCTGCGCACCCGGCCACGCGCCTGTAGTCGCGCCGCCCCGCCTGTTCGCGTACGTCACACCGGCCTCGATGTTGTCGAAGAACTGCTGCACCTCTGAAGGGTCCTCGCTGTAGACGCCCGCGGTGAGGCCGTACTCGCTGTCGTTCGCGAGCCTGAGAGCCTCATCGAGCGAGTCCACCGGGGCGACCGCGACAAACGGGACGAATAGCTCCTCGCGGAAGAGGCGGTGTTCCACTGGGAGGTTGCCCACGATAGCTGGCTCGACGTACGTGCCGTTGGCGTAGTGCTCCTCCGTTAGGCGGTTGCCGCCGAAGAACACCTCGCCGTCGCGCCGCGCCTCGTCGGCTGCCGTCAGGTACGTCTCGACGGACTTCTCGTTGATGACCGGCCCCATGAACGTGTCCTTCTCCGTCGGCTCGCCCACCTTGACGCCCTTCGCACGCTCCACGAGCATCTGGAGGAACTGGTCGTATACAGGACGCTCGACGTAGACGCGCGAGCACGCGGAACACTTCTGACCGGTATATCCGAACGCGGAGCGCATCACGCCCTCGGCTGCCTTATCCAGGTCAGCCTTCGCCGTGACTATCGCGGGGTTCTTGCCGCCCATCTCCGTGATGCACGGCCTCGCGTATGGCTCCGCGAACTTCTTGTAGACATCGCTGCCGACCTCCCGCGAGCCGGTGAACACCATGCCCGCCACCTTCGGATTCGTCGCCAGCTCATCGCCGATAGCCCCGCCCCCGCCTGTGATGAAGTTGAGCACGCCGTCCGGCAACCCCGCCTCCGCGAACATGCGGTACACGAGAAGCCCACTGTATGGGGTGGCGGACGCGGGCTTGAACACCACCGTGTTGCCCGCAACTAGCGCGCCTGCGAGCATGCCGGTGGCGAGCGCGACCGGGAAGTTGAATGGGGCAACTACGGCCCACACGCCGAGCGGCTTGAGCACGGAGACGTTGCGCTCGCCCGGCATGAGCGAGTCCATCTGGCGGATGTAGCCGTTGTTCTCTTCCATGTAGTCGCAGTACGTGCTGATGAGGTCAGCGGCCTCCTCTACCTCGCCTAGCGCCTCCATGCGCGTCTTGCCCGCCTCGATGCTGAGGAGTGCGGAGAGGTCGAGCTTCTGTGCTCGAAAGTTATCTGCTGCAGCGCGCAGCAGGACCAGCCGCTCTGCGTGCGGCATACGGCCCCACGTCCTGAATGCTTCCGCCGCCGCATCAATAGCCTGGCGCGCATGCTCGGGCGTGCCTTTCTGGAAGCGGCCGAGCAGGAGGTCGCGGTTGCTCGGAGCGCTCACCTCGAACTCGCCGGACTCCGAGCGCACCTCGCGCCCGGCGATGTACATCGGGTAGCTACCGCCGAGCTGCCCGCGCACCCGTCCAAGGGCCTCCTCGTAGGCGGAGTGCAGCGCGTCGAGCTGGTCTGTTGGTATGGCCGCGTACGTAACCTTCGGAAGAGTCTGTTCTGCCTGCGCCATGGGCGTGCATCTCCTACAATAGGGCATAATCTCTATGGAGCCAATTCTACCACGGCTCACCAGGGGAGGTTTTAACGTTGGTAGCCAGGAACGAGATGTCGGTACAGGGGCTGCGCAAGGCGAACCGCGCGACGGCGAGGCTGCTGCGCGACCTGACGCGCATGGCGAAGCCCGGCGTTACCACGCGGCAGCTCGATGAGTACGCCTACTCGTACATCACCCGGCTCGGCGGGGACCCGGTCTTCGCGAGCGAGGAAGGGTTTCCCGGCTGCATCAACACCTCTGTGAACGACGCGGTCGTCCACGGCGTGCCCGGTGACTACAAGCTGAAGTCTGGCGATGTCCTGAGCATAGACGCGGGCATGGTGCTCGGTGGCTACTGCGGCGACTCGACGGTAACTGTCGCGATAGGTGATGTCAGCCCCGCGCATCGCAAGCTGATAAGCGTCACCCGAGAGGCGATGCTCGCGGGGATACGCGCCGCCGTGCCCGGCAACAGGGTGGGGGACATCGGGTACGCCATCCAGTCATACGCGGAGGCGCGGGGGTACGGCGTGGTGCGTGAGTTCATCGGGCACGGGCTTGGCCGCAAGATGCACGAGGACCCGGAGGTGCCAAGCGTTGGTCGCAGCGGTACGGGCCCGGTCCTGCAGGATGGGCTCGTCATAACCATAGAGCCAATACTCGTGGAGCGCTCGCCACTTGTGAAAGTGGACCCGGTGGATGGTTGGACGGTGCGTACGGTTGACGGCGGCTGGGGTGCGCAGTGGGAGCACACTGTAATCGTATCCGGGCGGGGCGCCCGCGTCCTCAGCGAGCCATAGCATCGCGCTCGCTCACATGTGTGACACGAGAGGCCGGACATGACCGCCTTCCGGCAGGCCGGATACGACGACCTGACGCAGTTCGCCCAGATGCGGTGGGACTTCCGCACCGAGGAGGAGCACCAACCACCGCTAATGAGCAGGGAAGAGTTCGTGCGCGAGTGCGTGGCGTTCCTGCGGCAGGGGTTGGAGCATCATAGCTGGACGTATTGGGTTGCCGAGCAAGACGGCCTGCTCGTATCCCACGTTTTCGTCCACCGCATCCTGAAAGTCCCCAGTCCCTTCGACCTCTCTGGCAGGTTTGGCTACGTCACGAATGTCTACACGCGGCCAGAGCATCGGAATCAGGGTGTAGGCTCAGCGTTGCTGGAGAGAGTTCTGGAGTGGGCCAGGCAGGAAGACCTGGAGACACTGATTGTATGGCC
>JADDPP010000207.1 GCA_016781845.1 Rubrobacter sp.
GGGCGAGAATTGCTGCTTGACAACGCCGCCAAAGGCTTAACTTGTGACCTATGATCTTAAGACACACTTATACGTCCCTAGGGGAGCGGCTGGTGTCAGCCGCTCCCCTTTTGCGCTAGGTGAACATCGCACAGACTGGCTGTGAGAGTATCAAGCTTTCCCGCCAGACTTCCCTTATCCCCCGCTCTACTCCTCCCCATACGGCACGTGGAGCAGGTCCGCGGCCCGCGGGGAGCCCACTTCACCCTGCGGTCATACCGGGAGGCGGTTGCGGGCGAGGCAAGCCGACCATCTCCGAGGGACCGCGACACGGATTCCAACCCCGTCGGCCTTACGCACCTCCCCGTGCGAATCGGCTGAGTATATAATGCGTAGAGTTTACTCCAGCAGATCGCAGTAGTGCCTTTCATCGTGATCCCGCTTGACGGGGTGGGAGTACGTTATGGCGCAGCTACAGCCGCACCTCTGTCCGATCATGGTCGGGCGGGACCGGGAGCTGTCCGTCGCCTCCCGGCTGCTTACGGGTGCTGCAGGGGGTGCGGGCACAACGCTACTCATCTCCGGGGAGGCAGGCATCGGTAAGAGCCGCCTTGCCCGTGCGCTGAGAGGCGCTGCGCAGGAGCAGGGCTTCGGCGTCCTCGAAGGCGCGTGCGATGAGCGCGATCGGGACCTCCCCTTCGCCGTCTTCATAGACTGCCTACGCCAGGAACTTCACGGCAGCGGTGAACACCAGATCAACCACTTCCTTGTGAAGGACGCCGACCCGTTCATCCGCCTTCTCCCGGAGTTGCGTCCTGCCAGCGAGGAGCGGTCGTCCACCACGGGCGAGCAGGAGAAGCGCCGGATCTTTGAGGCTTTCACGGATCTATTCGTCGGCTTCTCACAGGAGCGGCCGCTCTTGCTCCTTCTCGAAGACCTGCATTGGGCGGACGAGACGAGCCTCGAGCTCCTGCAGCTTCTGCCCCGGCGGCTTGGCGCTGCGCCCGTATTCATCCTGGCCACCGCGCGTAGTGACGAACCGGAGAGTCCACTTGATCACTGGGTCGCCTCCCTGGAGCGCCGCCGCCTAATCACTCGCTTCGACCTCTCGCCCCTGAACGGGGCGGAGGTCGCCAGGATGATCGAGGCGACGCTCGGCGGTCCGGCGGCGACCTCCGCCGTCGCTGCCATCCAGCGGCGAGCGGAGGGTAATCCCTTTCTCGTGGAAGAGTTCCTGAGGGAGCTCGCGGAGAAGGCTCGCGAGCAGCCGCTCGGTATGTCCAGGTGGCGATCTGTGGAAGCGCTCGACATTCCTTTCAGTGTTGCCGAGACGATCGGCCGCCGCCTGAGCAACCTGGACGATGGTGCGCGAACGGTCGCCCACGTCGCCTCCGTCGCCGGCAGGCGGTTTACCTTTGATCTTCTGCGCGACCTGACGGGCGTGGACGAAGAGGCGCTGATCCGTGCGCTGCGGGCACTGATCGCACAGCAGTTGGTTACCGAGGAAGTCGTTGATGGGGAATCCGGATTCGCCTTCCGACACGCACTCACGCGTGACGCCATCTACTCCCGGCTGCTCAGTCCCGAGCGGCGCAGGCTTCACTCTGCAGTAGCAAGGGTGCTGGAGATGCGCAACGATTCGGCGCCGGATGGAGAGTTGGGCTATCATCACTACCAGGCGCAAGAATGGGCACAGGCACTAGACCACGCGCGCCGCGCGGGTGGTGCGGCCCTCACTATATCCGCTAACGCAGAGGCGCTGTCTCACTACCGCTGCGCGCTGGCCGCAGCCTTGCATCTGGGAGAGCCGGGAGAGTCCGCCGTTACAGAGCTGCAGTGCGACTGTGGCAGGCTCCTGGCGCTACTAGGGATGTATGACGAGGCCCGGGAACACTTTGAGCTCGCGCTCCAGCGGGCGCGCGCTACCAACGATGCGCGCACCGAGCAGAGGGTCCTTTATGACCTGGCGGGACTGTACGCCAGCCGCAACTACGGTGCCGCGCTGACGTGCGGAACGCGAGCGCTCGGATTGGCACGCGCTCTCGGCGATGCGTGCGATGAAGCCACTGCGCTCAACCGACTGGGCAATATCATGGTTAACCAGACGTGCTTTGACGAGGGGCTCGTGCTCCACACGCGCGCGCTCGAGACCTTCGAGCGACTTGGCGACCGCTGGGGCTGCGCCGGCTCCCTGGACTTTATAGGCATGGCGCACTACCTCGCCGGTGACGTGCCCGAGGCCCGAGAGCATTTCGAGCGAGCGCTCAGGGTCTTCGATGATCTCGGGGACAGGGAGCGCCTCGCCTCCTGCATGACCAGTCGAGCTCTCTACCTGGCCGTTCTGGATGGTCCCTGTGCGTTCGATGGCAGTCCGGACGAGTGCCTTTCTGAGGCCGAGGCGGCGGTGGAGATATGCCGGAAGATCGACTGGCGCGCAGGCGAATCGTACGCGCTCACCGCGGTGGCCTGGGCTCACCTCGGGCGGGGGAGTTACGCGGAGGGGTTGCGCGCGGCGGAGGCTAGCCATCAGGTGGCCCTTCAGATCGAACACCAGCAGTGGGCTATTATCTCGCAGCTTACCCGTGCCATCGCGCTCGCCGACCTCGGGGATGTGGCCACCGCTATTTCGGTCCTGGAGCCGCTCCGAGAGAGCGCTTGCCGAATGGGTGCGGCGCAGTGGATGAGGCGCATTGAGGCATGGATGGCCCACTGCAAGCTCCACCTGGGACTGGGTGAGGAGGCGGAGCGGGACCTGAGTCCACTGCTCCCGCAGGGGCCGCGCCCGCGCTCCATCGCGGAGCGAAGGGCGCTCTTCACGCTCACCGAGCTCGAACTGCGACGTGGCCGAGCGGAGCTCGCGCTCGACGCGGTACAGCAACTCGAGCTCGGGCCACCTCCAGCGGGGGGCTCTCGTCCGCTCCCCGCGGTGCTGATGCTCCGCGCCGAGGCGCTCAGGCGGAATGGCCGGTTAGAGTCTGCGCGGACTGCGCTTCAGCACGCGCGGGAGCTCGCGCTGCGTCACGGCCCACGCGGTCTCCTCTGGCGAATCAGCGCCGAGCTGGCGACGCTCGACCGACGTAGCGGCGGATCGGCGTACTCGGAGCTTGCCAGGGGCCGGGCCGAGCTGCAGGCCCTACTGGGTTCCATCCAGGATGAACGCTTGCGGGACGTGATAATGCGGACGTCGCACGCCCGAGCACTCGGCGGGTCCGTTGCAAAAGGCATGGCCCCTGAGATCCTCACTCGCCGCGAGCGCGAGGTGGCCGCGATGGTCGCTCAGGGCAAGACGAACCGGCAGATCGCGGACGAGCTCTACTTGGCGGAGAAGACCATCGAGATGCACGTGAGCAACAGTCTCGGCAAGCTCGCCTTCACCTCCCGCGCGCAGCTGGCTGCCTGGGTTGCGCAGCGCAAACTCCCCGACGGCAGTTAGCGCTCTCACCGCCAGCCGACCTGCCTGCCCAACCCCGTATGCCTCTGAGCTGAAACTACAGGGTCGTTCCTCTCAAAACCTAGGGGAATCCACGTCGCGCGTAACGGGAGTCGGCTCTATCCTTTCATCACAGGTCCGGACCAGCACCGTACAGCCCGAACAACCGCGAAGCAAAGAGTGATACCGCGAGGAGCAGAGCATGACGACTACGGCTACATTCGACCCCGCCGTCTTCAAGCGTACGACGGAGCAGCAGTGGCAGCGAGCGGCTGAGGCGTGGCACCGCTGGGATCCGGTCCTTCAGACGTGGCTCGGCCCCGCCACCGAGCTGATGCTCGATCTGGCGCACATAGGTCCTGGCAGTCGAGTGCTGGACGTTGCCGCCGGGTGCGGCGAGCCAGGTCTCACGGCGGCTACACGGGTCGGCCCGACCGGGTACGTGCTCGCGACCGACATCGCGGCCGAGATGCTGGTGTACGCCGACAGGGAGGCGAGGCAGCGGGGGCTGACCCAGTTCGAGACGCGGGTGATGGACGGGGAGAACCTCGATCTCGCGGACGGATCGTTCGACGCTGTGCTGTCGAGGGTTGGGCTGATCTACTTCCCCGACCGTACGCGCGCACTCGCCGAGATAAGGCGTGTGCTGGCGCCGGGAGGACGGATCTCGGTGGTTGTGTACAGCACCCCCGACCGGAACAAGTTCTTCTCCATACCGGTGAGCATAATCCGCCGCGAAGCGCAACTACCACCACCGTCGCCGCAGCAGCCGGGACCGTTTAGCCTGGGCGGGCTGGGAGTCCTCGAGGAGACGCTGCGTTCCGCCGGGTTCTCCGAGGTCGAGGTACACACCGTACCGTCACCCCTGCGCCTGCCGTCGGCTGCGGAATGTGTTCGCTTCGAGCGCGAGTCCTTCGGGGCACTTCACCAGATGTTGTCGGGCCTCCCAGCGGAACGTCAGAGCGCGGTGTGGGAGGAGATCGAGAGGGAGCTGAGCCAGTTCGAACATGACGGCGGATTCGAGGGTCCCTGCGAGATGCTCGTCGGTGCTGGCACAAAGTAGTCCTGCTCGCGAGGGGCGGTGTGTAGCAAGCCCGCCGCGAACGGATGGAGGGAGGCAGTGTTTGCCTCCCTCCATCTCTGCGGGCGCCGAGAAGCCCCTCGCTTACGCAGGTGACCGCCGGGGATGAGACTCGGCGTAGGGTAAGAGAGGATCGTCACATGCATGTCGAGGTGGATACCCGAAACCTGGGCGCCTCGGGGACGGCGCTTTGTACCGCAGGTACGCGCACGCTGGTGGATCGCCGCGTCGAGCGCGGGGGCGGCGGCCCCGGCTTCAACCGTGGGCAGGTACTGTACCTCGCGGTCGGCGCGTATGATCAAGGTAGGCGGAGGTTTCGAGGGTGAGCCGGAGGTCTCCGACAAGATACGGTACGCGGTCGCGGTGAGGGACGAAGCGTCCGAGGATCAATCCCCGAGCTCGTCGTCAGAGCGGACGAGCTCGGGGAGGCCCCTAACTCACTCTGGCGAGGGACGAGTGCCTGTCTGACTGGCACTGGAACCAGCCTCGCCGGTACCGACAGTTAGACGTGGAAGGAAGCCAGCACATTCGGGCTCCCCATCCCTTTTTGACCTGACCCTTCTGCCCCAACTCGTCCCTCCATCTCTGGATCCTGCCCCTCACACCGCCGTGCTTGGACAGTCGTTCGTCAAGCTGGTATACTCAGGGCGTCGGGTTCCCGTAGCTCAATCGGACAGAGCGCTAGCCTCCGGAGCTAGAGGTTGTGGGTTCGAGTCCCGCCGGGAACGCCACTGGGGCAGGTGTCCACCTGCCCTTTTCTCATGCGTGGGTCGCGGTGGCGTCCCTGTATGACTGTATCGTCCGCGCCAGCCCCTCCTCGAAGCTCACGCGCGGCGTCCAACCGAGCTGTTGCTGCGCCTTTGAGATGTCGAGGTAGAACGCGCGCACGTCCCCTGCCCGCTTCGGTCCGTACTCCGGCTGCACGTCCACGCCCATCTGCCGCGTGAGCTCCCGGAATATCTGGTTCACGCTCAAGGGTTGGCCAGAGCCAATGTTGTATACCTCGTTGTCGCCCGCGGTGAGCACGGCCAGGTTCGCGGCGACGCAGTCCGCGACGTACAGGTAGTCCTTCGATTGCTCGCCGTCCCAGTGGATAACCGGTGTCTTTCCCGCGAGCAGTCGGTCAATGAACACCGTGATTACGTGCTCGCTCGATGCGTGGTCGCGCGGGCCGTAGATGTTCGAGTACCGCATAATCGTATACTTCAGGTCGAAGTTCGACGCGAAGTACTCTATGTACTGCTCGCCCGCGACCTTCGTGATGCCGTACGGGCTGACAGGGTCCAACGGCTCCGTCTCCTTCACTGGCAGGTTCTGCGTGTTTCCGTACACGGTGCCGCCGGAAGAGGAGAAGGTGACCTTGCGAACGCCCGCGGAGACGCAGCCCTGCAGAAGGTTGATCATGCCCATGATGTTCACGTCCGCGTCGTACTTGGGGTCGCTGGTGGAGCCTTTCACGGTGGTTTGGGCGGCGTGGTGGCACACAACCTCCGGCCGCTCGCTCTCCAGCACCCGCGCTAGCTCCGGGCTGCGGATGTCGAGGTTATGGACGGGAACGTCGGACCGGACGTTTCCCTCGTGGCCGCTCCTGAGGTTGTCTACCACTACGGTTTCGTGGCCATTCTCGACTAGCGCATCAACTATGTGCGAGCCTACGAAGCCCGCGCCGCCGGTGACGAGTACTTTCATGCTCTTACCTCTTCTAGCTCTGTGCCGTCGCCTCACGGAAGCGCCGCATGGCTTCCTCGGCGGTCATCCGCTTCGAGGGGTCGCGGCCAACGACGGCGTTCTCATCGAACCCCGGATGGAGGCTCTTGTACTCGCGCACCGCCACCCAGAAATCGTTCCATGTAGTCGCGCTGCGCGTGCGCACGGCCGCGGGCGCTGTTTCAGCGCGAACGGGCGTGGCCGTCTCGCGGACTGGGCGCGGCCGGGGCCTGGGGAACTCAATGGGGGTGTCGGCTTGCACCTGGGCGCCGTCGGTCTCATCATCAAACTCCGTGGCAAACTGCGTGCCGTACCCCAGACATGCGAGCGCACGGCCGACTGCCCGGGTCTCAGCCTTCTCGTAGTATGCGGGGAAGTCCTGCCGAGTCTGGAAGGCGTGGCCGGTGGCGCTGCCCCCGCCAGGTATGCTCACCCTCGCGCGGAACTTGACCCAGTCCTCGCCCGAGGCCACCTCCTCGGTGTCAATCTGCGCGTCCGGGTGCTCGGTGCGCAGCCATAGCAGGCGCCACTTCACCTCCAGGTACTTGCGTCCCCGGTGCTCGGTGAGGTAGTTCGTCGGGTCGAAGGGGCGTGGGGTTTCCGAGGGCATGCTGATTCTCCTGTGGTAGGTAGAGTAAGCGCATGATACCGCCAGCACGGCTGCGTGACAACTGGAAGAAGGCACGGTCGCGGCGATTTCAAAGTCGCTGTGAGTGGGGATCGTCAGGCGACGCAGACGTCGCGCAGACGTCGCGGGTAAGGCACGGATCGCCCCCTGCAGCCGTGTCCTGATGGCCACCAGGTGGCGCAGACATTACGCAGACGTAGCGTGCTACGTCTCTACAACGCCACACGTCCATTTACGCCACGATGGGAGCAGATGAGTTTGTCCGCTCTTGGAGCTTATCGCCGAGTAGCTTCTCCAGGTAAGGGGTGACATCCCAGAACGCCTTGAGCTCCTCGTACTCACGCACATAAGAGGCATGGTCCGACTCGGAGGTCCTGACGGCGCGGATCATCAGGTTGCGGGAGGTGTGCTCCGGGTTGATGAACTCGATAACATCCGTCCTGTAACCCATGATGCGCAGCACGAGCGCCCTGAATGCGTCCGTCAGGATGTCGGCAGTGCGCTGCTTGAGGATGCCATGCCGGAGCACCGGCGCGAACACATCCGAGCGGATGCGTGTGTTGAGGTAGTGGTGGCAGCACGGCGCCGAGAGGACCGCCCGCGCCTCCCACCTCACAGCGAGCGCGAGCGCGTCATCCGTAGCAGTGTCGCACGCGTGAAGCGAGAGCACGAGGTCCGGTGGGCGGGGCGGCTCATACTCCGCGATCGCCTTGCGCTCGAAGCTCAGGTCCACGTAGCCCAGCCGCTCACGCAGCGCCTCGCACTTTTTGATCAGAGTGGGGTTGCGGTCCACGCCCGTAACTCTCGCCGGGATGCCGCGCACATGGTTGAGGTAGTGGTACGCGGCGAACGTCAGATGCGCGGAGCCACAGCCGAGGTCCAGCACCTCTATCGAGGAGCCGTCCGCTCGCCCTGCCCCACCCGTATGATCGAGTAGCTTGAGGAACTCGTTGATCTGGGTAAGCTTCGCGCGCATCTGTGGACGCACCCCGCCCTGGTCGTTCTGGATGCCGATCTCCCTCAGGAAGGGGTCGGGCTGTTCCGGAGGCAGGGGAAGCGCCTTCGCCCGGTCATGCGTGAGCGTGGGAGGTGTGGCCTGTGGCGCGGGCGCGCTGTGCTGCACCTCTGCCTGTGCGTCCGACTTGACCCGCACGCGCACGTCCCCGGATGTCGAGCGTAGGTGTATGGAGCCGTATGGCTGCGAGAGGAGCTCATCGAGCTGGCGTACCGCGTCCTCGCCGCGATAGTTCTTTGTGATGTCCTGAGTGTTCGTGAAGGAGGAGAACTGTAGATGTCGCTTCTTCTTGACTAGCACGGGCCGCACGACCACCTTGCGATACGGCGTCTGCTTGCTCCGAAGCACATCCTTGAGGGTCAACTCCACGAAGGTGTCCTCGTCGAGGACCCCCGCCCTCACCGTCTCCCTGTAATCCGTGGCATCCATACTCCCCGTCCGCCTCCTGGTCATTGCGCCGATCCTGTGCTGAGTACATCCCCGCGTGAGGGGATTACTCCAAGTCTGCCAGACGAGCGAGAGACGCGCCACATAGGGCGATGCGTCGTCCTGCCGGGTGTCCTTTCCAGGCAAGAGTCCGCGCGTTGCCCCTTGCCCTCCCTGGCCGAGCCTGCTATCCTGCGCATGTTAGGTTAGCCTAACGTCAGGGGTTAGGTATGCATAAGATGCAATGGTGTTGTATTGAAGGAGGAATGACACTTTGAAACCGAACTATATCCTGCTTGGGTTGCTCGCCGTGCTCACTCTCGCGGCGTGCGGAGGAGGCGTCCCGCAGGCTGGGAACGCCGGCGCGGGCCAGACCCCGACCGCCGGGAGCGCGCAGATGCGGACCGTACGGCACGCAATGGGTGAGACGCAGGTGCCTGCAGTGCCACGCAGTGTCGTCGTCTTGGATACCGGCGAGTTGGACAGCGCGATCGCTCTGGGAGTTAAGCCCGTTGGAGCGGTGGAGGCGCTGCCGGGCGCGCAGTTCCTTTCGTATATTGCGGACAAGACCGAGGGGGTCGAGAACGTCGGCACCATCGAAGAGCCGAACCTGGAGAAGATAGCGGCCCTCCGGCCCGATCTCATCCTTAGCAGCAAGGTCCG
>JADDPP010000479.1 GCA_016781845.1 Rubrobacter sp.
AAGCCGGGATTCTGACGGAGGACGACAATGTTGAACTCATCAATGGGCAGATAGTTCAGACGGCAGCAATGGGGAAGAGACACGCGGGGTGCGTGGCGTATCTGGATGAGCTCCTTCACACGGCCGCGCCGAGCCAGGCTATGGTCAGGGTGCAGCTGCCGGTGGCGATACCGAAGTACGATGAGCCGGAACCCGACGTGGTGATGATCCGGAGGCGCGATGATTACTATCGCGGGGGTCACCCCATACCAGACGATGTGCTCCTACTCATCGAGGTGGCCAATACATCCCTTGCTTTCGAACGGGATATCAAGTTTCCCATATACGCTAAGGCACTCATCCCTGAGGCTTGGCTAATTGATCTGACGGGCGAAGTTATCGAGCGTCACACCAACCCTTCGCCCGGTGGCTACCGATTGGTGACGCGGGCGTGGCGCGGTGAGTCTATCGAATCGCTCGCTCTGCCCGGCCTCGCTCTCCGGGCCGACGAAGTGTTGGGCTGAGCTACTCGCTTGTCCCTGGGACGTTCCTGTCAGCCGCCGAGCGCCTGCACAAGCTCGTCCGCATGCTCTGCCGGCGTGACCTTCTCGAAGATGCGCTCGATTTTGCCTTCTTCGTCTATGACGAACGTGGTGCGGTTCACGCCCATATAGGTCTTGCCGTACATCTTCTTCTCGCCCCAGACGCCGTATGCCTCGGCGGCCTCGTGCTCGGTGTCGGCAAGGAGGGTGAACGGCAGGCTGTACTTCTCCTGGAACTTCTTGTGGCTCGTGACACTGTCCGGGCTGACTCCGAGTACCACGGCATCCTGCGCCTCGAACCGGGGAAACTGGTCGCGTATGCCGCATGCCTCCGCAGTGCAACCAGGAGTATCATCCTTTGGATAGAAGTACAAGACGACCCTGCGTCCGCGCAAACCGGCCAGGCTCACGGTCTCACCATCCTGGTTGGCCAGCGAGAACTCCGGCGCCTGCTGTCCCTCTCGCAACGTCACTCGCGCGCTTCCTTTCTGGCCTCAGCGGCCTTGTTTGCGATAAGCGCGGCCATCGAGCCCGCGCCCACTCCGTTATCTATGTTCACCACCGCCAGCCCTGGGGAGCAGCTCTGCAGCATCGAGAGCAGCGCGCCCACACCCCCGCCGCCCGCGCCGTATCCGGTGGAGGTCGGCAGCCCGATGACCGGCACATTTACCAGCCCGGCGACCACCGACGGCAACGCGCCGTCCATCCCCGCGGCAACCACTATGGAGTCCACTCCCTCCTCCAGCAGCTCCCGCAGCGGCGGGAAGAGACGATGCAATCCCGCCACTCCCACGTCGTACACCTCCCGCGTCACGCATCCCATCTGCTGCGCGACCACGAGCGCTTCCTGTGCGTACGGAATGTCCGAGGAACCGGCTGTGATAACACCCACCCTGCCGCCCGTGGACGGGACCGGACGGGCACGGTCGTGTATACCGAGGACCCAACTGCCCGTCAGTTCATGGGACTCCCCGTACAACCGTCGCAGAGAGGCGTGCAGCTCGGGATCCGGCCGGGATACGATGGCCCTGCCGGTGCGCTGCAGAAGCTGCGCGACGAGGCGCTCGACGAGCTCCGGTGACTTGCCGGGTGCGTAAATCACCTCGGGCACACCCTTGCGCCGCTCACGGCGGGCGTCCAGCCGGGCGTCAGCAGCGGCAGGCGTCTCCGCACCGTGCTGGAGGCTGGCGATAAGGTCAGTAAAAGGATCAATAAGTCCTATGATGCCTCCTCCACAACGAACGCCCGAGAGATACGCGCCGCCCGCCTCCGCGCGAGCCACTTGTACAGTCCTTCAAGCGCGAAGAATGCGACCACGGCGTACACGATGCCCGCGAGGACGTCAATCACGTAGTGGTCGCCCATGTACACGATGCTAAACCACAGCCCTAAGCAGTAGAGCAGCGCGAACGGCGCGGCCTTGCGCCAGTAGATCAGACTGAACACGAAGATCAGCGTTGGATACGCGGCGTGCAGACTCGGCATGGCGGCGGTCTCGTTCGGGTTGCCGTTCGCCATTATCCAGGACCAGTTGGAGCCTAGACCCAACTGATACGGCACCCAGGCGCGCAACAGGTAGATATTCTCCGGGATCGTTTTCTCGACACGGTTGGCAAGCCACTCCGGCGGGTTCGACGCCATCCACGGCGGCACGGCGGGGTACACCACGTACGTGATGATGCCCAGCGTCGAGAGAAGCAGCAGCGCGTACACGAAGCGCCAGTAGAGCGAGCGGCTTCGAACCCACAACAGGAAAGCGAAGCCGAGCGCGAGCACGAAGTGGAACGCCCAGAAGAAGGTAGCCAGCGCATCGTACCAGCGCACAACCTGGGGGTTGTAATTCAGAGCCCGCTGGAGCACGACGTTCGGCAGATGCCCCCCGAAGAGCCATCGCTCCGCGGCGACGAGGTCTTCGTTGTGCAGTGGGAAGCCGTAACCAGCACCAACGTTGTCCGCATAGCCACGAAGCATCTGCCATCCGAAGAAGAGGATGACGAACGGCGTCCAGTCTATCAGGAAGGTGCGCGTCTGTCCGAGCACCACAACCAGGAGCACGATAAAGATAAGGAACGTATCGGGGCCTATGAAGCCGCCCCGCAGGAACATGACGACCCCGAGCACAAGCGCGTAGACGAAGATGCCGATCAGGTAGACACGGCGGGGGATTCCCCTGATCTCGATGTTACTCAACTGGCGGTCGTCGGTCTTAGCCAAGCTCTGGAATCCTTTCCAATGCGGCGGCTCGCTGGGCGCTATCGCGAAGCATCACGACCGCAAGGGTGAGCAGCGGTAGCAAAAAGATGACCAGTCCGGTCAACGACGAGTCGGACACCCCCCGGAAGTACGTGTGACAGTTCGAGCAACTGTAAACAAGCAGCGCGTTCAGTGACAGAACGGTGGTCACGAGCAGGACGTACCGCTGCCGACTGATCGCAGCAAGCACCACGAGTGAGGTGGCGTACCAGGGCCAGAAGTACGGACCGGCGAAGAACAGATACGCGAAGAGGAGCCAGAACCACATCTCCACCAGGTCGCTCCTCCCCTGAATGCGCCGCCCAAGCCGCAGGCCGACGATCAGGATCAGCGCGATGCTAAGTGTGCGCACCAGTCCATCAGCGATGTCGCCTGCGTGTACGGGCGCGAGTTTCCATAAGCTCACTATCAGGTCGCGCAATGCGTTGTACACGACAGCGGGCAGCGAGTTGAGGTACCACTCCGACTGGGGCGGCAGCGCGAACATCTGCCGCCAGCCACCGTCGCGCACGTACGGCAGCCAGCTAACAACCCAGACGGCGGCGATTAGCCCACATACCGCGAGTATCCTCTGCACGCGCTGCCGACGCCCCCCCTGACCGCGCAGCAGGGCGAGCATGTAGAACGGCAGGAAGAGAAGCGCCGTGAACTTGGTTGCGATAGCCAGCCCCAGCAGCGCCGCGCCCAGGAGTGGTCTTAGGTAGTAGTACGATACCAGTGCCGCAAGCACCCACAGTAGCATGAGAGCGTCGTTGTGGGCGTTGCCGGCGAACTCAGTCAGGGGCAGCGGGTTCCAGCCATAAGCGGCCATCGCGAGCGCGGTGCTATGCGGGCTGATCTTGCGCACGACGGCACCTATCAGCAGGGTGTTCACCAGGTGCATGAGCGCCCCGGCCACTTTGTAGGCGACGACGTGAACTCCAAGCCCGCCCGGCACGACCAGATCCAGAAGCACTGACCAGCTAGTCCAGATGGGACCGTACGGGCTGATCAGGTTACGCCAGTCAACCCACGAGATGAACGGGTCGGGAGGGGCGTCGCCAGGAAGCACCACATACGGATTGAGCCCGTGGACGAAATACATGCGTCCATAAAAGATGTAGCCGTACACGTCGTTCGAGAACAGATCCGGGTTGATGACGCCTGGCAGCGTCAGCAAGCCGGTGAACGCGACGACCATCCGCCCAAGTCGCGCGCTCTCACTACGATGTACGCAGTACAGAGCGTACACGTACGAGCCGAACAGCAGCACGAGCGCGACCGTATACAGAGTGACGCGGCCTATGACGGGTGTGGGCACGCCAAACATACGCTCCCCCAGGAGCGGCAACCAGCCGGGCAAGGGCACAACGCGGGCGAGCATGAGCAGGACCATTGAGACGAGCATCAGCGCGCACGCGAGCCCGAGGCGAGGCGTCGGCACGCGGTGGCTCAGGTCCGGCAGTCGCCTGTTGAGGGCCGACACCTGGCGGACGGCGGCAGACTCGGGATGGGTCAGCAGCGAGAGGCGCCGCGTCATCATGCTCCGACCTCCAGTGGTTGCCTGGCGGCGCCTCGGGCGCGGCCAAGACCACGCAGGGGCCAAAGGGCGAGGACGATGGCTGGCGCAAACATGAGTACCGACCTGTAGTTGAAGAAGTACGGGGTGGCAGGGAGCGCGGGCTCGGGCCAGCCAAGCCAGAACAGCATCCCGCCGAGCGTCAGCCCTCCGGCTATGGCCGCAGCGCGGCCAGGACCACGCACGGCAGCTATCGGAATGAGCTGCAGCACGTACCAGGGCCAGAACCACGCAGCGAACAGAAAGTACGCGAACCAGACCCACGTCATCGTGTCCATCATCTCCTGCCCCTTCCAGAGCCGCCAGAGCAGGAAGAAATATACCCCTACGAACGCGAGGTTCCTGAACAGGTCTAGGTCAGGGCTGAACACTGCGTACATCGGGTCGAAGCCGGGCCTGGTAACCTTCAGGATAAACAGTTCCCAGAGGGAGTTCTGGTACTCTCGCGCGGCAGGATTGTCGCGGATGTTCGTGAACAGCGCCGTGCCGCCCCACAGAGGCGCGTACAGGAGCAGTCCACCGCCCACGGCCACCGCCGCCGCGCTCGCGCCGGCGCGAAGCCGCTGCTCATGGGTGGGCAGGCCGCGAAGCCAGGCTAGTATGAGTACCGGCAGCAACACGAGAGCCATCAGCTTCACCATAGCAGCGGCGACCAGAAAGAACACCCCGTAGAGCCAGCGGTTGTAGACAACCGCAAGCAGGGCCAGAACCGTGAACAGTCCGACAAGAACATCGTTGTGGCCACTACCCACCGTCTCAAACAATACGAGCGGGTTCCATCCGTAGAATACAGCGCCCCAGCTCGCGAGCTCGGGTCGTGCGTATCTGAGCAGCTTCCAGACCACGACCGTAGCAAGCAGGTGAATGACGAGCACCCCTGCCTTGTACGTGAACAGGTTCGCCCACAGCGCCTGCCCCGCTATGGCGCTGAGCGCGCCCGAGAGCATGAGCCAGACCGGGCCGTACGAGGACGGCAGCCACGTCCAGTACGTCCACCTCAGATGCGGGTCGCCTGTAAACGCATCGGGCGGAACCAGGATGGGGTTCTGTGCGTAGCGCGCGATGATGCGACCGTAGAACATGTACAGGTAGATGTCGCCGGAGAACATGCCGGGTAGCACAAAGAGCGGGATGCTGAACAGGCCAATCGGAATGAGTATCCACTTCAGACTGAGAGTTCGCCCCCCCGGCCTCACCAGCCACAGCGCGAGCACCCACAGCGCCACAAGAGCAGCCGCAACCAGCAGGTACACGTACTCGTGCACACCGGCCTGCTCGCTTGTCCAACTCGAGGTGACAAGCGACTCGGGCGTCAGCAGATCAGACAGCCTGCCGAGCGACGGCCAGCGATAGAGCGTGGCGGTCTGCGTAAGCCGAAAGCTCTTACCCCGCAGCAGCAGGAAGAGCACGAAGTACAGCGCCAGCGAGCCCGCCACGGTAGCTGTAATAAGCCAGGACGGCGGCAGGTGCGAGGACGGTACAGAAGTGCTCTGGTTGCTCGGTACGGCTATATCGCGACGCCGGTCCGTTGTGGTCAATGTGCTACATCCAGCAGCGGGAAGACCCGCTTTAACAGTAGTTAACAGAAGGAGGGTTCCCAGGATAATAGCCTTGAAATGCACGGAATGTCAAACGCAGGCCACCCTCGGTTCAGCAGGGCACAACCTGGACACCTCTCGTACTGCTCCTCCAGCGCCTTCACCCCGCTCACCAAGCGCTGATATCTGTCCCTGCTGCTCTTGCAGCGGTAGTTGCTCTAACCACTCTCCGAGCTCACCGATGCACGGACACGGTCCTGGCCCGATGATAGAACTGCTCACTCTCGAGGCATAGATCGTCCGACGTGCCAAGACCGTGCAGGTGGCTGTGCGTGCAACATCAGGGATCGGCCGACGAAAAACTGCGCAACCGCACGCCTCCCAGAAGCGACTACTATGTAGAGGTTATAAAAGGGGGGTTGCTCGTGCACGGCGGACAGGAGCCCATATCGGATTCCCAGGCATCTCGAAGTACAGGCGTCAGGCTGGAAGACGTATCCTCGTCACGCGATGGCGTTGTTCGGCTGTGCGCCCGGCTGACGGGCAGGCCGGATGTGGCGGAGGACCTGGCCCAGGAGGCGTTATTCCTGGCTTGGCGGCACGAGAGTGCGCTGCGGGACTCGGATAAACGCCAGCAGTGGATCCTGGGGATCGCCCGGAACCTCTGCCTACGCTGGCGGAGGGCGCAAGGTCGGGAACGGGCGTGTGTCTCTGGTGCAGATGACGAGCAGCAGATCATCGCGGAGCTGCCCGAGGAAAACGCCGACCTGGAGGTAGAGCTGGAGCGCAATGAGCTCGCGGCTCTGCTTGACCGCGCTATCGGCCTGCTCCCCCAGGAAACCCGTGACCTGCTCGTGCAGAGCTATATCGAGGAGCGGCCGCACTCGGAGATCGGGCACCGGCTCAGGCTCAGCGAAAGTGCGGTCAAGGCGCGGCTGCACAGGGGCAGGATCGCGCTGCGGCAGGTGTTCAGCCAGGAGCTGAGGGACGAAGCTGTCGCGTATGGCCTTGGCGAGCCCACGGTAGACACGTGGCAGGAGACCCGTATCTGGTGCCCGCAGTGCGGAGAGCGCCGGCTGATGGTCCGCTTCGCGGAATCCCCCGGACCAATAGCCTTCAGATGTCCGGCCTGTAGTCCCGAACCGGAGCATATTTCGCTGGAATACCGACTCGCGAACTCGCATTTCTCCCGGCTTATCGGCGGACTCCGCCGCCCGAAGGCCATCCTCAACAGGGTGTATCCCTGGGCGCACGAGTACTTCAGCCGGGCGGTTGAGGAGGAAGGGAGCCGGTGTACCAACTGTGGTCAGCCGGTGCGGCTACAGATGCTCCGGCCAGAATGGGTGCCAGCCGACTCGGATGGCGAGTCCCGCCTGTACCTACTGTGCGAGGCGTGCGGTGAGGGTGTCTCGGCGTCTCTCGGTGGACAGGTGCTGGCACTGCCGCAGGTGCAAAGGTTCTGGCGCGAGCACCCGAGGATGCGAACGCTGCCCGGGCGCCTGGTCGAGGCGGAAGGGCGGGTCGCCGTAGTCACGACCTTCGAAGCGGTGGACGGCGGGGCGAGACTCGATGTCCTCTCCGACCGCGACACGTTCCGTATCCTGGAGATAGGCGGAGCTGCGACCAAGACCAGGGAGGGATGTCCATGATCCCCGTCCTGCGCCGCCGCGACTTCGCCCTGCTGTGGCTCGGCGGGCTGATCTCCCTGCTCGGCGACCGGGCGATGCTGCTCGCCCTGAATTACCATGTCTACCGCGCGACGGGCTCCACACTCGCCACCGCCGCGATGTTCGCAGCCTACTACCTGCCGACAATGCTGTTCGGCTCGATGGCGGGCGTGTTCGCGGATCGGTGGGACCGCAAGCGGATAATGGTCATCACAAACCTCGCCCAGGCGCTCGTCACGTCGCTGCTGCTCCTCGTCCGCTCCCCCGAGTGGCTATGGGTCGCATACGCCGTGCTCTTCGCACAGACCACCCTGGCGACGTGCTTCGAGCCGGCCGAGAGCGCGCTGCTCCCAAGCCTGGTGGACGAGGAGGACCTCGTCCCGGCGAACGCGCTGAACGCGCTGAACAACAACATCGCCCGGCTGGCAGGCCCCCCGGTCGGCGGAGTGCTGCTGGGGATGTTCGGACTGGGCACCGTGGCACTCCTCGACGCCGCCTCATTCCTGGTCGCGGCGGCGCTGATATCGCTCGTGTCGGCGCCGCGCCGCCAGGCCGAGGAGACGACAGACATGGGCAGCATCCCCGGATCAGCGCTCCAGCGCACGTGGAGAGAGTGGCTGGAGGGCATGGCGCTGGTGCGACGCGACAGGCTCATCGGGACCCTGTTCCTCGTGGCGGTCATCACGAGCTTCGGGGGCTGTATGTTCGATCCGGTATTCGCGCCCTGGGTGCTCTCGGTGCTGCACCAGGGCCCGGAAGTACTGGGGCTGCTTTCGACCGTAGGGGCGATAGGGGGGCTGACAGGCGGAGTGCTCCTGGGCAGATTCGGGCGTCACGTCCGGCCGGCCCAGCTCTTCGGGTGGGGGAGCATCGGCGGAGGGCTCATCTTGCTGCTGATGTACTCCCTGACCTCGCTGCCAGCAGTGCTGGCGCTCAACTTCCTGAAGGGCGTGCCACTCGTGGGTTCCGGGGCGGGGTTGCAGACCCTATTCCAGACGGGCGTGCCGGACCGGTACAGGGGGCGCGTGTACGGCGCCCTGGGGACCGCCAACGCGTTGATAGGGCTGGTGAGCCTGGGCATTGCCGGCTACCTGGCGGAGGTCGTGGGGATAGTGCCGGTGCTCAGCCTCGCCGCGGGCCTGACGGCTCTGGCCGGGCTCCTCGGGCTGGTCATGCTGCCCGATGCCAGGGTGCGTACAGAGCCAGCCGAGGAAACAGGGGTGACGGCCTCGACTGCCCAATAACGGTGCGGTGGCGCAACCAGGTTGCGTTCCCGCGCGGCGTAACCCGCCGGAGAAAGTGAACCTGCCTCCGGCATGGCACTGGAACCGAGCCAGTGCTGGACGAGGGTGGCGAGTGTCCGGTCTATCCCACATTCCGCAGTCATTT
>JADDPP010000228.1 GCA_016781845.1 Rubrobacter sp.
CTTTGTTGTCAGCTTCAGTTCCCCGAAGCCGGCCACGTGTCGCGCCGACGCCAACAGTTGCGGATGCAGCCGCTCCGCGCAGATGTAGTCGAGGCTCTCCCACACAATGCGCACCGCGTACCTCACGTCCGGCCCGTACACACGGACCCTCTGGGTGGTGCGCACCTTCCTGCGCAACTCCCCCTTCATCAGCCTCACCAAACTCTTCCGATGCAAGCCCGTCACAGTCTCCATCTCTTTAAGCAACGTCCCCTTGCCCCCTCGGTCCGCCGCTACATACCTGTTCTGCATCTTGACTAGATACTTCCTGCGCTCATCAATACTCATCTCTTCTTCGGCCCGCAACAGTCCCCTCCGGTAACATTCTCATTTGAGTGAACTGTAACGGCCCCGGTAACATTTTAGGTGAGTGAATACGCCTGCGTCTGAGCGCTGAGGAGGTTACTCGCGAGGGCTCACAGGGGGTGCGCTGGCATGGGGTGCGGCTCGGCGCGGACCTCCAGCCCGAGGCGCTGCTCGGTCTGCGCTTTGAGATCGAGTACCTGACACTGCCTGGGAGCAATGTGCTTGCGATAGCAACAACGTTGCGAAGCCTTGGTCCGGCTCGATCCGTGCAGTATCAGCTCGACGTGGAACCGGTCAATGAGCCGGAGCCGCCCGTCCTGCTCCTGCCCGACCAGGCGGAGGTCGCCAGGGGCGGTGTCCGCGGCGACAGCGAGTTGCGGGGCAACCGGTGGGTATCGGTCGAGTACCCGGGTACGGGCCACAACACGGTGCTCGTCAGTGCAGTCGGCGACGAGGTGAACGTGTACGAGATGGGCTCCCTGGGCTTCACCCTTTCGGGCCGGCTCCACGCCGCGATCCCGCCTGGAGGAGCGGCCTGCGCCTGCCACTACGTTGTTCTGGCCGAGAATCGCAAGCAGGCCGCCCTCTACGCGAGCCTCGCTGACCTCAGGGGCCTCTAGTGCCAGCTTCTCCTCTGGAAGACCTCCATGGGGGCGTTCCGCTGAGCGCCCCTACAACCCTGTTCCCTGGTACAGCCCGGAGTACGGCTTCTGTGAAGGTCCGTCCGCCTGGAAGAACACGAGCTGGATGAGGCGTGCGCCGCGTCGGAGGTGCATGCCGTGGGGGTTGTGAACCAGAAGCAGCCCCTCGCCCTTGCCTCGGAAGCCCGAGTCCCACAGGGCGGTGGGCATGGAGGCTCCCATCCGGAGCAGGCTCGAGCGGGGCCGCGCTATCGCGAAGCGGTCTAGCGGCACGTTCACCGTCTCGGTGTACCGCACCTTGTACGCGCCAGGGTCCAGCCGCAGCCACCCGTCCGCGTCAAAGTCCAGCGCCTCGGTTGGGGGCAGCCGACGATCTGCATTCTCGAAACCAAGCGCCCCGGCGCCCAGGAAGCGTTCGATGGTCGCGAGGGTGAGTTCCACCCCGTTCGACTGCGTCTGCGCCTCCAGGTCCAGCGCCCCCTCGATAAAGGCCGCGCCCGTTGCTCCTAATCTTCGCTCCGCTTGCACTGTCTTACCTCCAGGGCAACGTACGCCCGCTATCACTGGGATGTGCGCTCGCATGCGCTGGCGTTCTTACCTGCCTCTCGAATCGCTACGCCAACCCCGCAGTAGAACCTTCCTTGCGTTCGCCAGCCTTATGTTTCACGGGAGCGCCCGCCAGTCTCCGACTGTCACAGTCGTTTCTAGACCGATGTTACAGCGTGCGTGGCCCCGATGCCTGGCGGCAGCTTATAATCGAATCGGAGGTTACGAATGATTGCATCCGTCTCAGGGAGACTCGAACGCAAGGGCGCGGACCGTGTCGTGGTGCAGGTGGGAGGTGTGGGACTGCGACTGCTCGTTCCCCTTACCGTTGCAGCCGAGATGGGCGATGTTGGAGACTCTGTGTACCTGCTGACGCATCTGCAGGTGCGTGAGGACGCGCTCACACTGTATGGCTTCAGCAACCAGGAGCAGCTCAGCCTCTTCGAGATGCTGATAGGGGTCAACGGCGTAGGGCCGTCCGTTGCACTGGGCATCCTCTCAGCGGGGAGCGCGGACGACATCGAGGCGGCGATTGCGGGTGGAAACCACAGGTTCTTCTCCAGCGTGCCCCGCGTCGGGCCGAAGCTCGCCCAACGCATTGTGCTCGAACTGAAGGGGAAGGTGCGTCAGCTGGAGGGGATAGAGGCGCCCAGCGGAGGCATCTCGGCAGCTTCGCCCCTCGCCGACGAGGTAGCGGCCGGTCTGATGGCGATGGGCTACACGAGCGGAGAGGCGTACGGGAACGTGCGTGCAAACCCGCCCGATCCTGCGCTCAGTCTGGAGGATAACCTCGTACGGGCGTTTGCGTACTTCAACCGGGCATGAGGCTCGAAAGGGCGCCGGACAGCCGCACTGAGAGAGGTGCTCTACTCCTCCGCGCGCCTGTACCGGAGGCTGTCGAGGTACCCTTGCAGCACCACGGCGGCGGCTATGGCGTCGAGCTTCTCCTTCCAGCGGTCGCGGCGCACCCCTGCCGCCGCGAGCTGACGCTCGGCCTCAACCGAGGACAGCCGCTCATCCACTAACTCCACGGGCAGTCCGAGAGTCTCCTCCACTCGGGCGGCGAACTCCCTGGCGCGCTCCGATTCCTCCCCCTCTCGCCCCGAAAGGTGCAGCGGGAGGCCGATCACAACGCACTCTACGCCCTGCTCCCGCGCGATCCTTGCGAGAGCCTCCAGGTCACGCTCCAGCGTGGTCCGGCGTAGAACCGTGTAGGCGCTCGCCAGCAAGCCGGTTGGGTCACTCAGCGCCACCCCAATACGCCTGCCGCCGGGGTCCAGCCCCATCATCACCATAAAAGGTCATCCCCAGAGGAGCACGCATAGAGCGCGGAGTCAGAGCACTCTCCTCGACGGGGCGGACTTACGTGCTTGCTCCCGAGGATGGGCAAGGCGGAGACACCCAGGTCTACTCCCAAAACAAACATCTCTCTGCGTCCTCTGCGCTTTCGTGCTACACCTAACCTTTGGTGAGTTGTCGGGCTACAACCTCCGGCACGAGGCCCAGTGCTTCATCGAGGCGGGCGGCGTCGGGCCCCCCGCCCTGGGCGCGGTCCGGTCTGCCGCCGCCCCTGCCACCCATTACAGCTGCGACTTCGTTTACGAGCTTGCCCGCGTGCGCGCCGCGCTGTACAACGTCCGGCGTTACGAGCGCAAGAACGCTCGGCTTACCGCCGGGAGAGCCCCCGAGCACGACCACACCCGAGCGCAGGCGGTCCCGCAAGCGGTCCGCGAGCTCCGAGAGTTCCTCGCGGCTCTCAGCTTCGGCGCGGGCGACGAGGAGTTGCGTGCCGTCCACCTGCTGGACGGACCGCACCAGGTTCTCGACCTCACCTCCGGCGAGCCTGCGGCGAAACTCCGCCAGCTGGCGCTCCTGCTCGCGCACCCTCTCCTGCAGCATGTGTACCTGACGCTCTACCTCAAGCGGCGGCACGCGCAGGGCCGATCCAGCTCGCTCCAGTGCCCTCAGCCGCTCGCGTGCGTACGCAGTAGCCCCCCTGCCGGAGACTGCCTCCACCCTGCGGATACCGCTGCCGATACTCCCCTCGCTCACGAGATAGACGGGACCTATCTCTCCCGTATGATGCACGTGCGTGCCACCGCACAGCTCCCGGCTGTAGCCGTCTATGTCCACAACGCGGACGATATCGCCATACTTCTCGCCGAAGAGCGCCATCGCGCCGCCCGCGACCGCCTCCGCGTACGGCTTCTGCTCCGCCCGGACGTTGAGGTCGTCCAGCGTCCGCTCGTTGATCGCGGTCTCGATCTCGGTAAGCTCCTCCGAACCGAGCGCGGCGGGCTGAGTGAAATCGAAGCGCAGGCGGTCGGGCGCGACGAGCGACCCGGCCTGCTGCGCGTGCGGCCCCAGAGTGTCGCGCAGAGCCTTATGTAAAATATGCGTGGCGGTGTGGTTTCGCATGATATCCTGGCGGCGCTGCCTGCTGACAGAAAGGTCCACCTGTTGTCCCATGCGCAACCTTCCCCGTAGAACCCGCCCTCTGTGCAGCACGTAACCCGGAACGGGGCGCTGCGTGTCCAGCACCTCGAAGTCACCCTCCGGACCCGTGACAACGCCTGTATCCCCCACCTGACCACCAGACTCCGCATAGAACGGCGTGCGGTCCACCAGTATCTCCGCTTCCTGCCCCTCGTCTATCGCGTCAACATTGGTATCCCCCGCGATGATGGCGAGTAGTTGGCCGCTGTCCTCCAGGGCTGTGTAGCCGGTGAACTCCGTCGCGGGGCCGGAGAGATTTGCATACGCAGTTGGCACGCGGGCGGTAAACGTGCTCGATCCCCGGCTGCGGTCACGCTGAGCGCCAAGCGCGCGCGCGAAGCCCTCACGGTCCACCGTCAGGTTGCGGTCCTCCGCGAGTTCCACTGTAAGGTCGAGCGGGAAGCCGTACGTGTCGTACAGCCGGAAGGCGTCCTCACCGGATATCTGTGTGCCACCCGCTGCCTGCAGCCTGTCAATGAGCTCGTCGAGGATACCAACGCCCTTCGCGAGCGTTCGGCTGAAGTGCTCCTCTTCTCGCCGAACGGCGTCCAGGATAAGGTCACGCCGATCCACCAGTTCGCCGTAGTGCCCGCCCATCTGCTCGATCACAACGCTCGTTGTCTGTGCAAGAAACGGACGGTCGAGGCCGAGCTTCCTGCCGAAGCGTATCGCTCGCCGGATGATGCGCCGCAGGACATAGGAGCGGCCCTCGTTACCGGGCATCACGCCGTCCGCTATCAGGAACGCCGTGGCGCGGCTGTGATCCGCGATCACCCGGTAAGCGATGTACTCGCGCTCGCGCTCCTCGTCCGTCTGGCCGGAAAGCTCCTGCACCTTCCGTATCAGTGGCTGGAAGAGGTCCGTGTCGTAGTTTGACTCCGCGCCCTGAAGGATCGCGACTGTGCGCTCGAAGCCGAGACCGGTGTCTATGTTCTTCTGGGGCAGTGGGGTGCGCTGGCCCGCCTCGTCCTGGTAGTACTGCATGAACACGAGGTTCCAGTACTCCCAGAAGCGCTGGCACTTATCGCAACCCGGACGGCAGTCATCCGTGCCACAGCCGTACCGCTCTCCCCGGTCGTAGAAGATCTCGGAGTTAGGCCCGCACGGCCCGATGTCGGCCATCTGCCAGAAGTTGTCCTCGTCTCCAAGTCGCGTGATACGCTCCGCCGGGATACCCGCGACCTCCTGCCACAGGTCGAACGCCTCGTCGTCCGAATAGTGAACCGTCGGCCAGAGCCGCGACGGGTCCATGCCAAGATGCTCCGTTGAGAACTCCCAGGCAAAGGCAATCGCATCACGCTTGAAGTAGTCTCCAAAGCTGAAGTTACCGAGCATCTCGAAGAAGACGTGGTGCCTGGGGCTGGGACCGACCTCCTCGAGGTCGTTGTGCTTGCCCCCCGCGCGCACGCACTTCTGTGCGCTGGTGGCGCGGGTGTAAGGTTTCTTCTCCGCGCCTGTGAACACATCCTTGAACGGCACCATGCCTGAGTTGGCGAACAGAAGTGTGGGGTCCTTTGCTGGCACAAGCGAGGAGCTCGGCACGAGGGTATGCCCCCGCTCCTCGAAGAACCTCAGGAAACGCGCGCGAATCTCGTTGCTGTTCATGGCTGCACTGCTCCGTAACTTACCAATAATTCTACCCTCGCGGGTGGAACGTCGTCAAAAACAAGCCTTGCGGCACCCCAGACCGAAGCCGCGCGAGGGTATTGTCCGGGTGGTGCGGCCCTCTAGCACGCTGAGTAGACGTTGCGTGCAACGTCTCTACGGTCGCTATCACCCCGCATCGGCTGATATCACCCCCATAGACTTGCCGCAGGCGGGATGTATGGCTCTCCCGTGCTGACTTTGAAATCTCCCTCGGAGGGATAGTTAGAAGGGTATCGCGGCGGGGGCAGACACTGGTACAATGTGCGAACCAACGCACCGCGCCTGGCACTGGCAACGAGGTTACCGTGGCCGATATACCGAACGGTACCATCACCTTCCTCTTCACGGATATCGAAGGCAGCACCGCGCTGTGGGAGCAACACCCTGCGGCGATGAAAGAGGCGCTCGCCCGCCACGACGAGTTGCTCCAGGAGGCAGTGCAGGCACGAGGCGGGTACGTATTCAAGAAGGTAGGAGATGGGCACTGCGTGGCCTTCTCCACCGCGCCAGCCGCTCTCCTTGCCGCCGCGGAGGGCCAGCGCGCCCTCTGCATGGAAGACTGGGGGCAGACCCCTATACGTGTCCGAATGGCGCTGCATACGGGAACGGCGCAGCTGCGCGACGGAGACTACCTCGGCCCGCCGCTCAACCGCGTCTCCCGCCTGCTGTCCGCCGGGCACGGCGGGCAGGTGCTGCTCTCGCACCCTGTCCAGGAGCTGGTCCGCGACGACCTTCCACCTGGCGTGGTCCTGCGCAGGCTCGGCGAGCACCGGCTCAAGGACCTCATCCGTCCCGAGCGCGTGTACCAGCTCGTGGCTCCCGGTTTACCCTCCAGCTTCCCGCCGCTGACGAGTCTGGAGACTCGTCCGAACAACCTGCCCCCTCAACCCACGCCACTCATCGGGCGCGAGCGGGAGGTAGTGGAGATATGCAGGCTGCTGCGACTTCCGGAGATTCGGCTGCTAACCTTTACAGGGCCGGGTGGAACCGGCAAGACACGTCTGGGGCTACAGACCGCCGCAGAGTTGCTTGAGGAGTTCGAGGACGGTGTCTACTTCGTGCCCCTGGCGGCGATCAGCGACCCGGCGCTCGTCTCGGCGGGTATCGCGCAGGCCCTGGGGCTCCGGGAGACGGCGGAACAATCGCTCCACGAAAGTCTCAGAGCGAGCGTCGCTTCGTCCAACCTGCTGATCATACTCGACAACTTCGAGCAGGTCACGAACGCCGCACCACTCGTCGCCGACTTGCTCGCCGCGGCGCCCCAACTCAAGCTGCTCGTCACCAGCAGGTCTGTGCTGCACCTCTCACTCGAACACGAGTACAGAGTGCAGCCACTCGGCCTGCCAGATCCACGCAAGCCACTGCCCCTGGACGACATTGTGCGGTACGCATCGGTGCGCTTGTTCGGGGAGAGAGCAAGGGCGGCAAAGCCCGAGTTCACCATCACAAGCGAGAACGCTCCGACCATCGCGGAAATCTGCCGGCGGCTCGACGGGCTACCGCTCGCGATAGAGCTTGCCGCGGCCAGGGTACGCTTTCTCTCGCCGCAGGCGATGCTCGCGCGGCTCGATAGCAGGCTGCGCCTGCTCACCGGCGGACCGCAGGATCTCCCCGCACGCCAGCGCACGCTCCGAGGCACGATAGACTGGAGCTATGGCCTGCTGGACGAGCGCGAGCAGTGCCTCTTTGCCCGCCTCTCCGTATTCTCCGGCGGATGTACCCTGGACGCGGCCGAAAGCGTATGTGACGCGGCGGGAGACCTCGGAGTTGACGTACTGGAGGGTCTATCCTCTCTCGTGGACAAGAGCCTGCTCCGCAGCGGGGAAGGTCCGGAAGGCGAGTCCAGGTTCCTCATGCTCGAGACCATCCGCGAGTATGCGCGAGAGCGGCTCGCGAGTAGCGGAGAGGAGGAGGAACTGCTGCATCTCCACGCCCATCATTTCCTCGCGCTCGCCGAGACCGCGGAACCGGAACTAACCGGACGCAAGCAGGCCCTGTGGCTCAACCGGCTGGAGACCGAGCATGACAATCTGCGTGGAGCGCTCGCCTGGTCGCTGGACCAGCCGGAAGCTGAGGTGGGGCTGCGGCTAGCCAGCGCACTGTGGAGGCTCTGGTACAACCGGGGGTACCTCTCAGAGGGACGCCGTTGGCTTGAAGCCGCACTGGCGCGGGACGCGGCGAGGGGGTCGCCCGCTCCGCCATTAGTTCGAGCGAAGGCGCTGCAGGGGGCTGGGATGCTGGCGTGGGACCAGGGCAGCTACGCGCGGGCACGGGAGCTGCTCGAAGAAAGCCTCAGCGTCCGCCGGGAGTTCGGGGACAACCTCGGCGTCGCGCGGTCGCTCAACGCGCTCGGACTGGTGGCGCTGTACCGCGCAGAGTACGAGGAGTCCACCCGGCTTTTCGAGCAGAGCCTCGATCTCAATACGGAGCTGAACGACACCTGGGGTAGGGCGATGGCCCTGGGCAACCTGGGACTTGCCGCCATATTTCGAGGGGAGTTTCTGAAGGCCACTGCACTGCTCGAGCAGAGCATGGCGCTCAAACGCGAGCTTGGCATCGAGCCCTCCATTGCCGAGTCCCTGAACAACCTGGGCCTGGCTGCAATGTACGTCGGCGACCACGACGAGGCGCAGAGGCGGCACGAGGAGAGCCTTTCGCTCAAGCGCGAGCACGGCAACAAGGAGGGCATCGCTACCTCCGTGCATAACCTCGGGCTCGTCGCGCTCGACCGAGGGGACATCATCGAGGCCGGAGCGCTACTGAGAGATGCCCTGAAGCGCTTTCGTGACCTGGGGGACTCACAGGGCGTCGTCGAGGCGCTCGAGGCGCTGGCGTGTCTGGCTGCAGCGTGGAGACAGCCGGTGCGCGCGGCGCGGCTGTGGAGCGCTGCGGTGAGCGGACGGCTCCTCATCGGGGCGCCTATCCCACCGGCTGAGAGGGAGTTTTTCAGCAAGTGGATCAGTACTGTGCCCGAGGCGGAGATGGCACGGGCACGGGATCGCGCCATGTCCCTCGACGAGGCCACCGCATACGCAATGGAGGATGCCCCCGGTGATGATGTCCAACGGTGAGCTTCTGCGCAAGATTCCGCTCTTCGACGGCCTCACTGATGCGGATCTCTCAAGACTGGCAGGCGCCCTGCGGCGGCGGACTCTGCCAGCTAACACGAGCCTCTTCACCGCGGACGCACCGGGGGAGAGCGTTTTCATCATCCTGTCCGGCACAGTGAAGATCCACGTGGAGCAAGCGGATGGTACGGACGTGATACTCGCGATCCTCGGCCCCAGCCAGACCGTGGGGGAGATGAGCCCGGTGGACAGCCTCACCCGGTCCGCCTCCGTTGACACGCTGGAGCAGACCACGCTGTTGTGGATGAGCCGCGCGTCGTTTCAGTCATGCCTGCGCTCGATGCCGGAGATGGCCTTCAACCTCGTGCGCATCCTCTCCCAGCGTCTGCGGCTCTCGAACGCTCAGGTGCAGGCCCTTGCCGCGCTCGATGTACCGGGCCGGGTCGCGCGCCAGATACTCGCGTTCGCCGAAGAGTACGGCACCCCGGTTGTCGGCGGCACCCTCATCCCGCTACGGCTGACACAGACGGACCTTGCGGACATGGTGGGAGCATCACGTGTCAGCGTCAACCACGCGCTCGTGGAGTTTCGCCAACACGGATACCTCTCTGTGGACTCCAAACACCATATAACAGTGCACGATGCTACAGCTCTGAACGGGTACCTCGGCTGATGTATCAAGAGAAGAAGCCCCCAAGCGAACGCCTGGGAGCTTCTTGTGGGTCTGGATACCCGATGCAGGCTGCTAGGACCTGCGCCGTATCGCCATGACTCCCATGCCGGCGAGTGCGATGATAGCCGCACCGGCCGTGTAGAGCGACTGGCCTACCGGAACGGCTGCGCCGCCCGTGTCAGGCAGCTCACCACCATCCTGCTCATCGTCGCCGCCCTGCTGGTCATCATCGTCACCATCCTGCTGGTCGTCGTCGCCGCCCTGCTGGTCATCTTCGTCGCCCTCGACGGGCGCGCATACGATGTCGCTCGTCGCGCTGGCTACCACGACCGTCTGCTGGGTCGTACCGGCAATGGTGACGGTTACGCGCAGCGCGTTCACCGTGAGCTCGCTCATGTTGTCTGTGCCCTCACGAGCCTGCTCGTTGATCACCAGTGTGACGGTGCCCGCGTTGCCCGGCAGGTCAGCGGTGACCGTCTGGTTCTCAACGCCGGTGACCTCCACGTCTTCGCCCAACAGCGTCAGGTCCTCCACTGTGGATTCGCCCTCGCTGTCAGCGGTGCCATCCTCGTTGCAGAAGGAGTCCGACGTGGACGTGAGCGTTGTGGCCGTAACCACTGGGGTGGCAACCCCGGCTACATTCGTGGACACGGCCAGGTTATTGACCGTAGCGGTCGCCGTGGACGCCGCCGGGTCGAGCGTGCCGCTGGTGCTGACTTCCAGTACCCCGGTTGTGATACCGGCCTGGTCGACCCTCGCCACGTTGTCCGTCTCGTTCCCGCCTGTCAGGGGCAACGTTACCCGCGGCGTGGGAGGAATGGTTACTACTCCCGTAGCCTCGATGCCGAACGCCTCGCCGCTGACTTCCGTTGCCGTCTGCGCGAACGCGCGCATCGGCAGCACCGCCAACGAGAGCATGGCGAGCATTATCGCGAGTACGCGGATGCCCCGAGTTGCTTTGTTTGCCATTGAAGCGAATATCCTCCTTGTGGATTTCGAGTTCGATCCCCTCGTTCCCGGTTACTCCGGTCAGAGCGCATCCCCGAAGATGTTCGAGTGTGCTCCCGCTTGCCGAGAGAGGGGATGGTGTGGCACTCCCTTGCGTGGAACCGACACGGTGCGCGGGAGCCCTGCGCCGTGCGTTCTGCCTGCTACATGCCTTCACCTCCTCCTTGTCTGCGTGTTGTAAGAGTCCACTACGCCGCACAAGGTCACAATGGCACGAGTATGAAAATGGCATAAAGAGCCGATAGCTCTCTTGACTTACGTCTACGCTTCCGATGTCAGCATGGGCGCATAAGCGGCTGGTATGAGTGGGGGGGACAGATGCGCAGAGCTGTGTTGGTCCGATACGTACTGGTAGGGCTGCTAGCCTTCGTGGTCATCAGGTCGGGGGTGGCCCCCAGGCTGCCGGTGCTGCGCGCGCGGGCGGCGACTATGCTCACGCCGAGCGGTGAGGTTACAAACATCAGGGTTCCGGCTGTGGGAATAGACAGCCGCGTCATCGAGGTGCGGCAGGTGAAGCGCGAGGGCAGGATGGAATGGCAGGTGGCCGACTACGCGGTTGGGCACCACGCGGAGTCCGGCGTTCCGGGTGGTGGCACGAACATAGTTCTCTCAGGGCACAATAACATCAACGGAGAGGTCTTCCGCAGGCTTGACGAGTTGAAGCGCGGAGACATCGTTGAGCTGGAGACGCGGAGCGGCGCTTCCCACAGGTACGAGGTGAAGCGCACGCGGCTCGTGCTCGAGGATGGAGCGAGCCGGCAAGACCGCCTGCGCAACGCGCGCTACATGAAGAGGACGGCGACGGAGCGGCTCACGCTCATCAGCTGCTGGCCGTATAAGCCCTGGCCGCCGTATCGCATCATCGTAATCGCGGAGCCAGTAGAGCCGGCCCTTGCCCCGACATAATCGGCGATCAGCGGCGCCACGAAACCACTTCGGATCTCGGTGCCGTAGTAAGTCGTGATAACGTGTGTACCTTCTCCCGGCGTTCGTGAAACCTGTCAGCGATGAGTCCTGAAGGGCCAGGCAACATCGGCTGTCCGACTACCCTGGAGTGTGACCTGCAGGAGTGTTATATACTTCGGACACATTATCCTGTGCATATCTGCGGGAGGCGGGAGTGAGCGCCATTGACCTGAACTGCGATATGGGCGAGAGCTTCGGTGAGTGGAGAATCGGAGCCGACGACGCTCTGCTGAGGCTGGCGACGAGCGCGAACGTCGCGTGCGGGTATCACGCTGGCGATCCGTCCACTATCGAGCGTACCGTCCGGGCTGCGCTACAGCACCGGGTTGCCATCGGCGCGCACCCGTCTTACCCCGACCTTGTAGGCTTCGGACGACGCTCGCTGAAGGTGGCGCCGGACGAGCTAGAGAGTCTTGTGCTCTACCAGGTAGCGGCTGTACAGGGGATAGTGCGCGCGAGCGGCGGGGTTCTCCACCACGTCAAGCTGCACGGCGCGCTGTACAACGACGCCGCCAGCGATCCCCGGCTCGCACTCGCGGCGGTAAGGGCAGTGCGACGGCTCGACGCGGATCTACTCCTGTACGTCCTGGCCGGCTCCCCTATGGCGCACCTCGGCAGGTCCGAGGGCTTACAGGTAGTGGAAGAGGCGTTTGCCGACAGGCGGTACAACCCTGACGGCACGCTCCAGAGCCGTGCCATCGAGGGCGCACTGATAAGCGACCCGGAGGAGGCGGCTGCACAGGCGCTCGATATCGCGCTGCGGCACACGGTTCCAACAACCGAGGGCGGCATGATACAGCTAGAGGCCGGCACCCTCTGCGTCCACGGCGACAACCCTGCCGCGCTACCTGTAGCCCGCCGGGTGCGCGAGACGCTGGAAAGTAATGATATCGAGTTACGCAGCCCGCCTCGTGTACTGCCACGCCCGTGCTGAAATCGAGAGCGCGCCGACTCGCAACATACGAAGGCCCCGCTCGAGACTCAAAGCGGGGCGACCCCCAACTCAGCATGGGGAGACGTACGCCTCTCACTTGCGGCGGTTGTATCCGTGCGTAGAGACGTTGCGTGCGACGTCTCTGCCGTCGCGTCAGCCGTGTGCAACGAGTGGTCGCGGCTAACAGATGGGACCGGTGGTGGGGTCACTTACCGGTTACGGTGCGTATCGTCTCTGTGACGGCAACGTACGCCTCTCGTACCTCGATGGTGGTGGCGCCGTCTGTTACTACGCGGTGAGCAAGCACCCGCCGCACGGTGCGTGTGACGGTGGCGGCGGTTGCGAGGTCGAGCTGCCCGCCGGATGCCGTTGGAACGGCCCTCTGCGATATGGCACGCACGACCCCTCCACCGGCGCCGAGCACCGCCAGACCCGTCCCCAGCGCTACCACCTCCCGTGAAGGTCGCACCTGCCGTGCAAGGCCCCAGAGACGGCGTGCGGACGCGGACAGGGTAGTTGTGCGCGGCGTCTCTCTAACCACAAGCGCCGACTCTCCGCCGGGTCGGTCCTCCCGATGCTCCTCAATCATGGCCCGTCTCCTCCTTCTATCCAGCATGTGCCCGGAAGGCTGGTCCTTTCGCAAGTGTAACACGGGGCGAGGCAGCGTGTTACCTCCAGGGTCACTGTCACGCGACGGTTGGTGGGGGTGGACACGCCGCGCAGAGCTTACGCAGACGTTGCGTGCAACGTCTCTGCCGTTGCGGGAGGTGGGAGGCGCGGGCCTCCGCTCCCTTCCTTACCGTGCCTGTGACCAGTTGCACATCGGTTATACTGCCCCAATATACCCGATGCCGCGATCTTATCACGGCACGCTCTCCTAAGAGAACGGCCCGGCGGTGGACAACTCTTCCTTGCTCGTCAACCTGGTCTTCGCCCTGGTTGCGGCGCTCATGGGCGCTATCGTGGCCGCACGGCTGCGACAGTCCATGATTCTAGGATACATCCTGGCCGGGATTGCGATCGGCCCCTTCACGCCCGGCTTTACCGGTGACGCTGAGATGGTGAGCGCACTCGCGGACATCGGCGTCGTCCTGTTGATGTTCGCTATCGGCGTCGAGCTCTCGCTGCGAGACCTGCTGCGGGTGGGCAGGGTGGCGACTCTCGGCGCTGCGGTGCAGATCGCCGGAACCGTGGCGGCTGGCTACCTGGTGGGCGCGGCGCTCGGCTGGCGTCCCCTCGAGGCGCTCTTCCTCGGCGCGGTGATCTCGATCTCCTCCAGCGTGGTCTTCGGCAAGACGCTCGCGGAGCGTGGAGAGGGTGAGTCGGAGCACGGGCGCATCGGCCTCGCCTGGTCCTCGGTTCAGGACCTCTCCACCATCGTGTTCGTGGTCGTCCTATCGGCGCTCGCGGGGGAAGGAGAGGGGCTGTTCACCCAACTGCTGTGGGCCGTCGGCAGGGCAGCGCTCTTTCTTGCGCTCGTGGCGTCACTGGGCTCAGTGGGGCTGCCCTGGCTGTTTGAGCAGGTCGCGCGACTGCGGAGCCGGGAGATATTCATCCTCGTGACCGCCGCAGTCGCGCTTGGAATGGCTTACGCCTCCTCCTTCTTCGGGCTCTCGCTTGCGCTTGGAGCGTTCGTAGCGGGAATAGTGGTCAGCGAGTCCGAGCTCTCGCACCAGATACTCGGGGAGATCGCTCCTCTCCGGGACATCTTCGCCGCTCTCTTCTTCGTCTCGGTGGGCACGCTCGTAGACCCGGTATTCGTGCTCGGCAACCTGCCCCTCGTGCTGCTGACGCTCGCCCTCATCGTCGTGCTCAAAGGCGCGCTCGCTGCCGTGCTCACACTGCTGCTGGGGTACTCGTCCCGCGTGGCCCTGCTAACGGGCGTTACGCTCGCGCAGTCCGCGGAGTTCTCCTTCCTGCTCGCTCGCCTGGGAGTAGACCTCGGCGCGGTATCCTCGAACGTCTTCAATCTGATGCTCGCGGGCGCGGTCGGCAGCATCGTCCTCTTCCCTGTCCTTTACGGCGCCGCTGGTCCCGCTGCCAGGTGGCTCGAACGCCGTCTGCCGCCCTCGCCGCTCTCCACGCACCCAGACCTGGAGGAGAGATCCGGCAAGGCGCCGCGAAGACACGCTATCATCTGTGGCTACGGCAGGGTGGGCGGGGTCATAGGGCCTGCGCTCGCCCGCCGAGGCTTCCCTTATGTAGTGATTGACGAAGACCCGAATGTGGTGCGAACCCTGCGCGAACGTGGGGTGAGGGCGCTTCTGGGGAACGCCTCCAACCCGGTGCTGCTGGAACGCGCGGGGCTTGCGCACGCGCGGGTACTGCTTGTTGCCGTGCCCGATCCCCTGGCCACCCGGCTAATCGTTGAGCACGCCCGCCGCGTGAACCCAGGCCTCGACGTTGCTGTCCGCACGCATAGCTGGGACGAGCGCGAGTTCATGCTTCGCCGGAGAGTCGGCAAGACGGTCATGGGCGAGCTGGAGATGGCCCTGGAACTTACCGAGTACGCCCTGCAGCGCTTTGGTGTCAGCGGCATCGAGATACGCGGCATCGTGCAGGGCTTGCGCCGTCGGGTAGATATGGAGCGCCCAGAGACGCTGCTGGACATCACGGACTGATGCGGCATGCGGGTAAAGCCCGAAGGACTGCCACCCGGAACGACACGAAGGAAGGCGCGCTCGCCTCCCTCATCTGACCGCCCGCGGCTCGTTAGCCGCGCTGGGGCTCGCGGCCACGCAGGTGATACGGCACGCTCACGACAACCGTGCCGGGCCGGAACAGCAGCGCCGCCTTCAGTCGTAGCGCGGTCTGGTTGTGGAGCAGGTGATCCCACCAGTGCCTTGCGATGAACTCGGGCAGCACGACAGTAATGGTATCATCCGGGTCGCGCGCGTCAACCGCGTCTATGTAGGCCAGCAAGGGACTCACGAGCGACCGGTACGGCGATTCTATAACCACGAGGCCGTCGGAGCTTCCGTACCTGCGCAGCCACTCCGCGCGAAACTCCTCGGCGTCCTCGTCTCCCTCCGCTATATGCACGGCCGTCACGTTCGGGCTGAGCGACCGGGCATACGCCAGGCTCTGCTGGGCTACCCGGTTGAGGTTGGCGATTGGGACAATCATCGTGTGCCTGATCTGATCCGGATCTATCGGGGTCTCGGGCTGGAGCTCCTGCTGCACCCCGACGTAGTGGTGGTGGATCGCCACGAAGAGTAGTACCAGGACGGGCAACACGAGCACCACAATCCAGGCCCCCTCTCGGAACCGCACCACAGCCACTATGAGCGTGACCAGACCCGTGGTAATCGCCCCAACGGCATTGATAGTCATGCTCAGTCGCCAGCCCGCCTCACGCCGCCGCCACCAGCGTGCAACCATCGCGCTCTGTGACATCGTGAAGGCAAGGAAGACTCCAACGGCGTACAGGGGGATGAGCGCGTGTGTATCACCACCAAAGGCAACTAGGAGTCCGGCCGAAACGACGCCAAGCGTGATGATGCCATTCGAGTACGCGAGTCGGTCACCCCGGTATTCGAACTGATGGGGCAGAAACCTGTCGCGCGCCATGAAGTAGCCAAGGCGGGGAAAGTCGGAGAAGCTTGTATTGGCGGCCAGGATGAGGATCATGACCGTGCTTGCGAGGATGACGTAATAGAGGGGACCGGCGCCCAAAACGGCGCGGGCAAGCTCGGAGACCACCGTCTCGTGCCCCCCGATGTCTGGTACTATTCGGTACTGTTGTATGAGGTAAGTGAGGCTGGCGAACAGGGAACCCAGTATGAGCGACATCCACACGAGGGTCGTACGGGCGTTCTTCCACTCCGGCGGCTTGAACGCTGGCACACCGTCCGAGATCGCCTCCACCCCCGTCATCGCGGCGCAACCGGACGCGAATGCTCGCAGTATCAGAAATAGGGAAACACCGGGCGCCGCAGCCGTCACACTAGCCTCGACCTGAGCCGGTACTGCCGCCCCGGTGAAGATCTGATACAACCCATAACCTATCAGCCCGAACATGCTGACCAGGAAGGCGTACGTCGGAACCGCGAAGATGGTCCCGGCCTCCCTTATGCCCCGCAGGTTTGCGAGTGTGATGAACGCGATGAACCCAACGCCGAGCGGCACGGCATAAGGCTCCAGGAATGGCACAGCGGCAACGAGCGCGGCCACCCCTGCCGCGATGCTAACCGCAACCGTGAGCACGTAGCCGACTACAAGGGCGGCGCCGGCAGTGAGTCCGGGTATCATACCCAGGTTGTCGGAAGCCACAACGTATGACCCACCCCCCTTGGGGTACGCCTTGATCGTCTGGCTGTAAGAGAACGCGACAATCACCAGGAGAACAACTATCGCGCCCGCTATCGGCAGGGAGTATACCAGGGCAGCGGTGCCCGCAAGCAGGAGGGCGCGCAGCATCTCCTCGGGCGCGTACGCCACCGAGGAAAGTGCGTCGGAGGACAGCACGGCAAGCGCCTTCGTCTTGCTCAGCCGCTCGTGCTGCGCTTGAAGCGTGGCGAGTGGCGAGCCAATAACGGCCTTTTTGAGCCTGTAGAAAACCCTGGCTGCCCCACCGGCCGGTTCCTCCGCCCTCGGAGTCGCCGTGAGGAGGCCAGGGCCCGTGCGACTGAACTTCGGGTTGTGCCTGACCCGCACGTACCTGTCTCCGGGGTGACTGCCCCGTTTGACCTCGCGCATATCCAGCTCAGAGGTCCTGTCCTCGCCTCTTCTCATCAGCTTACGATCGAGCCTCCGGACTCGTGCTGTCTGTTCCTATTCCCTGCTCCTCTTAGCATAACACATAGCATCTTAGCTGCCTTCGGTTTGTATTGAGTCCTCCCCCGGCGCTCGGGTTGCTCCACGGCATTGCTCAATACAGGAACGTATCGCCGTGGGCACCCCTGCCGCGCATGCTACACTTGGTATCGTGCTGCAAGAATGCACAGGCTGCCGCGAGCGAGTTGAAGGAGCCTTAAGTGCCGGATCTGCTAACTGGGTTCGCGCTGATCGCGATCGTGCTCACGATCGCTGCACTCACGTCCGGGGTAGTCGAGCGCGCCCCGCTCTCCTTCCCTATGATCTTCCTGGGGCTCGGGATCCTGCTGGGGGAACGCGGACTCGGTTTGCTGACCGTAGACCCCCACGACCCCACGCTTGAGGTCATAGCCATTCTCAGCCTCGCCCTCGTTCTCTTCATTGACGCCGTCAACTTGGAATTGAGAGGGATCGGCGACGGATGGGTAGTACCCGCCCTCGCGCTGGGACCAGGAACACTGCTCACGATAAGCATCATAGCGCTCGCAGCTTCATGGCTACTCGACACCACCCTCGTCCAGTCCGTGCTCCTCGGAGCCATCCTCTCGTCCACGGACCCCGTGGTGCTTCGCGACGTGGTCAGGGACGAGCGCATTCCGCGCTCCGTGCGCCGGGCATTGCGGATCGAGGCTGGAACGAACGACATAGTGGTCCTACCGATCCTGCTCATCCTGATCGCGATAGCCCAGGCGGAGGCCGGAGGCGCTGGTGAATGGCTCCTTTTCTTCGTGCAGCTCTTCGTGCTCGGCACGCTCGCGGGCTTCGCGGTCGGTGGCATCGGCGCATGGCTGATGGAAAAAGTGGATGCTCGCATTCCCATCCGCCGTGAGTACCAGGCCCTGTACGGCGTGGGGCTCGTGCTGCTCGCGTTCGTGGCCGGGGACGCGGTCGGGGGCGACGGCTTCCTCGCAGCCTTCGCGGCAGGGGCGGCGGTGACGATCCTCAACAGAGAGCTGTGTACCTGCTTCCTGGAGTACGGAGAGGTAACGGCTGAGATGGCGATGTTACTCTCCTTCATCCTCTTCGGCGCAGTGCTCTCCACTCTCGTACCCACCGTCCCGCTCGTTCCCTCCCTCATTCTTGCGGGTATAGCGATACTCATAGCGCGCCCGGTAGCTTTCGGGCTCGTCCTACGCAAGGCAAACGTCAGTCCTGTAGCGCGCGTCTTCATTTCGTGGTTCGGACCGCGCGGGCTCAACTCGCTCTTGTTCGCGCTGCTTCTCGTCAGGGACGGCGTGGCCGGTGCGGAGCGGTTGCTCGCAATAGTCGGCATAGTCGTTGGGGTGTCCGTCGTAGCACACGGAGCATCCGCAGCGCCCCTGTCGGCCTGGTATGCACGCAGGACGCGGGCGGGCACGCTCGCAGAGGAGCGCGAGAGCAGCGCGGCTGGCTTGTTCCAGGGCGCATCGGATGAGGAGATACGGCGCATCACGCCGGACGAGCTGGCCGCTCTGTTGGGCTCGCCCGACCCGCCGGTCGTGGTGGATGTGCGCAGTCGCTCTGAATACGAACAGGATGAAGCGCGAATACCAGGCAGCGTGCGAGTGCTACCGGACGAGGTAGCCGAATGGGCTGCCGGACAGTCGCGGGAGCGCCTGGTGGTCGCATACTGCACCTGACCGAGCGAGGCCACGAGCGCCCGTGCGGCGCGACAGCTCCAACAGCTAGGCTTCCAGGCAGCGGCCCTGAAGGGAGGGTACAACGCATGGCGGGAGCGGCATCCTGTAGAGCGCAAGTCCGTGCTTGTCTGATGATGGACCACGCCTCTCGGAAGCTCGTGCCTCTTCACGTCGCTCCCTAAGGGTGGTATTGCTCCTGCGCCGCCAACGCCGCGGCGCCAATCAGCCCGGCGTGCTGAGGATTAGTCGTCGGGACTACCTCCACCTGGTCGCGAATGTAATCGAGCCGGGCGTGCTCGGCGAGGGCCGCCCGGAGAGGCTGCATAAGCAGGTCACCCGCATTGCTGACGCCCCCACCAAGTACGATGAGGTCTATATCGAGCAGTGCTGCAGCGCCCGCGAAGCCGACCCCGAGAGCTCTACCTGCGCGGTCGAACCCCTCGCGCGCTAGCTCGTCGCCCGCGCGTGCTGCCTCGGCCACCTGGCGCGCGGTGAGCGATTCCGGAGCGCTGTTCGCGAGAATGGATTCCCTGCCCTGCCGTAGCTGGCTGCGAATGAGTCGAGCTATCGAGGGGCCAGACGCTATCGCCTCGACGCAGCCGCGACCACCGCAGATGCAGCCGGGGCCATCCGGCTCCGCGACCATGTGTCCCACGTGTCCTGCATTGAAGGTCCGCCCGTGCAGAAGCCTGCCGTGGGAGACTATCCCTCCCCCTACTCCGGTCGACACCACCACTCCCATCAAGTCTGAGTGGTCCCGGTCAGCGCCGTACAGGTACTCGCCGAGCGCGAACGCCTTGGCATCGTTATCGAGCGCTACGGGCAGTCCGTGGTCGGCTCGCAGCCGTGCTACTATCGGAAAGTCACGCCATCCTGGGATGTTGAGCGGCGATACCAGGCCCTCCCGAACTCGCATCGGTCCGCCGACCCCCACGCCTATGCTTGCCACGCTCCACCCACCACCGGCCGACAGGAGCGCGCGTTGGATCGTCTCCTGCAGCGCGGCGTAGACCGTATCGGCGTGCTCCCTGTTCGGCGTCGGGCTCTGCGCGCTCGACACTATCTCGCCCAGGGGCGTCACAACCCCAGCAGCGAGTTTTGTTCCGCCTATGTCTATCGCCAGTATGGCCTCAGCCATCAGCCCCCCATGAGCACCCCCAGAATGGGCGCTAGCAGCAAGAATTGTAGCAACCGATACAGCCACAGCAAGGTGCCGCCTAGCAGTCCGAGCGCGCCGACGAACCCGATTATTGTGGCCCAGGGCCAGAAGAATACCACGGAGTACCGTCCACCGGGCACACTTCCCGACGGCGTATATCCTCGCGCTACCAGACTTGCGACCTCTCTAACCTGCGATGCCAAGTGCAACCTCTCCTCTCTACGCTTACGACTCGCAGAATACGCCACCGCGCGTGAAGAAAGGCGGAACTACTCGCAGTCTCGTGTAAACGCCGTGTTAAGGATGCTGGGTCCGCAGGACCGGCTCAAGCACGGCCACGGAGCCAGTTGCGCGCGTCGCGGAGTCTCAGCAGGAAGCGCATCGTGAGCGCGTAAGCATGTGGCATCCGCTGCGTCTTGTGCAGCGGTGCCGGGTAGTTGGAGAGGGCATCACGAATGTATTCGCGCATTGGGGGAGATACGGACGGGGGCAGGTCGTTAACGTGGAACCAGGATACGGCGAGCGTCTCCGGCCCTCGCTCGATGGGCGACCCTCCTATTACCCGTCCGACACACACGTACTTGGTGTCGCCGCCGGGCATCTGCGGCCGCCGGTACTCCCCTACCAGACGGTCCACCACAATCTGGTACCCAGTCTCCTCGCACGTCTCGCGAACGGCGGCTTCAACCCACGCCTCCTCCGGCTCTATCCGTCCCCCCGGCAGCGACCAGAGATGGAAGTCCTCGCGCAGGTACAGCAGCACCCTTTGCCCTCCTGCGTCGAGCACCACGGTCGAGACGCTCCTGTCAGCCATTCCGGTTCACACTACCCACTGGCTGCCCAAAGAGCACAACAGTGAATAAGTCACTCGGCAGCGAGCGACGCTGCGGTCTCACCTGCGGAGAAGAAGGAGCGCGTGTACAGGCGGTAGTACAGGCCCTCAAGGTCCAGAAGCTCACGATGGGTGCCCTGCTCGACTATGCGGCCCCGGTCGAGCACGACGATCTTGTCCGCGCGCTCCACCGTCGAGAGCCGGTGCGCTATCACCAGAGTCGTGCGGTCACTCATAAGCCGCTCAAGCGCATCCTGGACCAGCGCCTCGGACTCGTTGTCCAGCGCAGCGGTTGCCTCGTCCAGAATGAGTACTTGGCCATCCCGTAACAGTGCGCGAGCTATCGCGATCCGCTGGCGCTGCCCAGCTGAGAGCTTCACGCCTCGCTCGCCGACCAGGGTGTCGTAACCGTCCGGCAGCAGTTGGATGAAGTTGTGCGCGTTCGCGGCACGCGCTGCCTCCCGTATCTCCTCATCTGTTGCGTCCAGCCTTCCGTACGCTATGTTCTCCCGCACGCTCGCCCCGAACAGCAGCGTCTCCTGCGGCACGATGCTTATCTGCGCGCGTAGCGACTCGAGCGAGTAGTCGCGGACGGGATAGCCGTCCAGAAGGACCTCCCCGCGCTGCGGCTCGTAGAAACGCGGTATAAGGTTTACCAGCGTGGTCTTACCCGCGCCGGAGGGGCCGACCAGCGCGACCACCTCTCCCGGCTGCACCCGCATGCTTATGTCGTGCAGCACACGCGCGCTGTTGGGATAGCCGAAGCTGACGTTCCGCAGCTCGACGCTTCCTATCAGGCTCGGCAGCGCGGGCAGTCCCGGACGGTCCAGAGGTTCTGTCGGGGTATCGAGCACCTCGAAGATGCGCTCCGCAGCGCCAAGCGCCTCCGCGAGCTGGCTGTACAGGGTGGTGAGCGTACCAATGGGAGCGATGATGAGGAGCATATACACCAGCATACTCACCAACTCGCCGGGTGAGAGCGTGCCCGCAAGTACCTGCCGGCCACCGTACCACAGCACGAATGTCACGGCGGCGAAGCCCAGGAGGGTCATGAGCGGTACGAACACCGCACGCACCCGCGTCCGCCTGAGCGCGAGAGCGAACGCGCGGTCCACGGCTGACCCGAAACGTGCTGTCTCGTATCCCTCCCGACCAAACGCCTTGACTACCCTCACCCCCGACAGCGTCTCCTCAAGCACGGCAGTTGCGTCGCCCAGTGCGGCCTGCGTCCGAGTGCTGATCTGTCTCAAGCGGACGCCGAACAGACGACCGAAGAGCGCGATCGGCACAAGCGTCGCGACTATCGCGAGGCTGAGTCGCCAGTCCGTCCACAGCATCACGATGATCCCGCCTATGAGCACCACGACCTGGCCGAGCACTCCGGGGAGGTTGTTCGTCACGTTTGTCTGTATCAGGGTGGCGTCGTTCGTGACACGCGACATCAGCTCACCTGTGCGCTGCTCATTGAAGTACCCGAGCGGCAGCCGCGCCATGTGCGCGTACACTGCCTTACGAACATCCGCCACGACACGCTCGCCCACGTAGCCGAGCAGGTACGTTTGCGCGAACCCAAACAGCATCTGCAGCAGCAAAATCCCCACGAGCGTCACGGCCACAAGGTTGAGCAGCGCCGCGTCGCGCCGAACGAGGGCGGAGTCCACGATGTTGCGCACGCCCCACGGGAGGGCGAGCAGCACCAGGCTGGAGAGGCTGAGAAAGACTCCGGCGAGCAGCATCCGGCCCGCGTACGGTCGCACGAACCCGAGCAACCTGAGAAGTCCCCGCGCCGTCACCGGCGCCTGCGGGGTGTCGCTGCGCCGTACCCTGCGCATGTGTACCATCTAAGAGTACCCTTCTACGTAACGGACTTCCCTACATTTTACCCTGTTACCACCGAGCTATCGCGCCGTTTGCATTTGACGCCGGGCCATGTCAAAGTTGACACGGTAGCCCTACTCCTTTGACCTCCGGCGACTCTATGCCGGTCACAACCGCACATGGAGCGGGACAACGACAGTAGAGACGTTGCACGCAACGTCTGCGCAACCTCTACACAACGTCTCTGCGGCACCTCTACCCCCATCGACGGCGACTCTCGAGTGTTCCCAGACGGCGAAGGTAACCGAGAGGTCATAGAGACGTAGCGTGCTACGTCTCTACGGGTGTATAGTGCGCTGCGAGCGACTTTGAAATCGCCCTGTAGTAACCGCTGGGTCGCCAGCTCCAGACACTGTTATACTCTTAGCATCATGACAGTTCACAAGCAGAACAACGATCCCGAGGAGACCTGGCAGCGCGCGCTCGAGTGGTTTCAGCGCCAGGAGATGGGCCGGCGCAAGGTCGAGCTCACGGCTATCATCCGGCCTATCTACGAGAACTTGAAACAGGCGCCGGACATCGGGGCGCTGCACGCTCTCTACCTGGACCCGGCGGATGCCGAGAAGGCGCTACAGCTGTCCCAAAGCTCCTACCCAGAAAACAGGCACCTGTGGGACCTCTCCCGCACCCGCGATGTGGCGTACGGCCTGCGGCTCGCCGAGCTGCGGCGAGATACGGACGCGACGGGTTGAGCACGGCCCGACAGGACCCCTCCGCCCAGGCCGCCTCGCCCGTGGATGTGGCGAGTGTCGGTTCCAGCCGTCGTAGCCTCGGGGCGCTGCGGCACCGCAATTTTCGCCTGCTCTGGACCAGCCTGATAATCTCGAACACCGGGACCTGGATGCAGTCGGTCGGCCAGGGCTGGCTCGTGCTACAGCTGACGGACAGCGCGTTCTACCTCGGGCTCGTCTCGCTCGCCTTCGCTGTGCCGATGATCCTGCTGCCACCGTTCGGGGGCGCGATCTCAGACCGCGTGGACAAGCTAGGGCTCTTACGGACGACGCAGGTCCTGCAGATGGCGAACGCGGGATTGCTCGCCTTTCTGACGCTGGCGGGCCTGGTGAACGTGTGGCACATATTGATAATCGCGTTCGTCGGCGCGATCTTACTCGCGGTGGACAACCCTAACCGGCAGGCTCTTCTCCCCAGCCTCGTCGGCCGCGAGGACTTCATGAGCGCGATCTCACTCAACTCCGCGGTGTTCACGGGCGCTGCGCTGTTCGGTCCGTTCGTCGGAGGCGTCCTGTTGGGTCTCATCGGCTCGGGCGGGCTTTTCGTGATAAACGCGCTCAGCTACGCGGCGGTGCTCATTGCTACGGTAATGATGAGAGACGTTGACGCGAGACCACGCAGGGAAGGCGCGGCGGGGCTGTGGTCGGACGTATTCGAGGGCCTGCGGTTCGTGTTCGGCACTCCGCTGCTGCTGACGCTCGTGACGGTCTCCGCCCTTTCCGGCCTGCTCGGTCGCTCGTACAGTGCGCTATTGCCGCTGTTCGCACGTGATGTGTGGCACGTCGGCGAGCGAGGGTTTGGTATACTCCTCGCCGCGCCGGGTCTGGGCGCGCTGGTCGGCGCTATTGGTCTCGCTACCTATGGGGAGGTCCGGCGCAAAGGCTGGCTCTTGCTCGGAAGCATGCTCACATTCTCGCTGCTCCTGGTGGTCTTCTCGTACTCGCCGCTGTTCTGGCCCGCGGTGGCGCTGCTGGCCGTCGGCGGCGTGCTCAACTCCCTCTTCGGCACAAGCATCGCCACTCTCATCCAGACGAACGCCCCTGGTCCGATTCGGGGTCGCGCTATGAGCGTGTACACCATCACCATCATCGGTGTTCCAAGCCTGGGCGCGATGGGCACGGCCTCAGTCGCTGAGTGGCTCGGCGCGCGCGACTCGGTGGGAATCGCTGCCGGAGTACTGGCCGTAGTGACCCTGGCGCTCATTCTCTTCAACCGCCGGCTGCGCGAGGCGGGGTAGATAGCCGGGAAAACTACCTCTGACCGCGAGGTGAACGACATACTCGCTCACGCGCAGGAGCTCGCCGCGCATCCGTAGAGACGTTGCACGCAACGTCTCCGCCGTGATTCGGACGATGCGAGCAGGGTCATCCACTCGCTCCCCTCCAGGTAGCCGGACGACCGAGGACTGTCGGCCTACCCTGGCCCTCGCCTTGCTGATGAGGTTGCTGTATCCACTTCCGCCACGAGAGTACGAGCAACCCGTGGCAGGATCCAGAGAAGAGGGGGTTCTATGGAACTGGACGAGACTCAGAAGCAGCGGCTCTACGAAGACGGGTACGTACACCTGCCAGGCGTCGTGCCACGGGAAAGGGTTGACGCGGCGCTGCGCGCGATCAACGCCTCGCTCGGCTCACAGGGCATTGACCCCGCGAAGCTCACCACGTTTCGCGCGCAGACATACACCCCCGAGCTTCGTACCGCCCCGGAGATCACCGGCCTCCTCAACGAAACACCGTTGTGGAGCCTTGCCGAGTCCGCTATCGGGCCAGGAGAGATCAAGCCTGTTACGGGCGGGCAGATCGCGCTGCGCTTCCCGGTAATGGACACGCCCCCGGAGCCGCGCCCACACATTGACGGAATGTACACCCCAACGAACGGGGTCCCGAAGGGCACGATCGCTAACTTCACGGCGCTGGTCGGCGTGCTCCTGAGCGACTTGCCCGGGACTCACGCTGGCAACTTCACGGTCTGGCCCGGCACTCACCACCTGTACGAGCGCTACTTCCGCGAGCAGGGCCCGCAGGCGTTGCTGGAGGGAATGCCGCCGGTGGACCTGCCGGAGCCAGTGCAGGTTACCGGTCGAGCGGGCGACGCTGTGCTGGTCCACTACCAGCTCGCGCACGGGATCGCCGGCAACGGCTCGCCGCATATCCGCTACGCCATCTTCTTCCGTCTCCATCATGTGAACCACGAATCACTGCACTGGGAGTGCATGACGGACATCTGGCAGGAGTGGGCCGGGATGCGCGACATCGTCCATGCGCCAGCGGGCGCGAGATAGGGCAGCAGAAGCGACTCGCGCCTCGCGATACCCCCGGGCGCGAGTCCTGGCCCCAATGCAGACACACCGCAGATGTCTGGCTGCCTCCTCCGAGCTGCGCGTCGAGAGTAGCACATCTGTCGCTCTCAGATCACGGGGAACCCGCGCTGTTCGGTGACCGCTACCTGGCAGGCTCGGAGCTTGACGCGAGCCTGTGAAGACATAGCCATGAGACGGTGTTCAGGCACAGTTGCTACTACACACCCCGTTTCGCTGCTGTCTCCTGTGGCTCGGACCCATTTGCCGATGCCGCCTCTGACTGGTGCAGCATCTCCCTGAGAACCGTCATCGCCCCATCAATGCGCAGCAGCGTCTCGCGCAAGGCCGCCGCACGCATCTCCATCTCCTGCAGCTGCGTGCTTCCCGCCTCCCACTCCCTCTGCAACTCCTCAAGCCGTGCCCGCATCTGCTCGCGCATCCTAATGTCCTTTCATACGCATTTCTGTAGATCCAGCGGGCGGTGCTAAGGCGCCGACACCCACACCTCGACCGTTCCCGTACCTGATTCGAGCGACTCAAGCGCCTTGCCGATAATAGTGCCTGGAAGGTAGACCTCCCGGCCCTCGATATTGATCGGTTTGGCTTTCATCGCGTGACCCGATATGGAGGAAGTGGTGAGCAGGTCACCCCTTTCGATTGGGCCGTTCTCGTCCACAACCTTACAGGGCACACGCCCACAAAGGGCAACCGGGAACACTCGTTCGTCCTTCTCGCAGTCCGAGTTCAACAGTACTCCAGGCTTCGTGGATACGACGCCCATCACCAGAGTGTTGTTCGGCTGCTCTGAAGTGACGATCTTGTCGTTTGCCCGGTCCAGGCAGACGACATCTCCAGGTTCGAGAGGCAGATCAGATGCGTAATTCTCGGCGAGGTCCCGATTACCGGTCTGCCAGCCACCCCGCGACCAGCCCATCCCTTCTACCTCGATGTCGAAGGTGTGAATGCCGCCTCCCCAACCTGCAGTCCGTGGCTCAGGCGGCTGGCCGAAGACACCAATGCGTCCCGGTATGAGGATACCGCCATCTTGCCTGAACTGCATAGCCAGGACCGCCGCCGAATTGACGTTCAGGTTGTTGCCTGAGCCGGAGCCGTCGTTCCAGAAGTGCCATTTGACGGCACCGTTCTCATGAAGTCGCAGGCCAGAGTGTTGATTGACAGCTACGGTATCCAGTCCCATGATTCCCCAGCCGGTCTTGAGGTGCAAAGCGTACTGAGAAACCAGCGTTCCGATCCCCACGTTGCCGTTATAAATGGTAAGCCGCTCACCCCCGGCCTGAAAGAAACTGATTCGGTCGTCGGCATCGTTCTGACAACCAATCAGCAATTTCGTAGTCTCTCCAGACTCCACGAAGTAACGAATGAAGGCTTCGTCGCCGCCACCACCTCCAGGATTGGCGGGAAACTGGATGCCCGCACTAGGACTATTTCCAACCGCTGGCATGATTGCGCCACCGACAACCTGTAGTTTCGCCTGTGGGTCGTACGTCCCAATGCCAACTCTACCGTTCTTCAGCGACAGCGCGTGGTGCCAGGCGCCGTCGTATTTGTCGTAGAAGCTTGGTACCCCTCGGGCAATATTAGTACCTGCATTTGCGTCAATGTTCAGCGCGAAGGACTGCCTTCCATTCGTATTCAGCAGACCGAAGGCGGTGCCGTCTGCCTGACCGACGATCGGCGTGTTCCCGGGCAGCGATACTCCGTTTGCATCCTCGTTGCCCATGCCTCCGGTGCCCGCGACATGTAACTTGTACAGCGGACCTGTCGTGCCAATACCGACGTTGCCAGTGGGACTGACAGTCACCCTGCTGATCTTGCCAGTTGCAAGGCTCACGGCGTGGGCAGTGCTAGTTCCGATAACCATGCCGGCTGGCGCGCCCCAGAAGCCACCGTGGGCCATTACACGGGCGTCTATGCTCGAGTTGCGGACGGAGAGCTTCGCGTGCGCGCTGCCGAAAACATCCAAGACTCTCGCCCAGCCCTCCGAGTTCTCGGGGCTAGCGATGCCGATGCCAGCGTTGCCGGTGACGGAAAGGGTGCCTGCCAGGTCGGCACGGTTCGCCGCTCCCCGGCTCCAGCGCGCCCATGTGGAACTGTTCGGGTCGGAGCCGGTGAACGCGAGGTTCCCCACCTCCAGGTCGCTTCCCGAGGCGACCACACTGCTCGCGAGCCTCCTAACCCCGTTCTCAACAGCGCCGACATTGCCGGCCGCGTCAATGCGAACCCGTGCAAGGAGAACGACTGAGCCATCGCCGGACGGGGTCGTGGCCGTGAAGGTTACCTCGGGGCGTTCCGTAGTGCGCTTGAAGTCGTTGGCGCCGCCAGACTGATACCGATCCGCCTCGTCCTGAAGGTCCCGGTACGCAACCGTAAGGTAGAGATCGCTGTTCGGTGTCACGGAGGCAGGAAGCGCGCGTCGTTCGTCAGCAAGCAGCACTATCTCTCTGCCCTCTCCGTCTATCGCAACACCGGCGCTTACCAAGACCTCCTTGTCGGCAGTCCTCGTCACCACGAGGCCGCGCGCTACTCCCCAGGCGTGAAGCGCCTGGTTGAGGCGTCGCCGCATCGTCAGATGGTACGCCTGCTCGTCCTTGAAGTCGGTGTCTACCAAGAACTGCCCGTTGAAGTAGTTCAGACGCTTTATGTCAGGCACGGCTCTCCTCCTCTTTCGATTTCTACTGTGTGGCGGTGCCCAGAATAGTGTCAATCCCGACCGTCGAGGTTACGCCGACACACATGCTGGGGAAGATGATGTTCAGGTCGTAGTGTGTGTGGGCCGGCTTCTCCAGGTCTATCAGATCGCGCGCGGTCTGCCGGAGCCGCTCCAGCACCTCAGGGTCGCGCTGGACACCCGGGGGCAACGACATCGTCACCTGGAAGTAGTGTGGCGGTGCGCCTCCCAGATATGTGTCCCTGCCCACGGTGGAGTTGACGCCGATCTGTAGCTCCGCGCCACCTGGCTCGCTTATCCCCGGCTGGCCTCCCGTGAATATCTGCAGCAGTCGCTCAAGGTTCCGCCTCGTTCCCCGCTCCCGGTAGAGCGGGATGAGTTCCGCGATGAACTGACGCTGCCTGTCCGCTGGAAGAGCAGCGCGCATCGTAAACGCTGTCCACTCCGCCAGCCACGGCAAAAACTCTTCCGGCGTCTGGTATGGGTCGAAAAGCGTGGCGAGGCCTGTGATAGTCTGCTCCAGCCCCTTGTACGGGAAGTCCACGCCGTCGTCTATGCCGAGCAGCACCTTCTCGAAAGCGAGAAGGAACCGTCCCAGGAACGGGTCCTCCTCGTAGATAGCGGGCAGGTACTGAAGTAGCCGGCTGGTACCCGAGACGCCAGCCCTCGCTTCCACCGCCAATGCGGTCCCGGTAGTTTCCGTTGTTGTCACACTGCAGCCTCCCTCTCCGCCAACCAAGCCCGCCTGCTGCTACCTGCCAGGTGGAACGGTCGTCATTCTCTCCGTGCGGACGCGCACCAGCTCGTCCGGCCGGATCTTGATGGCTACCAGGTCGCCCGCTTCGTTCAACACCCTGCGCCAGGCGTCGGACGATTCAACCGTCAACTCGTCGAGCTCATTCGTCTCGCCGTCAGCGTCGGTAGTGCTCGTCCTTGTCACGTAGTCCACCCCCGACACCGCGTCGAGCAGCGCGTAGATCTCGGATACGTACACGTCGCGCCCCCAGGGCCACCCTCGTCCGTCCTCCCCTCCCGTCAGCGGATGCAGATACCGCTCTACGGCCTCGGCCGCGCGCGAGCGTATGGCCTGCTGCAGCCGGGTATCGGTCTCCAGCACGTCGGGTGCGAGTACGAGCGTGAGTTGTACACCGAGAGTGGCGAAGCGCGGCCCGACGGCATGCACGTGCGTCGTGAGCAATCGCCTCGGATCGAGATACTCCTCCACCTTAGACACGAGACCGCGAACGTCTCCGAACGCGCCTGCTATGTGCGAGGCCACCGCCGTCGGGTTAGGCGAGGAGGTCGAGGTGGTTCCGACGCGCACCCAGTAGAGATCGCCTGAGCCGTCGCTCACACGCTTCCGTACCCAGTCGTCGGGTGGTGCGAACTCGACCAAACCTCCCACGCTCCATTTGTTCGTCCGGTCCTCAAGCGCGTGGTTCGCAGCCGAGAGTCTGCTCCAGCCGGATTCAGTCGCCGCCGAGTACTCGAACCGAAGATCGTACCCCCGGCCCGCAGTACGGAAGCGAAACTCTATTCCCGCGAAGGGGCTGTCCGAGCCGACGTAGACGCGTTCGGTCGAGTCACCGGGGAGTTCGACGGCGCCCTCACCACCTGCCGCCCCTGTGTAATCAGTGAAGGCGCCCCCCTGAGACACCAGCACAGCGCCGAAGGCGGGCTCCGGAACGAGAATGAGGCTCATGTGGCCGGGCCGCTCCACCTCGTGCGCTAGCGGATTCTCGGAGTCCAGGTTCCGGTTTTCGACGCATCGCACGCGAGCCACCCGCCCTCCCGTGGCCGTCAGCGCGAGGCGCTCGAAGTCATGTGTTGTCACAGCTCGATACGGCTGGCGCAAGGAGAGCACGGCATCGCGAATCTGCTCATCCAGAGTGCGCTCGTCCCCGTCCGGCAGCTGGTGGTTCGGGCCGGTCAGCAACCTCAGGAAGGCACGTCTGTTTGCGTCGGTAACGCGGTTCAGCCGGTATATGAGCATCTCGGACAGATACGCAAACATCTCGATGAGCGTGATCCCTGGGTCCGAAGCGTTGTGGTCTGTCCATTCCGGCGCGTACGTTGGTATAAACGCGCGCGCCTCCTCCACGAGGTCAACGTACCTTCGGTCATCCAGGTCAGGCAGCGTCAGCGGCATAGCAGCCCCAACCCCTTTCTATATGGCGCTGATACGCCCTGTAATTACGCATCAGGCAGACACGAATCTCCGCCCCACCGGCAGGAGGGGTATGAGTGGCTAGCGGCCCGCTCACTGTAACGCTCGCAACCGCAATACAAGGAAACGCCCTCATGCCTCCGCCTCGAACCGGACCCTGACGACGTGTGTGCCTGAGTACACCAGGAAACGGTCCCGAACGCGGGCGCGTAGGGGATCGTCTATCGGGACCTGCTCGCCGGTGCGCTCCCTCACAGCGAGAACGGCGAGCGAGCGTACGTAGCGGACGCCTGGCACGGATTCGATCAGCGCGTACAGGTCCGACCTGTGCGGTCTCCTGCCCCAGTCCCATCCGCTGCCGCTCAGCCCACCCGTGAGCGGGTGCAGGAAGCGGTCGAGCGCGGCTCTCACCGCCCGCTCCAGGTCTCCCACTCCCTCCAGCCGCGCCACCGCCACCTCCGTATCCACGTCCACACGCACATAGTTGGGGCCGACGACCGCGAGCGACGCGACGGGCGAGCGATGCAGATCAAGGTGGTCGCGCACCCTGTCAATCAACTCAAGGCTGGGAACTGGCCTGGCGTCTCTGGATCGCGGCACGATTATGAGGCTGACAGCGCCGGGACGCAGCTCGACGCCGTCCGGGTCAGCCTCCAGGTCCCTCAGTGGTACGCACCGGACTCGCTGGACCTCGGGCGATGCGAGCATCGCCAGGTCCTCGTAGTCCTCGACCGTGACCGCCCGGTTGCGGTGACGGATCCCGCGCGGCGCGCGAGTGAGCAAGGAGCTCACGCCCTCAGCCTCCGCCCCGCCGCCCGACGGCTCCGTATTGGTCACCGAGTCCACATAGGGCACCGTGGTCTTCAACTCCACTATCGTTCCGGCTGCCACGTTGCCCGCGGCGGCGCCCCCGGTCCGGTAGCACGCGAGCCGTACGTTGCCGGTACCCGCGGGCGGTATCAGCCCATTGAGCCCGTCACCGAAGCGTACCTCCCCCGTGAGGTGGTCCAGCACGTAGTGACGGTCTCGTGGACCCGAGCCGTGAAAGTCCGGCGCCTCGTGCCAGCGTACCCATACGCCCCCGCCCTGCATCATCACGACGCCATCCAGCTCAGACGACGAGCTGGCGATAGCCCCTATGCCTTCCTCGCTCTCAACAGCCCGCCGCTCCTCAGCCGAGGGCGCATCCGGCTCCAGCACCTCCAGCTGCTGGCCGGAGAGTACAGGCGAGCTTGCGGCATGCATCCTCTGGTTTTCGCTCGCGTCGCTTGAACCAAGTACCTCATTACAGCGGCTAACGTAACAACTGAGCTAT
>JADDPP010000363.1 GCA_016781845.1 Rubrobacter sp.
CTACTTGCCTACTCCCTCAATCCCTTAACTTGTGACCTATGCGCTAACTGCCCTCTCGCGTTTCGAATTGTCAGTCAAGGGGGCTTGACGGCTGTTCATGGCAACCACATATTAGACGACGCCTCTTACCCGGCTCTTACCCGGAATGAGGGGCGCGGCGCTTCCAATGAGGGGAGGGATGTACGTATACGTACACGTGTGGAAGTGGTGGTGAAGCAGAGGCGCATGTCATATTGGGTTACGGGCAAGCCACTCGGCGATCTGCTCGCGTGAGCGCAGCCCCAGCCTGCGCAGCAGCCGCCCTACATGCGTGTCCGCCGTCCGGGGCGACGCACCTAGTGCCGTGGCGATCTCGCGGTTGGTCCACCCCTTCGCGACCGGTTGCGCGATCTCCCGCTGTCGAGGGCTCAGCGAGGCGGCATCGGCAACCCTCACGGCGGCTTCTATCGCTGACTGGGAGACCGCGCTAGCTTCGGCGACCGACAGGGCCTGCTGAACCGCCTGATCCACTCCCAGAGCCTGGCCCTCGGTCCAGGCCGCGAGGAACATCCTGCACCCGATTGCAGCACGCACCCGCGCCAGCTGTAAGTCTCGCTCCGCCCGATCGGCTGCTGGAAGAACGATGCTCGATGCCTCCCCCAATGCCTGCGCCGCCGCGTACAGCCGAGCTGCATCGGTCCACTTACCCTGCAGGCTCGCCAGACAGGCAACGGAAGCTATCCCCGCGCTCTCCCACCACCGGTACGCCAGTTGGTGGAAGAGCCTGAGACTCTTAGCATACAAAGCAGCAGCCTGGTCGAGGCTGGCCTGTTCACGCTCGTACTCCGCCCGGCTGTACAGTGAAAGGGCGGCTCCCCACTTGTCCCCAAGCCCACGCCGCATCGCCAGGCTCTCTTCCTGTAGTGCCACGGCTTGCGCAAGATCCCCCAGGTGTCGCGCCACGTCACCGAGCTTGCTCAGCGAGGAGGCTATACCCCACCGGTCCCCGATGTCCCGCCTCAGCCCCAGGCTCTCCTCGTATAGCTCTCGGGCACGTCCGTACTCCCCCTCGAACTGGGCTACCAATCCAAGCTTGTCCAGGCAGTACGCAACCCCCTGCTTATCCCCTAATCTGCGGCGTAGCTGCAGGCTCCGCTCATAGAGTTCCCGCGCGCGGGCGTACTCGCCCCGATCCCTTCCTATGGTTCCCTGGTCGTCAAGGGACTCAGCAATACCACGGTCGTCGCCCAGCTTTTGGTAAGCACGCAGGCTCTCCTCACTTAGCTGCGTCGCCTGATCGTAGTCGCCCCGTTCCCGTGCCAGGCGGGCGAGCCAGATGAACCCATCGGCAACCCCGCGCTCGTCACCGAGCCCTCGATACAGGAGCAGTACCTCCTCATGCAACGCAGCCGAGCGGCCATGCTCGCTTCTGAAGTGAGCCACCAGCCCAAGCTCGGACAGTGCCTCGGCAATGCCGTGCTTGTCCCCGATCCCGCGGGATAGTGCGAGCGCCTCCTCATACCACGCCTGGGCACACTCCAGGTCGCCCTGTGCTACGGCCAGCGCTCCCCCTCCGCTGAGAGCCCTGGCGCGCAGGTGCGCGGGAACCTGCCCCGCCTGCGCGAGTGACTCCCCGATCCACCGGCGTCCTTCCTCGAGGTGTCCGCGCACGTACCAGTACCGGCATAGAACCCCGGCAAGCGTTACTGCGGTTATAATGACTCACCCTCCTTGGGCGCCCAGTGCAGTGCCGACCGAAGGTTGTCCTGTTCGCTATCCAGCCGGTCCAGCCACTCTACCTGTCGGGGTCCGGCCATATCCCCTTCCACCTCCAGCGGTCGTTGCAGGCGGGACGGACAAACGGACGGTGAGATGCCCCCATGACACGACGCATCCGCGCTTGTTATCAGCCCCGTTCCTGGGCTCAGATGGACCCAGGAAGCTTCCGGAGTGGGACCGCCTTTGGCATGGACTGTCCGCCTCGAAGGGCAGACCAGTTGGGGCATCGTCCACCGGCACGCTTCAGCGATCACAGAACAGGCAGTTGCGGCTCGTACCCCCTGCGCGCCATGCCAGGTACTCCTGCCGCTCGCTCCGGCCGGGTGCGCCGGGACTGGATGCGGAAGGTGGGCAATCGAATGAAGTAGCAGATGTAGCGGTTGGAACGCACC
>JADDPP010000486.1 GCA_016781845.1 Rubrobacter sp.
AGCTTTCCTGCAGATCAAGCCGCTGGCCTTCAACTAGCATAAGGGCCTACTCCCCAATGCACAAATGTGACGGGCACCCGTGTTACAATTGTCCCTTGCGCCTCCAAAGGCTAACTTAGTAAACTACCACCTAAGAGCAACCCCCACACTTTTGGGTAGGAAAGGAGGTTGAGCACGATGAGGTACTCCATAGAGCACATCGACAAGGGACGGGTGCGACCAGCAATTGCGCTTCGTGTACACGAGGACGAAGCCTGGGATCCCCGCGACGGACAGGTGGAAATCGAGACCGCAGAGGCCAGCAAGCACGCGGACCTCGAGCGGCTCAACCGGTGGGGCGTCGTCGAGTTCGAGCACGACCGCCTCAGCCTGGACTACCGTCAGCTCGAGACTATCCTCGTTCATCCCGAGCCTGTCGGCGTCTGACCACTCCATCCTCGGAGGTTGGCGGTGCAGGGGGGGCAATCGAACCCCCCTGCATATCTTATCCCGCGATCAGATCCGATTCAGCGGGCTGCCTCGAATGACCCGTTCCTGACGCCCAGCACCTCGAGCAGAAAGGCGTACTCGAACGCGATCTCCTTGAGGTAGTCGTACCGACCGGATGGCCCCCCGTGTCCCGATTCCGTGTCCGTCTTGAGCAGGAGCATGTTGCTATCCGTCTTCGTCTCCCGCAGCTTCGCCGTCATCTTGGCGGGCTCCCAGTAGGAGACGCGCGGGTCGTTCAGCCCCGCGGTGAACAGCATGTTCGGATAGTCCTTTGGCTCCACGTTGTCGTACGGTGAGTATGACCTCATGTAGTCGTAGTACGTCTTGTCGTGCAGCGGGTCTCCCCACTCCTCCCACTCTATTACTGTCAACGGCAGGGTGGGGTCCGTCATCGTGTTGATCACGTCAACGAACGGGACCCCCGCGATCACCGCGGCGAACAGGTCCGGTCGAGCGTTCGTCACCGCGCCCATCAGCAGCCCCCCGGCGCTCCGTCCGTTGATCGCCAGCCGATCGGGGGAGGTGTACCGTTCCGAAATCAGGTGCTCCGCGCACGCGATGAAGTCCGTGAACGTGTTCTTCTTGCGCAGCAGCTTCCCTTGCTCATACCATTCCCGCCCCAGCTCAGAGCCGCCGCGTATGTGGGCGATAGCGAAGATGAACCCGCGCTCCAGCAGACTCAGCCTGTTGGAGTTGAAGGAAGGGTCCATGCTGTAGCCGTACGAGCCGTAGCCGTACAGGAGAGTTGGGTTCCGCCCGTCGCGCACCATATCCTTCGGGTACACGAGCGACATCGGCACCTTCACGCCGTCCGGCGCGGTCGCCATGATGCGCTCCGACTTGTAAAGCGAAGGGTCGTACCCACTCGGTATCTCGTCCTGCTTCTTCAGCTCCCACGTCGCCGTGTCCATGTGATAGTCCACGACGGAGTTGGGCGTGACGAGCGAGGTGTACGTGAAGCGTAGCACGGCTTTGTCGAACTCCTCGTTCGGCCCCGCCCTGTACGTGTACACCTGCTCCGGAAACTCCACGTACCGCGCGTCCTCCCCGTTTGGGCTCGTGATGCGGATGCGCTGCAGCCCACTCTCCCGCTCGTATATAGCCAGATGGCCGGCGAAGGCGTCCATATCATCAATGAGCACGTCCGGACGGTGCGGGATGAGGTCGCGCCAGTTCTCCTTCGAGGGAGCCGCGACGGGCGCCTCCACCAGCTTGAAGTTCTTTGCGTCGTCGTTCGTCACGATAAGGAACCGGTCCCCGTGGTGGTCTACGGAATACTCCATCTCGTGCTGCCGCGGGTGTATCGTCGCGAAGTCCGCCTCCGGCTCGTCGGCCGGGACGTATCGGACCTCGGTAGTGGTGTTGCTCTGCAGGGTCATCAGGAGGAACGCCTTGCTGCGGGTCTTGGATATCCACAGGAAGAAGGCGTCGTCCGGCTCGTGGTACACCAGCGTGTCCTGCGATGAATCGGCGTTCCCTATAGTATGGCGGAACAGCTTGAACGGCCGCCTCGCCTCGTCGAGCACGTTGTAGAAGACCGTCGTGTTGTCGTTCGCCCACTCCACGCCGTAGTACGTGTTCGGTACCTTGTCCGGCAGCAGCTCGCCCGTCTCCAGGTTCTTCACGAAGAGCGTGTACGCCTCTGCGCCCGAGGTGTCCACCGAGTACGCGAGCAGTCTGTGGTCCGGGCTGACCTTGAACGTGCCTATCCTGCAGTACGCCTCGCCCTCGGCAAGCGCGTTCTGGTCCAGCAGCACCTCTTCGGGAGCGTCCAGGCTGCCCTTCCCGCGCAGGAAGATAGGGTACTGCTTACCCTCCTCCGTGCGCTGATAGTAAAGGTAGTCACCGCGCTTCTCGGGCACCGACTCGTCCGTTTCCTTGATGCGCCCACGCATCTCGGTGTAGAGCCGCTCCTGCAGCTCCCGTGTGTGCCCCAGCACCTGGTCAATGTAGCCGTTCTCGGCCTTCAGGTATTCGAGCACCTCCGGGTTCTCGCGGTCGCGTAGCCAGAAGTAAGGGTCTACGCGCACCTCGCCGTGGAGAGTTGTCTCATGCGGCGCCTTTTTGGCAACCGGGGGTTGGACTGTAACCGTCATAAAAAGCTCCTCGACCTGCAACCATCGCTGTAGCAATGAGGGTAACCGTTTCGACAAGAAAAGTCACGTTCTGGGTGATCTGGGACCGCCCTGCCTAACCCCCGGCCAACCCCACTACGTTCCCCGGCTCAGTCATGGACGCGGGATCGAGGATGCGGTCGAGGTCGGCTTCGGAGAGAGTGGTAAGCTCGCGGGCTACCTCGCGGACGGTGCGCCCGCTCCGATGCGCTTCTTTCGAGATCGCCGCCGCTGCATCGTATCCGATCTCCGGCGCGAGTGCGGTGCAGATCGCAAGGCCCTGCTCCACCATCTGGGGACCTCGCTCCGTCGCCTGGACGCCCTTCACGCACTGGTCGCTGAAGTTCCTGCTTGCGGATGCCAGCAGCGCGGCGGACTCCAGCAGGTTGTGCGCGGCGACAGGCATCATCGTGTTCAGCTCGAAGTTGCCCCCCTGCCCGGCGAGCATCACCGTCGTGTCGTTCCCGATGACCTGAGCGCACACCATCAGCAGCGACTCCACGATCACGGGGTTGACCTTGCCTGGCATGATGGAACTGCCCGGCTGCACCTCCGGCAGCGTTATCTCCCCCAGCCCCGCTCGCGGGCCGGTACCCATCAGCCGGACATCGCTCGCGATCTTCGTGAGGCTGACCGCGATGGTGCGCAGCACGCCGCTCGCGAAGACCACGGTATCGAGCGTGCTCTGTGCCTGGAAGTGGTTATCTGTCTCCCGCACCTCGAAGCCGTTCATATCGCTTAACCGCTCGCACACCCGGCGCGCGAACTCCGGATCGGTGTTGATGCCGGTGCCGACCGCCGTGCCGCCGAGCGCCACCTCCGATAGCTCCTGCGTTGCATAGCCCAGAATCCGGCGAGAACGGTCTATCTGACCCGCGTACCCCTCGAACTCCTGCCCGAGGCGAATGGGCGTGGCATCCTGCAGGTGGGTCCGTCCGGTCTTGATGACGGGCATGAACTCACGCGCCTTCTCGGACAGCGCGTCATGCAGCTCCCCGAGAGCTGGTTCCAACTCCCCGTGCAGCACGGAGAGCACCGAGAGATGTATCACGGTTGGGATGACATCGTTCGAGCTCTGGCCGAGGTTGACGTGGTCGTTCGGATGCACGGGCTTCTTCGAGCCCACCTCCCCTCCCAGGATCTGTATCGCCTTGTTCGCGATGACCTCGTTCGCGTTCATGTTCGTGGAGGTGCCGGAGCCCGTCTGGAAGATGTCAATCGGGAAGTGCTCGTCCAGCTTTCCATCCACCACCTCCCGCGCGGCCTGTTGTATCGCCTCCGCTAGATCCGGCTGAAGCAGGCCGAGATCTGCGTTGACTGCTGCTGCGGCCAGCTTCACCTGCCCCAGGGCTCGGATGAACGCTCGGTTGAACCGAAGCCCGCTTATCGGGAAGTTCCGCACTGCGCGCATCGTCTGCGCCCCGTACAGAGCGCCCGATGGGACCTGTATTTCCCCCATCGAGTCCCGTTCCGTCCGCGTGGGCATACCCTCCTGCATCGCCTGCTCCTTCCATACGTGTGGATCTCGCCGCGGCGTACGCAGAGCGCGCGGAGAGTTAGCAGGGACACCGTAGCGGCAGGTCCCTGCGCCCGCCGCGATAACCTCTACCCCGCCGCTCACTGGCAAGGGCGGACACCAGGTTCGCCCTTACACTTGCTGAATCTCTGCGTGCTCCGCGTCCTCTGTGGTGAAATCTCGTTCCCGTTCGTTATGCCGTGGATCGCGCACCCTCGCTGTCAGCAGTGCGAGGCCGAGCGCCGAGGCGACCGCGGATATCCAGAAGACGGGTGCGTACCCCCACCCCGCTATCACCCCTCCAATGACGGGCACCAGCGCGCGGATCGGCGCTATCCCGGTCATTGCCACGGCAGTGTACGTCGGCACCTGCGGGCGGGGCGCAAACTCCAGCGGCAGGTTGAACCCACCAATGCTCGAGCCCGCCATCACGATGCTGTTGAACACGAACACGAGGTACATCCACTCCAGGCTCGGCGCCAACACGGCCAGCAGCGGCCCAGCCACCGAGAGCAGCATACCGATCTGCAGCACGAGCTTGTTTCCATACCGATCCGCAACCAGCCCCAGCACCGGGTTCGCGATCGCACTCGCGGCCATCAGCACCGTCGTGAACAACGCTACGGTGCGCGGCGTGGCGTTGAAGCGGTCGAGCGCGTACACGGTGTAGAACGCAGGCGCCATATACGCGAAGCTATGCACCGCCTGGGAGAGGACGAACAAACCGAACTGGGTGTCCGAGCGCAGGATGGCGGGAGCGCTCCGGAGATACCGCACGGTGGGAGTGTACGGCGGCACCTCCGAGGCCGGTAGCTCGCGCACGTACCTGAAGCCTGCGATACCCAGCGTCAGCGCTATGAACGCGAAGAGGAAGCACAGGGCGAATGCGTCCGGGAAGCCGTAGCGCGAAAGCAGGATGCCCGAGAGCTGGGCGCCGCCGAGCGCGAGCAGCCCGCCGATAGCACCCCCAAAGCCCCACATACTGCCCCGGCGGCGCGGAGGTATTACCTTCGAGTACAGGTTGAAGTACGCGGGCATGTTTAAGCCCATAGCGAAGTTGTGTACCGTGATACACGCGAAGAATACCCACAGCAACACCCACGGCGATGTGCGCCCCAGCCACGGAGTCAGCGCCGCGAGCAGCAGCAGGGGGATGCGCTCGATCACCGCCATCCAGAACAGGTACCACTTCTGCAGCGGCTGGCGCTCTAGCCGGTTCGCAATGAACAGCGGCGGGAGTAGCATCCCGAGGTTCGTGATCGCAGGCACAAGCCCCACGGCGAGGGATGAGTCGGTTATCTCGCGCACGAAGAGCGGCAGGATCGTGAGCGCGGAGACGAAGCTGATGCCGAATGGGAACGAGACCGCGTCGATAAGCAGAAGAATGTAATTGTGGCGGAGGTTGCGCGCGACGTACTCCTCGCGCGACCTCTCCGTTACCGTCCCCGCCGTGACCACACCCTCAGCCGCCACTCGTAGCTATCTCCTGTCCTAAAAGCCACAGTCAGCGTATCACAGCCCCCAGCACTCGGCAAGAACAGCCCACGGCTTGAGCCGCAGAGATCGGGGAGCACACGAAGAGGGAGGGAGGACGGGAGCGAACGATCCAGGTCTTGTCGTTTGCTGGCCGCCCGCTCGCCTCCCAGAAATCCGCGCGGAGCGCTGAACACCGCGCTCCCCTTCATCCTTAGGTCTGTGCGCTCCGCATGGGTTCTGCGATCACTCTCTAGCGCCCCGCCGCGGTTTGCGGAACAATTCTTTCCCGAGGCTTCGCCCGAGCTGTGATAGCGATACCGCCCAACACCAGGGCGAGGCCAAGCAGGGAGTACACCCCCACGGATTCATCCAGAAAGACAGCGCCGTAGATGAGCGCCATGACTGGAAGCAGGTACGTCACCATCACCGTGCGCGTCGCGCCCACCCTCGCCAGCAGCTCGTAGTACAGCAGGAGCGCCAGGGCAGTGCCCACTATCCCGAGCGCAGCCACCGAACCCACTGCCTGCCACGACGGGATATCTCTGAGGGGAGTAAGCACGAGCGCGAACGGCAGTAGCACAACGGCGCCGAACGCGCTCTGCCACGTCGCGGGCAGGATGGGAGGGATGCCAGCAAACCGCTCTCGCGCATACAGCCCACCCACTCCGTACGCCAGCGATGCCACGAGCACCGCGACCTGGCCCATCAACGCCGAGCGCCCGGTGCCGATCTCCACGTTCGCCCCAGTGCCTGCAACCAGTACCGCGACGCCCGCGAAGCCGACGAGCAACCCAGCTACCCGCGCGGGCGTCAGCCGCTCCGGGCTTCTGGCGTAGCTCGCGCCCATGCTCGCCAGCAGTGCGGTAAACAGAGGCGTGCTCGCGTTCAGTATCGAGGCCGTCCCGCTCGCGATGTACTTCTCCCCCCACGCGATGAGCGTGTACGGAATGATGGCGTTCACAATCGCCACCCACAGGTACGGCCGCCACAGCTCCCGCATCGGAGCCGACGATATTCTCTTGCTCCTGGCAGCGCCCAGCGCGCGCTGGACCAGCAGAAGCGTGAAGGCGGCGAGCGCGAGCCGGATCGAGACGAGCATCAGAGGCGACATTTCCACCACTGCCACCTTGATGAACATGAAGGACGCGCCCCACATTGCGGCCAGACCGAACAGCAGCGAGAGCTCAGATGCGCTCAAACGGGGACTCGCGTAGGCAGAGTAGTAGGTGTCACCCTTTGATCATAGCAAAGAGGATGCGTATCAGGACGACGGTGGCGCAACAGGCTTGTATCCGGACTGGCGGCCGTCACGCTCTCACTTCCCCAGCCAGCGCGCCGCCAACTGCGGATACCCTTCCTCCACTCGCTCGGCGCCTTCAAGGCCGAGGTCCGAGACCGCGCGCTCGATCTGTGACGCCTCGCCCTCCACCTCGACGTACGAGCCGAACGGGAGCTCGTCCAGGCTTATGGTGAGTCCGCGCAGGTCCCAGTACTCGCGCGACTTCGAGAACTCCAGGCTCACCTCGTAGCCGAGCCGCGTCAGGATCTCGCGCATCGCCGAGGCATCCTTGACGAAGGTCTGCCGTTCCTCGCGCTTCTTCACGCCGCGCTCAAACTCCGGCGCGCCCTTCCACGTCAACATACCCGCGCCGTTCTCGCCCACCAGCCGCAGCCGGAGCACCTGCTTCTTCAGCGCCTCCGGGTCCGTCACGGAGCGCCACAGCAGGTCGGTCTCATCCTCCACCCGCTCCTTGAGCCGCGCGCCGAGCTCCCTCAGGCGGTGTCGTACCCCCTCCAGGTCGTCCGTCCTGAGCTTGACCTCTGTCTCGTACATACGTCCCGCCTTACTGGAACAACGCACGTACGGGCATGCGGAAGCCCGGTATAACGTCCTCGCCGTCGAGCGCGTCGTCCACGGTCAGCGTGAGCGACTCGCGGTCGCGGGCATACACTGTTACCGTCCGGTTCAGTGGTTGTACTACCCACACCAGCCGTACCCCAGCGGCTAGCCAGTCCAGCGCCTTCTGGTGAACTTCACCGTATACGTCCGAGGGGGACACGATCTCCACGGCCACGTCCGGAACACCCTCCAGGGCGGGGGCGCGGTGGTCCATCGCGTCCCAGACTTCCCTGCGTACGTACGCTACGTCAGGCAGTCTGGAAACGTCGGGGTTGCGCTGCAAACGAAATCTGGCGTCGGCCAGAGCCACCCCAAGTCCCTCTCGCCTAGCGTAGGCCCACAGTTCTCCTCCTACTGCCAGCGTCGCAAATGCGTGCTCCCCGTTCGGCATCGGCTTTTTCCTAGGCTCTCCGTTTATAAGCTCGTAGCGCTCGCCGCCATCGGGCAGGGTCGCCAGGTCCTCCACGGTCATCAGCGTCTTAGTAGCCATCTGTTCCCTCGCTGTCTATACACTAGACAGATTGTATAACCCGCCCGATTACAGAGCAAAATCAGCCGTACGGCGCGAGTTATGCGGTAATCACTCTTATGCGAGACCCTGAGATACACGAGCCGGTGGTGCTGGCGCTGGATGTCGGGACATCCTCCGCGCGCGCGGCGCTCTTCGACGCCCGCGGATATATGCTCCCAGACACGCTGGCCTCGCGACCACATTCTCCCCGCACCACGCAGGATGGCGGCTCCGAGCTCGACTCCGACACACTGCTCGAAGATGTGTGCTCAGCGGTGGACGAGACGCTCGCCGCAGCCGCTGGCGTCACCGTCGCGGCGGTCGGGACTACCTCTTTCTGGCACTCGATTATCGGCGTGGACGCGCGGGGGGAGGCGCTTACACCCGTATACACCTGGGCCGATACCCGCGCCCGCGTCGTGCTGCCCGAGATCGCCTCAACACTCGACACTGAGGCGCTGTACGACCGGACCGCCTGCCCGCTGCACTCCTCCTACGTCCCCCCGAAGCTGCTCTGGCTGCGGCGCACGCGGCCCGATCTGTTCGGACGGGTCCGGCGTTGGCTCTCCCCAGGCGAGTATGTCCACCTGCGCCTGCTCGGTGAGACCGCGTGCGGCGAGGCGATGGCCTCGGCGACGGGTATGTACGACCAGGAGGCGCGAACGTGGTACGAGTCCGCGCTGGATACCGCGGGGATAACCCCCGACGAGCTCGCGCCTCTCGTCTCCATCTCGCAGCCCATCGCGAGCCTCCGGCGCGAGTATGCCTCCCGCTGGCCCGCGTTAGCGAGCGCGACGTGGTAT
>JADDPP010000319.1 GCA_016781845.1 Rubrobacter sp.
CCGGGTCTCGCTACCCCTTTTGTCATTTGCGGTTAGACTATCGAGGAGGTGTACACCCGCGACTATCAGACACCCAGGGAGGCGAGGCAGAGCTTGACCCGATACTTTGAGTACTACAACGGCGAGCGCCCCCACCAGGCGCTTAGGTATAGAACTCCGGCCGAGGTCTACCAAGACAAGAGACACAGTGTTGTTGTTGCCGGCTGACGCCGGACACTCAGAAAGGAGGAGAGTCCACCTTAAATCCGCCCTCTAAAGTGTCTTGACAATGGGGTCCACCTCACATAGCCAGGGTATAGACATCACTCGCCATCAGCCACGACCTCCTTCATTGCAACAGCGACTGGTCAGTTGGTCGCCAGTATAAACAGGCTCGGACGTTTCATTATTGCACTGGCAGTATTTGGTGCATACCTCGCCGTAACACCGTCCACACATATTTGCAGTGACCCGGAGAAGAACACCCGGCAGGATCGGTCAAGCTCAGGATGCATCTGCAGGGCTATAGTGGCACAGATCGTTCATCCATACGATATCGATGGGAGTGGTCACTCACGGAGTACCCGGAGTAGTTGCTCGATCTCTGGGTTGTCCTGGAGTTCCGCCGGCGGCAGCCATGCAACGCCCGCCAGCTTGTGGTGATCCACACCGTCCTCTTCCGGGTCGCTGCCCAGCGTAGCTTCGACCCGGCTATCGACCTCGACCAGGAAGGTCGAGGAGATGCCATACTTATACGGGATGGCGAACAGGAACCGGACGATCCTCCCTTCGAGGCCCGTCTCCTCGCGCAACTCCCGCAGCACTGTATCCTCCACCTTCTCGCCGTTGTGCACTCCGCCGCCGGGCAGTTGCCAGTACTCCGTCCCGTCCCTCCGCCGGTGCCTCACCATCAGCACGCTGTGGCCCCCGTCGCGCAAGACGACCGCGGATGCCCGGGGGCGATCGGGTACCATCGGATCCGCCAGCGCCGGTCTGTGCCTCCCCGATACACGCGACAGCACCGCCTCCAGGGGCAGCGCCGCCAAGGATGCGAGCCGCAGGTCGGCGTTCTCCATCGGCAGGTCTCGTGTGAGATCGTTCGGCACCGCCACACAGAATAGACCCGCCGCCTTGGCGGCTGTGATGCCGTTGGGGGAGTCCTCCAGCGCGATCACCTGCTTGGCGTCGAGGCCGAGCACACGCAGCACCGAGAGGTATAGGTCTGAGGCCGGCTTGGTGCGCTGCACGTCGTCGCAGCATACGAGGGCATGGAAGTGAGCCATCAACCCCAGTCGTTCCAAGTGTCCGACCACCCACTCGCGGGACGAGCTGGAAGCGATACCCAACCTCAGCTCCAACCGCCGCGCGTCCGCGATGTACTCCAGCACGCCCGGCAGCACCGACTCGGCTGCGACCAACTCCGCGTATCGCGCGCGGCGCCTGACTCGAATGTCCGCGCGGTCCAGCGGCCGACCCAGCTGCGCCTCCAACTCCGCATAGGGATCGAAGCCGTGCTCCGCGGTGCCGATGAGGCCAGCCCACATCTTGAGGGACAGGGAGCATCCATACTCCTCGTACAACTCCCGCCACGATTGGTAATCGGGGCCCTCCGTCTCGAGGATCAGCCCGTCGAAGTCGAAGATGAGTCCGCGTATCACCCGTGACGCCCCAGCCACGATGTGCGCAGCAGGTCGCGAGTGAGCTCCGCCTGCCCGAGGTGCTCAGCCGCGTGTCTCGCTACTACCAGCAGCACCTCCCGACCCGTAATGTCGCCCCTGCGTGGGTGTCGCACCTCCCGATCTAGCACGGAGGCTGGCAACTCAGCGAGCGCCGAGCCGATACGCCCGCGCAGCTGCAGCCATCGATCCTCGACCATCCGCGCCGACCCGCCCAACGCAACAAACTCATCCTCGCGGTGCCGCTCGACCTCTTGGCCGCACAGGGTACCGAGGATGTTCTCCTCGGCGTTTGCCAGAGTGTGCGCAGCCAGCACGTACAGGCTGTTGCTGCCCTCTGCGGGAGGACGCCAGTCGAGCTGCTGCCCGTCGAATCCCTCAAGGCAGCCGACGAGCCGGTCCAGCGAGCTCTCGATGTACCGCCAGAAGGTGGCAACCTCGCGGTCGGCGGCCCCGGTCACGGCGCCACTAGCCCTAGGTCCCACCGTGCAGTCGATGGGCTGTGAGCACCACCCTCTGG
>JADDPP010000014.1 GCA_016781845.1 Rubrobacter sp.
TTATCGAAACTTGCCAATTCTACTGCGGAATGTGGGGTAGATTATTGCACACTAAGATTATCAGCGTCTTGGCCGGGTGGCCCCGCTGCTCATCTGAAGTGGCAGCGGTATCTTCCTGGATTCGAAGCAAAGCCCCCGGCGCAGTGCCCGTGGCGTCATCTGGTGGTGCGCTCAATGTGGATGAAAGGCGAACGGGTGAGGGTGCCCACTTCGGGCAAGAACGGCCGTTACGCCTTCTTCGGCGCGCTGAATGTCGTTACTGGGGAGTGGCTGCCGGCGGACCACGACAGAAAGCTGGGTACGCACTTTCTGGCATTCCTCAAGCGGGTCGCGGCTGCCTATCCGACCGGGGTGCTGTACGTCGCGCTCGATAGCGCTTCCGCCCACACCGCCAGTCTCGTCCAGGAGTGGATCGAGGCCAACCGACGGGTGGTGTTGTGGTGTGGATCCCGAAGTACTCGGCGCACGAGCATAACCCCGTCGAGCGGGTGTGGGGCGCGATGAAAGACGGCGCAGCGGCCAACCGATTGACGGGCAGCATAACAGCAGAGGAGTTGCTCGCCCACGCTCAACCCTTCTTCGCCGACATCAGCCTGCGTGTAGCACCAAAGGTGTCAGGGTCGCCACTGTGCCGAAGCCCATATTCTACAGGGATGGCCTACTTCCGACGGTCTGCACTAGCCTGACTCATGCCATCCTGAAGGCAGAGATAGCAAGGGCGGCGTGCGGACAGATTCACCTTACCCTTTGAGGTTATTGGGGCGATCAGGGTGATCGCCCCAAGGTAGTTCTGCCACCATTAGTCGGAGGTGCTGTTGAGTGCGCCTACTGCGGCCGCTGCGTTGATCCTCGGGCTGACGGGGCCGCTAATCGTCGTGGCCGTGCTCAGTATGCGGTAGACCACTTGCGCGGAGTTGGCGGTTGGGTAGGCAGACCTCACGAGGGCTGCCTCGCCCGCAGTGAGAGGCGCCGCCATGGAAGTCCCGCTCCAGGTAGCGTAGCCGCCTCCGGGAACGGCGCTGAGGATTTTCTCTCCGGGTGCGGCGACGTTCACCCAGGAGCTACGGTTCGAGAAGCTGGCCAGGTTGTCGGTCGAGGTGGTTGCTGCAACAGACAGAAGGCCTGTCACGCCCTCGGCTGCTGGGTATTCGGGCGTGGTAGACCCGCTGTTGCCTGCAGCGGCCACTACAACCACGCCTCGCTGCCCAGATGTAGTACAGCCTTCCCCGTCCTCTTCGCCCTCGCCGCCTTCCTCACTGTCTCCTTCCTCACCTTCACCTTCCTCCCCATCAGCAAAGCCATCCTCTTCGAGCCTGCATGTCACATCAGCAACTACCTCCCGAAGCAGGTTGGTCTGCCGGGTGGTGCTGAGGCTCATGTTGATGACGTCCGCGCCCTGATCGGCGGCGTAGTCCAGCGCCTCCGCGAGTACCCACATATTACCTGTACCGTCCGGGTCCAGCACGCGCACCGGCATTATCTTCGCGTCAGGCGCGGCCAGAGCGACAAGTCCTGCTACGTGCGTTCCATGGCCGAACGCCAGATTCTCGCCTCTCACTCCAACCTCGTTCGGCTGAGCGTCCATATCGACAAAGTCATAGCCACTAAGGACTCTCCCGGAGAGAGCGGGATGAGTAGCATCCACGCCTGTGTCGAGAACTGCCACGGTCACCCCTGAACCCCTGGCGATCCGATGTGCTTCCCGCAACTGTATCGTGTCGGGAGCCCATTGGCTCGCGTACTCATCCGAGCTGCCTCCTGAAAACCAGGAGACGCGCTGGCGGCCCTCAGGTGTCTGACCTACGTAGTTTGGCTCGGCATATATAACCCGTTCCTTCGGGTCATTCAGCAGTTCTGCCGCGCGCCGAACCGGATCGCCTCCATCCAGGATCCTGAGCCGGTAGATGGGGCGCGTGCCGAAGCGATCTATCGGAGATGGGTCGAGACCATAAGCGCGGGCTACCGCGGCTACGTCAGCGCTTACATCCAGCTTCACGACTACCTCGTTCGGTAGATACGAGTCCGATTCGTCGGCGCGGACCGGCGCGGCCACCACGCCGGATGCCAACAGTACAACGATTGCGAAAAACCGGCTCAGCCGGCCAAAGTCCAGTAAGGGGCCATGTAGCATTCTCAAACCTCCT
>JADDPP010000015.1 GCA_016781845.1 Rubrobacter sp.
CTCGCACTCATCGGCGCTATCCCTCCTCCGACTTTGACATGACCCTGCTTTCCGGCTGTTTGCTGCCGGCCAGCGTATGACGGTGTGGTACCATATAGGTGAACCAGGGGCACGGCGCTGCCGTGCCCTTCCCCGTTGCTGTTACACTCGCAGGAGGTCTCAAGGTGCAGGAGTTGGAAGACAGGATAGGAGCGTTACAGGCTCGGGTAAACGAGCTTCAGGAGCATCTTTGACCTGCCCCAGAAACAAGCGGAGATAGACAGGTTCGAAGCGGAGAGCTTCGAACCCGAGTTCTGGTCCGAGCCCTCCCGCGCGCAGCGCATCATGCAGAGGCTCACCAGCCTGCGTTCGCAGACAGAGGTGTGGGGGAACTTGCACGCCCGACTCGACGACCTCTCAGGACTGCTGGAGCTGGCCCGCGAGGAAGACGATGAGACGGTCGCGGCGGACATCGCGAACGAGGCGCAGGACGTTGAAGCCACCGTTGAGCAGCTCGAGTACGACCTTATGCTCTCCGGCCCGTACGACTCGCGCAACGCCATCATAGACATCCACGCCCGAGAAGGCGGAACTGACGCGCAGGATTGGGTGCAGATGCTTGTACGCATGTACCTGAGATGGGCCCAGCGGCGCGGCTGGGATGCCGAGGTCGTGGCCTCGCTCGAAGGCGAGGAGGCAGGTCTGAAGTCCGCGACTATAGAGGTGCGCGGCGAGAACGCGTATGGCTACTCCAAGGCGGAGGCCGGCCAGCACAGGCTCGTGCGCCAGTCCCCATTCGACCAGGCACACCGCAGGCATACCAGCTTCGCCCTCGTCGAGGTGCTGCCGGAGGCAGAGGACGCGGTTGACATTGATCTCAACGAGGACGACATCCGGATGGACACGTACCGGGCCTCCTCTGCGGGCGGTCAGCATGTGAACAAGACATCCTCGGCGGTTCGTCTCACGCACGTCCCTACCGGCATCGTCGTCACGTGTCAGAACGAGCGCTCGCAGCTGCAGAACCGCGAGACCGCGATGAAGGTGCTACGCGCTCGCTTGCTGGAGTTGGAGTTGAAGCGGCAGGCGGAGGAACAGGCCCGGCTTCGAGGTGAGCATGTCTCGGCGGGCTGGGGCGCTCAGATACGCTCCTACGTCCTGCACCCGTACACATTGGTCAAGGATCACCGCACAGGCTGCGAGAACGGCAACACCACGGGCGTGCTCGACGGAGACATTGACATGTTCGTGCAGGCGTACCTGCGCACGCGGATTGGCGACGGCGCCCAGTCGTAAGCAACGGGGTAGAGAACGATGAGTCAGCGTCCTCAGTTGCCGAAGCTACGGGTCTGGTCCGAGTACGCCTGACCGTGGGCGTACATCGCGGCCGTGCGTCTGCGAGACATTGGTCAGGAGTACGAGGGCCGCGTAGAGGTCGAGTGGAAGGCTCTGCCGCTGGAATGGGTCAACAACCGTCCCACCCCGCGTGACGTCCTGGAAGGGGAATGGTGGCTCGCCGCGCTGCACGAGCCGCGAGCCCGGTTTGCTCCGTACACCGCGCCCGACTACCCGGATAGCACCCTGCCCGCGTTCGAGGCTACGAAGTGCGCCAGCGAGCAAGGCGCGTACCTGGGTAGGCGGTACGACCTGGCCCTGCGGGAAGCGTTCTTTGGTCGGAACATGAACATCTCTCGCAGAGATGTGCTCCTGCAATTGGCAGGGGAGATTGGACTGGATGTCCGCCGGTTCGAGCAGGACCTGGACGCTGGCCGCGGCAAGGAGGCGGTCAGGGCCGATTACGACGAGGGGTCCGCTTTCCTGGACCCCAGAGGCAGTCCTTCCTTCGTGCTGCCAGACAACACCCAGGTATTCAACCCCGCCGCCGCCGACATTACGTTCAGAGACGGCCGGGTTGTTGCCGTCGGCGCTATGCCCTGCCTGGGCGACGACTGCGACCACGTCTACCGCGACTTGCTGAACCAGGCAGCGGCTTCAGGGGCTGTCCACAGATAGAGCAAGAAGGAATACGGAAACGACGTAGGAGCAGGTCCCCGTGCCTGCCCTTCAGGTCCCTGTGCGGTGTTTGTGCGTTCTTTCACAATAGACTAAAATGAAATGTAAGCTAGTTTCGGCCAGGGGGGTAACTATTCAGCCGGAGTGCAGTATAGCGTTGTGGTGGGGTTGCGGGTG
>JADDPP010000017.1 GCA_016781845.1 Rubrobacter sp.
GCAGGTTGCTGCCGATTATCTCCAGATGACGCCACGTACCGTTGCGGTGCCGGAAACGCAGCTCGGTTGAGAGCGTCGCACCAGGCACTTTGACCGCCTCAGCGTACACACTGCGTAGCCGAGGGACATCATCCGGGTGTGCCAGGTCAAGCCCGTTCGTGCCGGTTAGCTCCTCCGGACCATAACCTAGCACGCGTTCGACTGATGGGCTCTGGTACTGTATCGTTCCATCCGCCCCCGTGATCGTTATCACATCCGAAGAGTTCTGCACGAGTAGCCGGAAGCGATCCTCCGCCAGCTGACGCTCCAGCGCCTCGCGTTCGACCGCCTGAGCCAGCACGTTCGCTATGGCCTGCAGGAAGTGAACGTCATCCGCGGTGAAGGTTCGCTCCCGCGGGGTATGTACTCCGAGAACGCCGAAAGGCCGTCCCTGCCCTGGTATTCGGATACTCACGCTGCTGACGACTCTGTGCTCGTAGAGCAAAGCACACACGCTGAACCGGCTCTCCGCACGCAGGTCCGAAACCACCACCAGCTCGCTGGAGGCCAGCGTATACCCGGCCAGCGAGTCTATCTCCGTTCCGACCTTTATCTGTCCTGCCTCTCCCTGCTGCCAGCCCACACCGGCTCTCAATAGCATCTGCTGGCTGTCGGGAAGTAGTTCCAGTACCTGGAAGTACTCTACGTCCATAGTACGGGTAACGAGAGCACCAGCCTCGGCCATGAGGCTGGACAGGTCGCGGCTCGCCAGGGCAAGCTGGCCGAGTCTGGACACCACCTCCTGTTGCAGCGCCCGCGTTCTGAGCTCCTCTTCAGCCTGCTTTCGCTCCGTGATGTCCTGCGCCATGGCCACCGCGAACTGCGGCTCACCCTCCGTATCACGAATGAGGGAGACCGTGAGGCAAGTCCAGACGGACCGGCCATCCTTGCGAATGTAACGCTTCTCTATCTCATAGTGGTCGCGCCGTCCCGCCACCAGCTCTGTCGCAAGCTCGGTATCCGCCTCGATGTCGTCCGGGTGTGTGAACTCCGCAAAGTGCATGCGGCGGAGCTCTTCCTCGCTGTACCCAAGCATCTCCTCGAACGCGGCGTTGACCTTCACCGGGCGACCGTCCATATTCGCGAGCAGTATGCCCGCGGCGGTGCCCTCGAATATTGCCCGAAAGCGCAGCTCACTCGCCTGCAGCGCTGCCTCAGCTTCCTTCCACTCGCTGATATCGCGCGATACCGCTATTATCTCGTCTACGGCGCTCGTTCGTGGGTCGCGTATCGTCCGGCTGGTCGTCTCGAACCAGATGTACCTGCCATCTTTGCGCCGTATCCGGTAGCTTACGGTTGATACATCTGGACCTTCCAGTACGGCGGAGTGAGTCTCCTTTATCCTCTCGCAGTCGTCTGGGTGGAAAAACTCGTACGCCGAGCGCCCGACGAGTTCCGAGGGCTCGTAGCCGAGCAGACTCCGGCAGGCTGGTGAGACGTAAATGTACGCGCCATCGGGGGTGTGTGTGGAGATCATGTCGGTGGAGTGCTCGGAGATTAGCCGGTGTCGGTGCTCGCTCTCCTCCAGGGCGTGACGGGTCAGCACCTGTTCCGTGACATCCTGAGCTTCAACGTAGATGCCGTTGACGGCTCCCTGCTCGTCGTGCATAGGGGCGTAGACGAAGTTGAAGTATCGGTCGTCCCGCTCTGGGAGCCGCAGAAGCATCTCACGACCACACTGCGGCATGCCCGTCTCGTACACAGCGTCCAGGAGAGCGCCAAAGCCCTGCTCGTATACATCGGGAACGACCTCTCTCACCGTCTTCCCGATAAGGTCAATCCCTGGGAACACCTGCTCCTGGTAGACCACGTTGACCGCTTCGTAGCGATGCTCTCTGCCGCGAAGTATGCAGAGCGCCGAGAGCGAGGAAGAGAAGGCGACTTCGTACTTCCGCTGCTCGTGAGTCGCTTGCTGTAGCGGACGCTCTGTTTCGGTATCGGACCCGTCGCGGTGTGGCTTATCAGTATGCATATCATGTAGCCGGCCCCTGACCTCGTGGTCAGATAGTAGCTTGGGGCGTGTCATCCAGTGCCTCCTGTGTCTGCGTCCGCCGTACCTTGAGCAGTGGCCACGCACCGAGTCTTCGCGAGTGAGGCGTCAGACCGTTGGCGACCAGGCTCG
>JADDPP010000249.1 GCA_016781845.1 Rubrobacter sp.
ACTAGACGAGAACCTCCGTCGTGAGCGGGTGGCCCGCGACGACGTTCTGGCCAAGATCCGGGAGGCGGGCCAACCCAACATGGGCTCCGTGCACGCGGTGGTGCTGGAGACCACGGGAGACATCTCCGTTATACCCTCCTCGGTCCCTGAGAAGCCGGTCGAGCCGGGTGGAGAGGTGATGGGACCGGTTCAGCGGTAGGGATGCATGGGGCCCAAACCCTCCGCCTCCGCCGGGCGTATGGCTGGGAAGCAGTGATACCAATGGATCAACCCCCCGGCTCGCCACGGGCGCGGAGCTCGTGAACGCCAGGCTGGCGTTCACGCTGCAGCGCGTGGGCATCTCACATCTACCCCTCACCGCCACATGCGGTCCTTGCGGGCAGCGCATCGGGCACCCATTCTGACGCAGCACCGTTCCCAGGCTGCCAACTCCTCTCCGCATCGGCAACTGCCGTGCCAGGCGAGGAGCCGCCTTCACAGCCGCCGCTCGCGTGTCCTCAGCTACTTCCCCGGTTGCCGCGCGCCGTTTACCAAAGTTCACGAGCGTTCACCGCATTGTTCCCCGCCATTCACCAGGGGGTCGACCTCCGGCTGTTACTCTCCAGTCACGAGTCGGTGCGCAAGTTGGCGCGGCCGGTATCCGTCACGCCCGGTCCCTGACGGGTAAAGCTGTAAGGAGAGAATTGGTGTCAGTTGCGAAGGAGGCTACCCGAGGATGAGAAGGTTTCTAGGTATGGCAACGCTCCTGGTGTTGCTGTTTCCCATACTGGCCGCCTGCGGTGCTGGTGATGTGGCCACGCAGGTAGCCGAACAAGCGCCGACGGCGGTGGAACGGATCGAGGAAGGGCTGGGCTCGGAGACCTCTGTTACCGGGCTGGTTCCAACTGCTGTCCAAGAGGTTCAACAGGCTGCCACTCAGGTCGCACTAACACCGGACACCGGCGCAACCGCGACAGCGGGGGTTGGGGGACTGCTGGAAGAAGAAACGGCGGTGACCGCGCAGGGCACGGGCACGCCCAGTCTCGGCGAGCTGCCAGTGCAGACCCCCATCGGTGAGGTTGCCAACCCGACTGAGATCACCCCGACGGAGGGTGAGATCGGCACGGCCGAGCCGACTATACCCAGTGCGCCGACCGTGTACACGAAGAACAACCCCCCCGCGGTAGACAGTGCGGAGGCGGCGCGCCGGTTCCAGGGCCAGAAGATCACCTACTACGGCGACACGGTAGGCATAGGACGGGATCTGGACCAGATCCTGGCGAAGCAGTTCACCCAGCAGACCGGCATTCAGGTGGAGGTCGTGCCCAAGCCTGAGAGTGCGACGGAGGCCTTCTCGACCTACCAGCGCTTCTTCCAGGCGAAGGATCCGGGGGTGGATGTAATGATGCTTGACTTATCTGGCCCGGAGCATTCGCCCCACACCTCGTGGACCTCAAGCCCGAGCTAGGGAACCTGGCAGAGAAACACTACCAGGGCATCATCGAACAACACGGTGGACGGCAGGCTGGTAGCAATGCCATGGTTCGGCGACTTCGGAATGCTGTACTACCGCACCGACCTGCTGGAGAAGTACGGCTATAACTCCCCACCGAAGACCTGGGACGAGCTGGAGCAGATGGCCAGGGCGGTCATGCAAGGCGAGAGGGCGAACAGGCAGGATTTCACCGGCTTCGTGTTCCAGGGCGCCGCCTACGAGGGGCTGACCTGCAACGCGCTCGAGTGGCTCGCTTCCGCAGGCGGCGGCGATATCGTCACCCCCGAAGGCGAGGTAACGGTCAACAACCCGGAGGCCATCCAGATGCTCAGGAGGGCCCAGGGCTGGGTCGGCACCATCTCGCCGCGCGGCGTGAGGACGTACCAGGAGGAGGACGCCCGGAACATCTTCCAGCGGGCAACGCACTCTTCATGCGTAACTGGCCGTACGCTTATGCGGCGGCCCAGGAGGGCAACTCCCCTGTCAAGGGCAAGTTCAACGTCGCACCCCTCCCGACTAATCCGGGTCAGGACCCGGTGGGCACGGTCGGCGGCTGGCAACTGGGTGTCTCGCAGTACTCCGATGCCAAGGCATACCTCGCAGTAACATGGTCCACACATTTATGATACCGCTGGCGAATTGT
>JADDPP010000044.1 GCA_016781845.1 Rubrobacter sp.
GGACGGGTCCACAGACCACGTGCCAGTGTCCCGAAACAGGTTGTACTGCACTGTGTGTCCGGTCGGATAGCGGGAGGGGGTGCCTTCGCTGCCGTAATACGACACGCCTGCGTTCGCCATCAGATTGTGGTCTATGACTCCATCGCTAGAGCCAGTATTGACCTGAACCGGCGTCATCCTCATCTCGAAACCCGACAACCTGATACTCGCCCCGCTCAGGGACAACCGACCCCTGTTATCACTTCCTCTTTGCAGCCAGACATAGTGCTGGTTCGGATCTCGATCTTTCGGCATCCGCACGTAAACGTCCGTGTCGAAGGAGGCGAAGCCGTAATTGTAGGTTTCGTTGCGGTACAATACCTCCGCCCAGCCCTCCGGGGTGCTCAACGTATATCCATCCTCCGTACCCTCCTTGCGGTCCCAATGCGCCACGCGCATAGGCTGCTCGGCCCTGGTTGTCGCATAACCCATGCGAGTGACGCTACCAACAGGGCTGTCCTCCCACTTCCACACCTTGTACATCGCGCCCGTTGCGGGTCCCTTTAAGCTCACCTGCCGCCACGGTGCTGTATGCTCCTCGCCGGTTGCTCTAAGCGGCGAGGAGTGAACCTCCGGCTCGATGACACTGCGGCGGCCCTTGTTGATCTCCGAGCGCTCGTCATCCACCGCCGGGTACTGCGCGAGAAGTGTGAGAGGTTCTTGCCTCTCGCTCGTGGGAGGTGCGTAGAAGCCTGGCCCTACCTGCACCACCGCTCGGGTCGGTGCGTCCTCCATTGCCTGCTGCAGCGTCCGCCACGCTGTCTCGGGGCTCGTGCCGCTCGCCTCGTCGTCGCCGGTCGCGCTAACGTAGTGAGTGGGCCGCAATCTTTCGGCAGGCAGTATATCCTCGGCGTGGGTGCTCACCTTGCCTGTGATCATAGCCTGGCCCATCACCCCGTCCGGGTCGCTCACACTCACACGAACGTCGTAGCCAGTTCCAGCCTCCAGCAACAACGCCGAGCCGTAGAATGCTGGCCCAGGGGCTAACTCCTTGTCCGTACGCCACAAGGGCAGGCCCTGCCGCCACTCTGTGTCCGAGGATCGCTTGAACTCCAGCTGCGCCGTCGCGTCCCCGTCCTCATCGCCGCCGAACAACATCTCGACGCCGATGCTCTCGTACGTCGCGCTCAGGCTCATCCGTCCGGGCGTCACGGCGCTGCCCGAGGATCGAGCGACGACGGTCGGCGGAATCGCTTTCGTCCGCGTATCGTCAGGTGCACCCGGTGGAGTCGGCGCGGGAGTGGCCCCGGCAGCAACTGGTGTCTGTGTAGGCTCTGGACCACTAGCAGCAGGAGTCTCCGTAGGCAACAGCTGAACCCGCGCCTCGAGCGTGGCTCGTACCGCCGCCTCTACGGTCTTCTGGATGTCTGGGGTGGGGCGGGGCTCGGGTCCGGCAAGCGAGCATCCAGCGGCCAGAAGCGCGAGCGTGGCCGCGCTCATCAGAAGTAAGGCCGCTCGGACGCATATTCGATAGCGCTGATGACGTCCCCGGCTCCACACGCGCACCCCAGTCCAGAGAGGCCAACCGCACATCAATAAGTTCCCCCTGTTTGAGCTTCCGCTGAACAGTCGCGATCCGACTGCGCGCTTCACGCCGTTTGAGTGCGCTCTGCCCTGACAACAGGTCGGCACCGACGATCGGAAAAGGCGCTTGCCAGCGCCAACCCGGTCCACGCGGCGCCGCGGGCGAGTTGCCGCACCACGGCGAGGACTGCAGGGGTAGAGCCCGGCCCCGGCGACATGCCCGGACGGGAGAACAGGTAGTGCCAGTAGGCGCGGACCGCGCGGCCCGAGGGTTGCAGCATAGCACAGTAAGCCAGCCGGAAGCGGTTGGAACGCAGGTGCTCTGAGGCAGGCGGTCGAAGGATGGCGAACGGTCCCGCGAGCAGCCCCACGAATGCTCGCCGGAATGAGGACGGTTCGAGTCGGTCCAGAACCCACGACGGCACGGGCGTGCCCAGGAGCTGCCAGGACCGCTGCAGCGCGAAGTACGCGAGAGACGTAGCGCTCCACTCCTGAGCAAGCGCTATAAAGCAAGCCCAGTCCAGAGTGTCTGTTCCGCGCCGCACCAGCCGGTCAATGTCCGCGAGCAGCCTGAGCACGCCGGTGTCGTGCTTAGGCAGATGCAGCGACAGGAACAGCAGCCATTCCTCATCTGGAAGAGAGAGCAGCGGCGAGGCAGGATCGTTCTCACCAGCCAGCACCCGCTTCCAGATGTTGTCATAGTCAATGGAAACGAAACGGGAATCGCTTAGCTCCCAGTGCGGCTCTATCACGAAGCGAACGGTAGGCCCTTGCCGCACCAGCGGCACTCCGTGGAACGTGTGCTCCTTCGCGCCGGGTGGCACCGAGACAGCGGGGGCGTACCCCATCCGCCGAAGCACTCGGTGCGCCCTCTCGATCTGCGGCTGCGGCACTAGAATATCTATGTCGCCCACCTGCCGGGCGTCCAGCGCGCCATAGACGTACTCGCACAGATGCGTCCCCTTCAGTGGCACGGTCGGCACGCCCTCCGACTGCAGGGCATCCGCGACCTTGAGGAGCTCCGTGTGCAGAGCCATGTTGCGGAACATGGTCTGGAGTCGCACGCTCCTGGCCTCCTCCAGTATGGAGGCGGGCAGATGGGGCGATACGGAGGCAGCGCTCAGAGTACGCGCCACGAGGGGGGACACCTGCTGCTGCGCCGCCTCCGACCAGAAGCTACCGGCTTCCACCTGCCCCCCCACGCCGATCAGAGAGCGTAGCCTGTCCTCCTGCGCAGCGTCTCGATCTGCAAGGACGCACAGGAGGATCGCCTCCTCCTCCCGCCGCACGGGCAGGTTCGGAAGAGCATCCCCAAACCTTGTACCCACTCTAGGCGGACGGCTCAAGGGGATAGCTTGGCTGCCATCGCTCGGTTTGGTCTGCCAGGAGTTCGGAGTATATGCCAAGGTACACCTCCCGCTGCACCGGCCAGCGGTAGCGCTGGTAGAGCTCCAATGCCCGGCTAGCTCGCTCTCGCGCCCGCTCGGGTGCCTGGTATACCGAAATGATCGCGCGCGCTACATCGTTGGGGTCACCGGCCTTGTAATACGTTACGCTGTCTTCGGGAAAGTAGTACTCGTAAGTTGACCATCTTGACACCACCGCCGGCACGCTCAAAGTCACGTACTCCATCAGCTTGTTAGACAGCATGAGGTCACACAACATTCCTACATAACCGACATCCGCCCTGCGTAGGTGCGCGAGCAGCTCTTCCATCGGTGCCAACCCGTGAAAGATAACGCGGTCGGACATTCCTAGCTGCCTAACGCGGGACTCGAGCTCTGAGCGGTACTCGCCCTCACCGAATACGTGTACGCGGGTCTCGGGCACTTGCGCGATGATCTTCGGCAACGCGTCAATGAGTACCTGCACTCCGTAACGCTCCAGAATCACCCCATGGGTCACGATCTCGAACGCATCACCGCTACCGCGTGAGCGCTCTTGCTGTGGCTCCGACTTGAAAATTGTCTCATCAGGGCAATTGAGCACAACGGCTAGCTTGTTCTCTGGTGTTCCTCGAGACTGAACCACACGGCGTGCCATCTCTTGGGTCACCAACACCTTGTTCGCGAAGCGAGTACTCGCACTCTCAGCCCAAGTTAGAAGACGCACAGCAGGGTGGCGATGGCTTAGCTTCCGCGTCACCATCAAGAGTTCCGGCATGTTGTCGAAGATGTATAGCATGACGCGCGCACCGGTGAGCTTGGGTACGAGAGCGCTGAACACGAGCACGTCAGGCATGTTATCCACTTCGACAATGCTAAAGCGCTTCTGCGCGTGTAACCTAGTGACTCTGAGGAATGCAAGTACAAGGAATGCCACATACTCCCAGATGTAGCGCACGACAGAACCGCGGCGGTGCTCTACGCGGAGCCGGTGTACCTCGACGCCGTTGACAGTCTCGCGCGGAGACTGCGTTGAGCGGCGTAGCGACACCACGCTCACATCGTAGCCTTTCTGCGCCAGTGCCTCCGCGTCGCGGCGTACGTGCCCATCCGGGTAGTAGTTGTGCCGGACTATGCATACTGCGGGCATTCGGTCTCCGCCGTTCTTACGTAGCCGCATGTGGCTCGACTCCTCGCTTTGATTGGATGGCCCGAGCGTACACTTGAACGATACGCTGAGCTATACGGTGGTGCTGCAAATGGGCGATTCGATTGCGGCCATCTGTACGCTTCGGCTCACGCAGGATTTCGACGAGCTTGGTGGCAATATCCTCAGCCTCGCGCTCCGCCAGCGCGCAGCCAGGAGTTTCGCCTATTACATCCGGGACGTCACCCACGCGCACCGAAACAATCGGGAGATTACAGGCCATCGCTTCCTTGATGACCATCGGTGACCCTTCAAGCGACGATGCGAGCACGAATGCGTCGCAGGCGTTCATGTAGACGGGTACGACGTCGTGTGGCTTCTTCGTGAGCAGCACCAGTTCCACGTCCGGAAGTTGCTCCTTGACACGATCCATCGCCTGCTCCACCAGATCAAAGCGCTTCTCGGGCCTCCAGTGCTCGCCTGCCCACAGCACCAGCCGTTTTCCCTTCGGCAGTCCAAGGCGCTCGCGTGCCTCGTCGCGTGGCAACAACTCGAAGTCGGACAGGTTCACGCCGCAGGGTATCACCCAGCCGTCCTCGTCCTTGAGGGCTTGGCGCACTTCCTCGCTTACATGGATGACCTCGTCGCACAGCGGGGTCATTAGCTTGCATATCGGCCTCTGCCATCGCGGTTGACCCAGCGCCTCCGGCCCGTGGTGGGTGAGCACAAGGCGGCGTCCCCATTGCGCGCGAGCAACTACCCCGGAGAGTACGTAATGAGCGTGGACCAGGTCGTAGCGCCGCGTGAGCAGTAGCCGCCAGTAACGGAAGAACGCAGGCACGTAGTTGAGCTTGCTCTTGCGCCCGTTGAAGAACAGGACATCAATCTCAACCCCGGCCTGCCGCAGTGCGGCGACCTGGTCGTACACAAAGGTGCCGAACGACGGCATCTCCGGCGAAGGGTACATGTTCGTGACTACTAACACCTTCATACCGCCACCCGTCCCCGCCGCGCCCAAATCTTATCCGGCACGTTCTTCTGGCTGGGGTTTGCGTAGAAGAGTGCGTTGAGCAGCGTCTCGAAGCGAGCCATGTATGTCATGATGGTCCTGCGGATGAGGGGGTCGCTGCTGTCCCCGAAGCTTCCCTCGGTCGAGAGCACACGGAGCCGGTAGCGCTCGGCGAGGGCGAGATACTCTCTCCTCTCCCCCTCGAGGTCGGCGTGCCATGGCTCGTCCTGCTTGCGCTTATGTGCAGTATCCGGCGACACGTCGAGCACGTACGCAAGCCGTGGGCGGGGAGCAAGGTTCAGGAGGGCGGCGATTGCAAGCCTGCTCCACCTGGCGTCCGCAGGCAGCGAGGCGTCCATCTCCACCGCTGTATCGTAGGCAAACCGGTCGCAGACAACCACCCGTCCGAGCCGGGAGGGAAGCCACGCGCGCAGGTAGTACGTGGCGAGTTGGTCCGCTGCCACCGTCCAGGACCACGCGAACCGCAAGGCCGGGTTCGACAGCCTGGCGCGGCGGCGCGCTACCGCGTCCTCCTGCTCAGGCGCGCTCTCGACTTCGTCCGGTCGCGCGACCTTGCGCAGCCTGTGGACAAAGCCCATCACCCCTGAGGAGCCGCCCCGACTCCAGACGTAGTTCGCTTTAATCTCACATAGCCGGAAGCTCTCCACCAGAGCCTGTGCGTGCGCGGTCTTTCCCGAGCCATCAGGCCCGCTGACCGATACGAGCATGCCCGCCTGCGGCCGCATTCTCGACTTGAGCTTGATGCCCCAGATAAGGGTGACGGCCACGTCGCGCAGGCGCTCGCGCGCGTTGCGTTTCGGGTCTGCGAGTATCTTCCGGTAGTACAACCGCTTGCAGAACGGATAGGAGATGTCGAGCGGCAGGTCCATCTCAGCAGTGGCGCGGATGGCCCCAAGCCTCCGGGCCGCTGGCTGGTACTCGCGGACAAGATGCTCAAGCCGCTCTCGGCTGCCTCGTCCTATCAGTGCGCTGCCAAAAACGTCCGTCTCAATAGAGGCGTAGACGAGCAGCATGAAAGCCAGACCGTCCAGCCAACCGCGCGACGCAGCTACGCGCTCCATGTACTCCCAGTCCAGGCCGCTCCCCGCGGTCTCAAGCGCGTGCCGCACGCGCACGATGTCGTTGAGGCGCAGTACCTTGTTCTCATAGCAGGCATGCGCCAGGTTGATGAGGATAGCGTCCTCTGGAGAGGGCACGTTGACCTGCGGGTCATCGCTTGCCGGACGCTTGTGCTCCCACACCTCCTCGTCGTTCAGAAAACCGACGAACCACGCGATCTGCTCGTGTATATGGATGGCCGAGACGCACTTTCCGCTCCGGAAGAGCCGGAAGAGAAACTTCTGCGGCTCCTCGACGTTGCGCACTTCCACGTAGCCCAGCCGCCGCAACACCTCGCGCGCGGCGCGACCCTGCTCAGGACGGAAGAGGATGTCGATGTTGTCACTGGTGTGTGGGAACGACGGGTAGTTGCCCGCGGACTTGATCATGAGGCACTCGATGCCTTCATTGAGCCATGCATCGTAGGCGACTCGGTACTCAGCGCGCTGAGTGCGGTACCACTCCCTCTCCGCCGTCAGCGCCTCGGAGAACGAAGGGTCGTCCAGCAACCAGTCCGGGCCGTCTATCTCCAGGGCCATCAGCGGGAACTTGTTCCGTCGCAGCCACGAGGCAAGTTCAGCAGCATCGGCACGAGTAATCATGTCCCCGTGCTCTATCAGGTCCACAAACGTTCGAGCCGTTGTGGATAGCCCATACGCAGAGGGCATCTCCATACTTGCTGTTGCTACTTGCGGGTTTGCACTCATCTACACTCTCCCCTCGACTACATTCAGGCTGCTGTTGTCCCGTGCCTCCACGATGGGCTGGCCAGTAAAGCTTTCTTCCACGATACGTTACACCTTTTCTCAGGAATACTATAAGGGCACGCCACTCCGATTGCTTCTGCCGCTAGTTCACAGAGCCGGACGCACGATCAATCTTCGCCCCACGTACCCGCAGGGCTTGATCAAGCACAGCAGTAGCAACAGCTCTCCACGAGCATGGGAGTACCAACTCACGCGCGCCTTCCGCCCGTTCGCCGCACATCCGGACAGCCTCGTCGACCAACTGCTCGCCCGAATCCACGAATACGAGGCATGACTGCTCCTGCGGCTGCGCCGCAAACATCCGCGGCAGGGCGCCGAAACGCGTGGTCACGACTGGGACGCCGCACGCTAGCGCCTCCAGCACCGAGAGCGGCGCCTCTATGGCGTTATTCGTGGATTCGACGGGAAAGACGTAGCAGTCTGCCAGCTGGTACAGGTGCTCGATGTGTGGCTGGTACTCTGTGAGCACCACAACACCCGCTCTCCTAAGTTCCTCACCCAGCTCCGCCTCTTGCTCAGTGCTCGAGCTCCCCACTAGCACTACCTGGCAGGTTTTACGCGTGGCCAACTCGGCCAGCACGTCGATTCGTCGGCCGCCTGTCAGGTGGCCGACGTGGAGGACCACGGGCAGGTCAGGGTCCAGGCCGTAGCGTGTTCGCAGCTCTCGGCGTTTTCGCGCCCCCACCGGCCGGAACGTTTCGGTATCCACGCCACTGGGCAATAGCTCGACCCTGCAGCCGAGGCTTTCCAGGTAGTCCCGGTTCGCTGGAGACTGCACGCACACCAGATCCGGCGCTAAGCGTCGGATCATCTTCTGCTGTAGCGAAGAGTGGCGCCGCGTCTGCAGCCCGAGCAGGACAACGGTCGCTTGCGGACGGTAGGCCTTGAGTATCCGGCTCCTCAGAAACGAGAAGTAGGTTGCGGAGCCACGAGCGGCGTATATAAGGATGTCAGGGTTCTGGCGCCCAAGCTCCGCTCGCAGGCTGCGGCTGAGGAAGGTGCGCGGCGCGGGTACGCAAGTAACACCGGGGGAAGCGGTAGGTCCTTTCGTTGAGATCACCCCTACCCTGTGCTCCCCACGAAGCGCGGCCGCGATGGCAACTGTGAACTTCTTTACGCCCTCGTCGGCCACGCCGGACAGATCATCGCTCACGATGCAGACACGCTGCGCCACCGCCCCGCGCCGGTTCGGCATGGACACTTGCTCAACCGCGGGTCGGGAGGTACTCGTCGTTGTTACCATCAGAAGCGCCACTACTCCCACCAAATCAAGACGCGCCATACGGCCTCTAAGTTGGTAGTCTAGGTAGTGGCAGTGGTCGGGGCGTTGAGCAAGGGTGAAGAACCAGTTGAGCCGCGCCGGAGCGCGCCACTTTCCGGTAACGGCGGAACATCGCCCATAGATTCAGGACGTGGCACTACTTGTGAACGGCCTACCCTCCCCAGCAGGGCCAGCGGCTACACACAGCCAACCTGGTCGCAGGCTCGACATGACAGCACGAGGGTATCCAGCGAGACTCTGTACGGGTCGCAGGCTGCCGTACGAGAGTGACCTATCCGCACATGGACGTATTCAATGCCGCTTCCATATGAGCAACATTCGCACGCTACGCGGGGGGCGAGTGCATAGAGAACTCGCCCCCGCACTTGAAACCGTCATTTGGTCTTCAGGCGGTCACGGCCTGTACTCCCTCGCACCAAGGTCAGGGGCGGTGCCTGCGTACCGGCTGG
>JADDPP010000122.1 GCA_016781845.1 Rubrobacter sp.
CCCGAGATGCTCGCTGTTGTGCAGCGCGCCATGGCGAAGGACCCGGCGGAGCGGTTCGCGGACGCGGAGCAGATGCTGGAGGCGCTCAGAGCTACCGAGCAGGCGGAGCGTGTCCATCCCCAGGCCGCAGCGGCCACCACACAGATGCGGGTGCTGCCTCAGAGAGCCGAGCCCAAGCCGCGGCGAAGACCTGTCCCGGTGGCGCGTGGGACAGGGGCGGGCCCTGGCAGGCTTCGAATGAGGCAGGTCTGGCTACCGCTCCTCCTGCTGCTCGGCTTTCTAGGTATCACAGGCGCCTCCCTGGCGATGCTTGGGGACGGAGGCCGCGCCCCAGCCAGCTCGCCCCTGGTGGCAGGTCAGACACCCAGCTCGGCGCCTGAGGCCGCAGTGCTTGCGCCTTCCCAAACCGCCACGCGCAGGAACCCTGTTGCCATCGGAACAGAAGAGACGCCGACAATTGAACGCATGGGAGAGGGTGAGCAGCCGACACCCGAGGCGACGGCCATTACGGGAGTGGTTGCTACCACCGCTCCGGCCACCCCTGCTCTGCCGACCGCACAGCCCAGCCCTGAGGCAACCCGCCCCAAGGTAGCTACGCAGGCGCCAGAGGTGGCCGCGGGCGAAGGTGAGGTGGTGCTGTACGTCTCATCTCCGCAGGGAGACGGCCTGAACTTGAAGGAAGGGCCCGCGCAGGACTCGCCCCGACTGCTCGTCGTACCCCCCGGCGCCCCCGTACGCGCAGTCGGACCGAGCGTTAAAGGAGCTGACGGCCGTGATTGGCGCAAGGCGACGTACGATGGTCGCAGCGGTTATATATTGAACGCCTTTCTGCGCCCAACCCGGCAGGCGGCCTTGGCGAATAGCTACACCCGGCCCGCTACCTCAAATGGGACCATGTTCCGCGCGAACCTCAGCCATACGGGCGTGTACGGAACAATGCCCGTAGACGAACCGCGAGGGCTCGACTGGAAGTTTAGAGCCGAAAGCGGGGTGAGCCGTGGCGTGACTGTCGCGCTCGGCGCGGTGTACTTCGGGAGCATAGACACCTATCTCTACTCGGTAGATGCCAAGACCGGAAGGCGCAAGTGGAGGTTCAAGACGGGGGCCATCCCCTCTGCGCCGCCCGCTGTGGCCGGTAAGCTGGTGTACTTCGGGAGCGACGACAGCTACGTGTACGCGCTGGATAGGGACACAGGTCAGCTGAGGTGGAAGTTCAAAACGGGCGACCGCGTGCCCTCCGGGCCTGCCGTCGCGGATGGGGTGGCGTACTTTGGGAGCTGGGACACCTATCTGTACGCGGTTGACGCCAGGACGGGCACGGAACTGTGGAGGTTCAAGACAGGAGGCAGAATAGCGTCCTCCCCTGCCGTAGCCGGCGGAGTCGTCTATTTCGGTAGCGACGATACCTTTCTCTATGCGGTAGACATCAGGACAAAGCAGCAGAGGTGGAGATTCGACACAGGGCAGCGCGTGTACTCCTCTCCCGCCGTAGCCAACGGTGTCGTATACGTCGGCAGCTGGGACCGTTATCTCTACGCGGTAGACGCGGCCAGCGGGGACCGGAGATGGTCGTTCCAGACAGGCGGACGTATCTCGTCCTCTCCAGCCGTCACCGATGAAGCAGTCTATTTCGGCAGCTGGGACGGTAACCTGTACGCTGTGGATGCTCTCACAGGCGAGCAGGAGTGGCGCTTCAGGACCGGGGGCAGGGTGGTCTCCTCCCCAGCCGTGGTCGGAAAGACCATTTATTTTGGCAGCGACGACCGCCACCTGTATGCAGCGGACATCGCCACGGGCCAGCCACGGTGGCAGTTCCAGACGGGAGGCGCAGTGCCGTCCTCGCCTGCGGCGGCCGACGGCGCTGTGTACTTCGGGAGTATGGACGGCCACCTGTACGCCCTACGGTGAGCCCGCCTCGAAGCGCTGCCCTTACGGGGTGACCTGCATACATCGAGGAAGTCTCACCGCTCGAGCACATCAGTTCCCCTGTGGAGACGTAACACGTTACGGCTCCCCGCCCCTCCGCTCGTCTCCCCACGCCAACTCAGACGGCTTCCGGGTAAGAACTGGAGGTTTGTCACTGTAAGGCAAGGCCCTTGCTTCTTTATGACGACTTCGACCGCCTCCGATGTGCATTCTTCTCTCCAGGGCGGGAGTCCTTATGACTGTTGAGCGATTGGGAGTGCGAGTATGGCACGCAAGAAGAGAATGTCACGGCGCGAGTTTCTGCAGTACGCGGGAGGCACACTGACACTCGCGGCGCTGAGTGGGTGCGGGCGCAGCAGTACGGCGGGCGTGAGTCCGACGGCGGCCAGTCCCTCACCTGGGACGGGAGTAACCACTACAGCGGGCGGCGTCACCGCACCCACCGCCGAGCTCACGGCCACGGCAATCACCGCCTCTCCAACAGAAGCCATGAGCAGCGCTCGCACGACCGGGGCTGGAGCGCTGGTGGACGCGATACGGGAGATGGCGCGCCCTCTGAAGGACTCCGATGACCTCGACCCACTCCTGGAGAGAGTTGGGGACGCGCATTACGTACTCCTTGGGGAGGCGTCTCACGGCACGTCGGAATACTACACCTGGCGAGCCCGCATCTCGCAGCGGCTCATCAGTGAGAAAGGCTTCTCGTTCATCGCTGTGGAGGGGGAGTGGCAGGATTGCTACAGGGTCAACCAGTACGTGAGGGCATGGAGGGGTGCAGGCAACAGCGCACGCGAGGTGCTGAACACCTACGACCGCTGGCCGTCGTGGATGTGGGCAAATCGCGAGATTGAGGAACTCGTCGAGTGGCTCCGGCAACACAACGACGCGCTGCCTGAGAACGAGAAGGCAGGATTCTACGGGCTGGACGTGTACGGTCTTTGGGACTCCATGGAGGCCGCACTGCAGTACATCGAGCGCGCCGACCCGGCAGCCGTGCCGCTCGCTCGGCAGGCGCACACGTGCTTCAAGCCGTATGCGGAGAGTGAAGAGGAGTACGCCAGCGCAAGCGAGCTTGGCTCAGGACCCTGCCGCAAACAGGCTGGCACGCTCCTGAGGCACCTGCGGGCCAACGCGGCCCGGTACCGGAAGGCTGACCCCGAGGCGTTCTTTGCCGCGGAACAGAGCGCCCTCGTGGTGAAGAATGCGGAGTCGTACTATCGGAGCGCCGAGGAGAGTGGTTCCACCTCGTGGAACCTCAGGGACACGCACATGGCGGATACACTCGACCGGCTGATGCAACACCACGGTCCGGGGGCCAAGGGTATCGTGTGGGCGCACAACACGCACGTAGGCGACGCGCGCGCAACCGACATGGCGAGCGCCGGGATGGTGAACATCGGCCAGCTTATGCGCCAGCGGCATCGGCCCGAGGATGTGGTGCTGGTGGGCTTCGGCTCGCACCGGGGCACGGTGATCGCCGCCACCCAGTGGGGCATGAAACCTCAGAAGATGGGGGTGCCGTCCGCCCGCGAGGGCAGCTACGAGGACGCCTTCCACGCCGCCGGAGAGGAAGACAAGCTGCTCATCTTCTCGGACTCGGCCGATCTGGCCCCATTCCTTGACCGGCTGGGACACCGCGCTATCGGCGTGGTGTACGATCCTGAGTACGAGTCATACGGCAACTACGTGCCGACCAAGCTGGCGGAGAGGTATGACGCCTTCCTGTACATAGACCAGACCGAGGCGCTTCACCCGCTCCACTGATCTTCACGGGGCTGTCAGCCGCACGGTGAGGTCCACCCAGGGGGCGCGCCCTTACAGCACCGGCGTGTCTCTGTGACGCATCAGGTGGGAGAAGAAAAGGTACTCCTGAGCCCAACCGGCCCGCTCGCCGAACATCTCTCGGAAGCGGCTCGCGATGCGGTTGTACACGTTCGTCGTCAGCGACTTCTGCGTGATCTCAGGCAGGTACAGCTCCAGAGCTATCTGCCGGACGTGCGTGTCCACCGGCACCGCCTCGTCCTTGTCGAGCGCGAAGAGGCTCACGCAGTCCGCTATCTTTGGCCCTATACTGCGCACGCTCATAAGCTCCGCCCGTGCCTCCGCGTACGGCATCGCGCGCAGGGAGTTCGCCCAGCCGGGAGGCTTCGCCGCTATCTGCTCCATAGCGCGCACGAGGTTGTACGCCCGGTAGCCCAGGTTGCAGTCGCGCTCCAGCGTGGGGATGATCTCCTCGGTGAACACTTCGGCCGTCGGGAAGCCGTGGTACGAGCGGTCGTCTATCGTGGCTATAGGCTCACCCCACGCCACGCTCATTCCTTCTATAGCGCGCGCGATGCGAGGAATGGAGTTCGCGGTGGTACACAGGAACGAGGTGATAGTTTCCGTCGGGTCCTGCCGCAAGAGCCGCAGGCCGGGCCAGCTCTCGAACGAGGCCCGCGCGTGAGGGTCGAGCGCGCCAAGCTCGGAGTACATCGCCTCCAGGTCGAAATCGAGCCGGAGGTAATCGGGCCAGAAGCCGGGATCGGGCAGGTGCGGGTACGCGGCGTACTCGACCGTGTCCCCCTGTGAGCGCACCCGCAGCACACAGCCGCGCACGACACCCACCCACCAGCCCTCCGCCGTCTCGCGCCACCGGAACGCCTGCCCACACCCGAGAGTCCAGCGGAGGTTCAGCAACGGCGAAGGATACTCGAAGCTGTAGTGGGGCAACTCCGCCCAGGAGAGCGTCGGAGCGCTGACCAGAGGCATCACGCCCCGACCGCCGCCTCCCGCTGCGGCTCTTCCGAGTAAGCCACTATCCGCCCGTCCTTCATGTTCACTATCCGGTTCGCAAGCGAGCCGACGCCGGGGTCGTGCGTCACTATCACGAACGTCTGTCCGTTCTCCCGGTTCAGCCCCAGGAGCAGGTCGAGCACCTCGCGGCTCGTGTCGGAGTCCAGGTTGCCGGTCGGCTCGTCCGCCCACACTATGGCAGGGGAGTTTACCAGCGCGCGGGCGATAGCCACGCGCTGCTGCTGTCCACCGGAGAGTTGGTTCGGTCTGTGGTTCGCGCGGTGCGCCAGGCCCACCTGGTCGAGCGTCGCAAGCGCCATCTTACGGGCACGGTCCACGGGCACGCCGCTCACAAGCAGCGGCAGTTCCACGTTCTCGACGCTCGAGAGCACGGGCATCAGGTTGAAGCTCTGGAAGATGAAGCCCATGCTCTTCGCCCTGTACTCCGTCCTGCGCCCATCGCCCATCTTGTGGAGCGGCTCGCCCGCGATGAGTATCTCGCCGCTGTCAATGCTGTCCAGCCCCGAGAGCACGTTGAGCAAGGTCGTCTTGCCACAGCCCGAGGGACCCATTATCGCCACTATCTCCCCGCGCTCCACGGTGAGCGAGACATCCCGCAGCGCGTGGACGACCACTTCCTCCGTGCGGTAGCTCTTGTTTATACTCCTAGCCTCGACAATGGGCCCAGTGTAGGGCGCCCCATCTGGCTCGCTCTTCTTTCGCCTGCCGATGCCGAACATACCTTACGCCTTCCCCGTTATCCAGCCGGGCGGGTTGCGCGCCCCGCCTCTACATTATTGTAGCCTACCCCTGATACCTCAGCGCCTCGACGGGCGCGACCTGCGACGCTCGTATAGCGGGAACCACCGTGAACGCGAGCGACGCGACCCACACACCCAGACCGATGAGGGTCATCTCCACCCACGGGAAGACGAAGCGCGCATCCGGGTTGTCCACCGCGAACCGAAACAGGTTGTACCCACCGAGCGTGCCGGAGGCGATGCCGATGAGTATCCCGAGCAGCGCGACGAGCGAGCTCTCCACGATGAACTGCCAGCGGATGTCCTGCCTCGGGAACCCCACCGCGCGCAGCGTGCCTATCTCCCTGCGCCGCTCGTGTACTGCCCTCGCGCTGATAACCGCCAGCCCCGCAACACCGACAATGAGACCGAACGCGAGGAACGCCTGCACGATGCGGATGAATGTGCCGGTGAAGGCCTCCAGCCTGCCGATGATGTCCTCCACGAAGAAGCTCTGCGCTCCGTTCGCGGCGAACTCCCGCTTCAGCTCCCGGTTCACCGCGACCGGGTCCACCCCGCCCTGGAGATGGAACAGGAAGGTGCTCTGCGTGTTGAGACTCGGAAACTCCTCCCGAGCCCCCTCACCGACGATGACGCCGTTGATGACCCCCAGCGCAAAGCCGCTCGGCGGCGCCATGCGCGCGATGACCTTCTTCTCTACCTTCTTACCTGTCACGGGGTCGCGCAGCACGATTGAGTCGCCCGGCCCCAGCTTCGGACGCGCCAGGAACTCGCGGTCACCGTTGTACGGGAAAGTGAGGATGGCGAGGCTCGGGTCGCGACCAAGCGCCTCCCACGCCTCGCGGTCGCTGTCGTGCTCCGGCAGCCGCTCCCCCAGCTCGTCGGTGGTGGACGCCAGATACCCGGCGGGCACGAACGTAAGGTACTCGAGCAGCTTCGCTCCGGGCGCAGGTGTGCCAGTGGGCGGGCCGAACGGCGTCTGGTACTGCGCGGCATCGTACTCCGGTAGCTCCACCTGCCCCGCGCGCAGCTCGGTGTAGTCCTCGATGGCATCTCGCAACACCGGGTTATCCTCCACGCGCCCACCAAAGTTCTGTATCGGCGTGACGGGACCGGACTGGGTGAAGCCGTCGTACCCGCTGAGCTGGTTGTTGCGCGTGCGCTCCGTTGCCGCGCTCTGGGTGCTGTTGAAGATGGAGCTTATCGTCACGATGTACAGGATGAGCGCGAACATAGCGAGCGTGAAGCCTGTGCGCGCCCGCCGCGACGATGGGTACGCCACAGCGATGCGCAGGATGGAGGCGAGCCCTGGCATGCGCCGCATCAGCGCGCGGAGGCCGGCGAACACTACCCCGAGGTTGAAGGTCACGAGCAGCACCGCGCCCAGCACGATGAAGAAGCCCTCGAGGAAGAACATCGCGGGGCTCTCCTCGTTCGCGCGGCGTACGGGCTCCAGCTCGTTCGCGAAGTACGCGTACCCGAGCACTCCCGCGCTCAGAAGTGTCCACACCGGCCGTGGAGGCAAGACGCGCGAGAGCAGCAACCCGAGACCGAAGAGGGCGAGCACCGGACCTATCAGCATCAGGTAGCCGTTCTCCAGGGTGAACCCCGCCACGGCAAGCAGCAGCCCCACGCACAGCAGAAGGGCCTGCAGTGCGAGACGCAACACGGACCGCCGCAGCGGGCGCTGCTCCGGCAAATCGCGGATAGCGGTCACAATGTTCAGCCTGCTTATGCGCAGGCTTGTGAAGAACACGGACAGGAACGTGATGAGCAGCCCCGCGGAAGCGGCGATGACGAGCGACTGCGGCCTCACGTAGAACGGGATCGTTAGGTCCGCGTTGAAGAGGTCGGCGAACACGGCAGCCGCCCTGTTGAGCCCCCACACCAACCCCGCCGCGACGCCGACGCCGACAAGCGTGCCGAGCAGGGATGCCAGCACGCTGTACGCATACCCCTCGTACACGAAGACACGCACCAGTCCGCCGCGCTTCAGCGCCACGGCGCGCAGGATGCCCATCTCCCCCTTACGCTCCTCTGCGAGCATCGTGTAGATGTTGATGATGAGCAGGATCCCCGCGAGAATCGCGAACGAGCTTATCATCAGGAAGATGTCGCCTATCTGAAAGCCGCCACCCTCGAGCGTGTCCTTCTTCACCTGCGACACCTGGAAGCCTCCGCCCGGCCCCTTCCCCTCGAGAAGCTGCTGCGTCGCGTCCACAACCGCCGGAGAGTTCTCCGCGCCGGAGACCACGTCTCCCGCGTTGCTTATCAAGAGCGTGTTGAGCTGGGAGGGAGACGCACCGAGGAGGGTGCGAGCGGCATCTATGTCCATCAGCACGGTGCCCTCGGAGCTGGAGAAGCGCGAGACGTACCCGCTGATGCCCTGCTCCGGCACGACCTCCGCGACGGTGAAGATGTGCGCCCCTCGCGGGCCCCGCAGCCGCAGCCGCGAGCCCTGCTCCAGCTCCAGCGCCCGCGCCAGCCTGTCGGAGACGTACACGCGATCCTCGCCGGGGTCGGGCCGGAGGCTAACGGCAGGCGGCTCCTGCCCGAAACGCCTCAGCTCCCCCCAGTCAACTCCTACTACAGTCACGGCGGGACTGGCGAGCGCGACGTTCTCCGAGCCGGCTTCCAGCGCCTCTGCAGGGGTCTCCTGCGTGAGCGCGCGGAGCACGCCGTCCACCTCCACGGCCTCTTCCCTCAACAGCAGCGTGCGCTCGCGTATTGCGTCAGGAGTGACGCCCTCCACGGTGCTGGCGTCGAAGAGGGGTATCGGTCGGGTGTCGTTCGGCAGGCGCTGGCTCGCGAACTGCACCGTCTCATCTATCTCGCCAAGCGTCTTCTCCGCCTGACGGTACTGGAAGCGGCCGGTGCTGTCGTTGAGCACGAGCGAGCCTGCGATGAGCGCGGTGCCGACCATCGAGCCGACGACCACCAGCAGCGTGTTCCACTTGCGGCGACCGACGCTGCGCAGCCCTATCCGCCGGAGGGCGGGCCTGCGCAGCATGGAGAAGAGGACAATGAGCGTAACTAAGAGCGCGATGCCAAGAACAGTGATAGAGAACGGACCCAAGAGACTCCCCCGAGGACAAGAGTACGTATGCGAGCGGACGACCGTGTATACCTATTATACAACTGGGCCATTTACCCCTTTCATGCCGACTGCACCGGGGCGAAACTCCAGGTAGTACGTACGGTTACGGTGGAAACGCCAGGTCAAGTCCTGGAAGTTCTGTAATTTCCTCCAAGCAT
>JADDPP010000276.1 GCA_016781845.1 Rubrobacter sp.
GTTAGGGGGAGAGGTCGAGCCACTCCTCGATTCGCTTCACAACAGCACGTGACGGGTTGGACTTGCCCTTCTCGAGCTTGTTCAAGTAACCCTGGCTCACCCGCAATGCCTCGGCGGCCATCAGCTGCGACATGCCCGATGCCAGCCGTTGAGCCTTAATTCGCTCCCCCAACGTCATAGGAGTCGGCAACTGGTGCGGCTGCGGGGCGGTAGGGCGCGCCAGGCGTTCGTACTGATCCAGCACGGCCTGCGGAGGCTCGACGAGAATGGTAGCTTGACGCCACTCGTTGACCCAGCCTCGCCGCTCCGTCGAGGACTCATCCCACCTGTCATATTGCCAGTCGGAGATAACATCATCCGCCTTGAGGGTGTCGAGCGCCTGCTCCAGTCGGTCTCTGGTTCGCGACGGCTTAGCGAGGTTCGTTTCCTCCCCAACGGCATCCAGGAGCGTTGCGACCTTATAAGGTCGCATGTACTCGCCGCTCCTCGCTTTGGTACGCCATTGCCAGCTCAGGTAGCGGGCGAGGCGCTTCTCCCGCTTGTGCCGGTATGGGTCGTACTTCAGCGCCTTGGCTGAGAGCAGGGCGACCTGGTGCCCCGGTCCCAGTAGAAAGGCCGCGAACACCTCACCGGGACGGAACACGAACTTACGCACATCCATGTAGCCGTTCAGTTGTAGTTGGCCGACCCGGTCAGTGATCACGAATGGGCGGCTCTGCAACGTCTGCTTCGTTGTTCTCCGGCGCCGTCCAGGGCCGTCCTGCTCCTCGTACACCTCCACCTCAGCGATATTCACCCACAGGTTCTGGATGTGCGAAAGCGCGCGCATCATCTCGCCCCGCTGCTCTGCCTCGTAACCCCCACGCCTCCCCTGCCCCCCCCGCTTTGGCTTGATGCCGCGCATCGCGAGCAGCCGGTCAACGTCCGCCACCGCCCTGTCATTCGTGTCCCTGGCCTGATGCAGCCAGATGGCGGAGAGGGCGTCCAGTGCATCGGCGTCAAGATCCGTTAACTCCTCGCGCTGCTGCCACATGATGCTCGCCCAGCGCTCCATTTCCTCGGGAGCGAGCGCGGACTGCGCGTCCGCGACGGGCGGGCGGAGCTGGGCGTGGCCCAGTGCGTTCCCCTTCTCGAGTTGAGCAGTGGGCCACGGCGTTCCCTCCACCTTCCGGAACGTGTTCTTGAACAGCGCTTCACGAAGGGCGTGGTAGTGCGCTGAGCTCATCACTGTAAGGTGACCGTTTCGTAGTAGCGGGGACAAACTGTCTCCGGGCGGGTTCGGCTGGCGACTGGGGGTGGTGTCTGTTTTGCGTAGAGGCCGCAGCCCGATCAGCCGCTCCAGGCGGTCGAGGGGAGGGTTCTGAACGTCAAGCGCGTCAACGACCAACTGCGCGAGCTCCTGCGCGTACAGGTAAACCAGGTTGCGGTGGCGCTCGCGTAACTCGTCTGACTGGGCGTCGAGCAGATACTCTGTGAGTAGCTTGTTGAACTCATCCACTGTCATGGCCCGCACGGCCTCGCTACCGAGTCGCTCCTCCATTGAGTCCACGGCCCAAGCCGTCATGTGCGTGAACATCCACTCCGCGAGGCCCTGCCATGGATCGAAGCCGTCCTTCTCTCCTGCGTCCTGGAAGAGCGAGCCTACTATCGTGACCAGGCGCTCGTTCGCTACGCCGACCTGCGCATCCACTGTCTCAGGCGCCGGTGTATCACCTCTCCGGTGGTTGTAAAGCCGGACCAGGTAAGGTGCGACGAGTGCGGCGGTTAGTTCAAAGAGGGGGGTGCTCGATCGGATCGACTCGGTGAAGTTGGTGAGTAGGTCCGGTCGCAGACGCTTCTGTACCCCGCTGAGCTGCTGTTGGGCTTTCCACAACTCGCCTGCCTCCGGCGCGCTGCTGGGAAGCAGGCGCGACCATGGCCCGGGTGACGCGCTGGGCTGAGACGCGACCATCGCCGTACGGCGCGTCGCCTCGGCTAACCACTCGCCCGGATCGAACCGCAGCGGATCGTTCAGGCTGGTCTCGTGCCCTCGCGTGATAGCGGCTCGCTCACCTTCGCTGCGATCTTCCAATCGTTAGCCTCCACAATATGTCCGGATCGTATCTTGCAGGGTAACAGAGCTTGAGTGCTCTTTGCAGCCGCGTTCA